>NZ_JBOZWY010000001.1:0-300883 GCF_050864915.1 Candidatus Cardinium hertigii
TACTATTTTAGTCTTCTCTACTGAACTAAACTTTCTAACCTTTTTTCTTCCCATTTCATAAACTCGTTTGTGAAACAATAAAACTAATACAATACGAAACAAAGTATCTAATTTTCTGTCCAGTTTTTTCGGTCCACTATACTATAGTTTTTATAATAATTTTTTCAAAAATCTGTTCTGTTTCTTGCATAAATCCTATCTCTATAGGAATATAAAATATAGGTAATTGGGCTAATGGTTTGATCCAATCATGCGCTATAAATCTTACATAATCTTTTTCTGTTGTAACAATTGCTTTATCTGTATGACTTAATCCATTAAATACACTGATAATTTTTAATATATCAGCATAAGTGAACCAGTGATGATCTGGAAAAATCAGCTGTGTAATCTTATGTCCATTCGTTTCTAAATAATTCCGTAAGGGTAGGGGGGTTGCAATACCAGTAACCAGTAGTAGCACAATGGGCAATCTATCTGCTTTTTGATCACCTATCATGATAGGATTATGGTAGATGATATATGTAAAAAAAATCGGTATGGCTTTGGTATAATATGGTTGTATAGAGGCTTTTATGGCTTCCATTTTTAATGGGCTAAGATTTTGTGGACTTTTGGTTACCAATACTATATCAGCACGTGATGCGCCTTTACGTGGCTCACGTAATCCACCCAATGGTAGTAGATGGTCCCTAAAAAAAGGTTGATGAAAAGTAGTCAGTAAAATATTTAGGTGGGGCATTAGGCAAAGCTGTTGAAAAGCATCATCTAAAAGAATTACTTCGATATCTGGCTTATATTCCATAATTTTGTCTATCCCTTTGGTTCTGTTTTCGCAAACTGCAATAACCACATTAGGGTTCTCTACAAAATATGTATATAGAAGATAAGGCTCATCACCTGCTGTTAAAGCAGAGTCTAGTCCATTGATTACTTTAAAGCCTACCGATTTGCGCTTATAGCCTCTACTAAGCACCGCTACGATTTGGTACTTAGCAAGCAATTTGACCAAATAGATTGTCAAAGGTGTTTTACCGGTACCACCTACTGATAGATTGCCTATACTGATCACTTTGGGCTTTTTATAAAAAAAAGTTTTTTTAATTTTTTTGTTGTATAAAAAATGACGTAGTGCAACCATTCTTCCATACCCCCAACGCACTATCTGCAACCATAGTGAAAACATAAATTATATATTACTAATAGAAATGATGGACTATAATACCCTACAACGGATGTGTGTTACACAAGTAAGGGTATTTTTCTTATATTAAAGTCTTCTTTAACTAAATTTTAATTGATTCGCATTATATATTTAAACACCTTAATGACTACAAAAGCACCGAGATATAGCCCTACTGCTGTTACCATATCTGATGTGATAAACTACCTGAAGCAAAACGTGCAGTTGCAAGGCCAGCATGGTATGGCCAGGTCTGGTGTTGTAGTTGGTGATACAGATAATATAGTAACGGGCATATTGATTGCCCTAGATATAACGGAAGCGTTATTGGATGAGGCTGTTGAAAATAAGTGTAATTTTATAATAGTAAATCAGTCTTTTTTTACCCAACCATTGGCTAAAATTACCCCAGAAAGTTATGCTGGGGGATGTATTATTAAAGCCATAAAGTATAAACTTACTATTTATATTTTTAGTACTAATTTAGACCATCTCGGTCAGGGAGCTAGCCATCGAATCGCCCATTTAATTGAGTTACAAGAAACCTACCCCATCATTCTTCAGAAAGTAAGTATGTATAGGCTTACTACCTTTCTCTTGCCCCATGCAGCGAAACATTTAATTCAATCTTTATGCCAAGTAGGAGCTGTATTGGCTACTGAACAGCTAACCGCTGTTGCGGTTAATGATCACCCTGTACTAGGAGTAGAAGCTGTATCCTATTTTCCTGCTCAGTCAGGATTAGAATTTTTACAAGAAAGCCAGCTTACTTTTATGGTACCTATGTTTTGTAAAGAAAGAATTATGCAAACTTTACTTAATGTTCATCCTTATAAAAAGGTCACCTATTATTTAGAGCAGGTAGAAGTAATTGTAAACAATAGAGGGAGTGGCGTATTGGGTAGTTTGCCTATAGAGTTACCAGATAAATATTTTTTAAAGTATATTAAAACAAAGTTGAATTTATCCTATCTTCAACATACAAGTTATTTTGACCGGCCTATTAAAACAGTGGCGGTTTATGCGGGCAGTGGTAGTGGGTTATTACAAGAAGTACTTAACAAAAAAATAGATGCCTTTATTACAACCGGCCTACAATATGAACAATTTTTAGAAGCCAATGGTAAAACATTACTGATTGACATAGGTCATCATGCGACTCGATTGGGTCTTAAAAAATTGATACTTGCATTATTATCAAAAGAATTTAATAATATTGCAATACTACGCTCTAAGACTATTACCAATCCTATTCACCACATTAACGATTAGCTAATGGATAAAAATATTGCAATTAAATTAAAAAAATTGTCTGAGATTCAGGATGTTGATACAAATCTTAATAATATTTTGAAGCTTAGAGGTACCCTTCCAGAAGAGGTATCTGAATTAGAAGCACAGATAGAGGCATTGTGTGCAACTATAGAAGAGCGTGCATCACTTTTGAGTAAACTAAAAGAGGAGGTAGTACATAAAAAGGCATTTATCAAGCAAGTTGAAAAAAAGCTCCAGCAGTATGAAGCGCAGCAAATGGAAGTGAGAAATAATAGAGAATATGACGCCATTACCAAAGAACTTGACTTGCATAGATTGGATATGCAACTTGCAGAAAAATTTCTACGTAATGCTTATGGAAACATAGAGCAACACCAAGCTAATTTAGAAGATTTTTCGAAACTTTTAGAATCAAAAAAATCTGATTTAGTTTTGAAAAAAGAAGAACTTAAAATAATTTTAAAAGCAAGTGAAAGGGAAGAGCAAGCATTGCTTCAGACACGAAAAGAAATTATAGTTGTTCTAGGTGACCCTTTGTATCTTACCTATGAAAGGATTAGAAAAAATGTACCTAATAATTTGGCAGTAGTCCCTATTAAAAAAGGGGCGTGTGGGGGATGTTGTATAGTGATTCCTCCTCAACAAAAAATAGGTGTCTATGACCGGAATAAAATAGTACTTTGTGAACATTGTGGTAGAATGTTAATTGCTTTGGAACAGCCTGTTGATGCATTATTATTCGTTGGCTAAGCCATAAGTGCGCATTCTACATTACTGAGGTGCTGTAATGTAACAAAAACAATTAAACTTGTTATTTTAGGTTGGGACCATTAAGATCAAAAATTTATGGCAGAAGAATTATATTCACCTGAGGAGTTAAGGTTTTTTGAAAAGATTCTTTTAGAAAAATTAGAAAAAGCCAACCATGAACTCCAAGTATTGGAGAAAGTTTTGAGTCGACAAGAAGCGGGCCTAGAGGTTGCTGGTAAACCATTTGAAGAAAATGCAGAGGTGATAGAGACAGAAAATGTAGGTCAATTGGCTGAGCGTCAGCAAAAGTTTATAAAACAAATTGAACTTGCTATTCAACGCATTAAAAGTGGTACCTATGGTGTTTGTGTTTTAACAGGTAAAGTTATAGACAAAGAACGTTTAAAGGTAGTCCCTCATACCATGTATGCAGTGGACGCAAAATTAAATGCAAAAAAATAATCCTTAGGTTGTACGTTTTATCATGCTCTATGGACAGTTTTTCTATATAGCTCTTCTGCAGTGTCTTTAATACGGTTAAACAAATTTATTAGTAATGCTGGTCTTTGTGCAAGAAGGGAGGCAGATCAACGCATTAAGTCAGGTGATGTAACGGTTAATGGTGCAGTTGTACAGCAGTTAGGTATAAAAATACCAATTGATGCAGTAGTTACGTACAAAGGTATTCCTTTGCGTCCAGAAAAACTAAAGTATATACTTTTGAATAAACCAAGGGGATATGTTACTACACTACAAGATCCTGAAGGTCGAAGGAAAGTTTTAGATCTGATTAGTAAACGGTATTGTGCCGAACGCATCTATCCCGTTGGTCGGCTAGATTATGATACTACAGGGCTATTACTCCTAACCAATGACGGAGATTTGGCCTGGAAGTTGTCGCATCCTGCCAGTAAAGTTAAGAAGTTTTATCATGTAGTATTGAATAGGGCGATACAAGTTGAGGATTTACGTGCCGTTCAACAAGGCCTTTTACTAGAAGATGGCTTTGTCAAAGTAGATCAAGTCTCTATAGTAGAAGCAGATCCAACTCAAATAGGTATAGCCATTCATATGGGTAAAAATCGCATTATTAGAAGAATTTTTAGCCATTTAGGTTATTTGGTCTATCAATTAGATAGGGTAGGTTATGCCCATCTTACTAAACAGCATATACCTCGTGGCAAGTGGATCTTTTTGCAGGATAAAGAGCTGTTTAAACTTAAAAGTTTGGTATAGATAAGTCACTTGTTTTAAAGTTTAGCGCTATAAATGCACTATATTGATGTTATCTTTAGCCTTGCTTATATATAGGAGCGTTAGAATTTGCATGTTGCCATCTTAGTTGTAAGCTATCGTTTTGTCATAAACTACAGTGGCATGCTATCCAATTCTGTACGGTTCAATAGAAATATTTTCACCTGAGCGAAAGCCTCTCTTCATAAAACGGTTTCGTTTTTTTCTAGCTCTATGCGCACATTTAAACCACCCAAACCCATTATATTATTGATACTTGATGGTTGGGGCCATTCAACAGAAGTTCGTTATAATGCTATTGCAGGTGCAAAAACGCCATATTGGGATTATTTAATGGAGGCCTATCCCCATACATTATTGGATGCGTCTGGTGCTTCAGTAGGACTACCAGAAGGTCAAGTAGGTAATTCCGAAGTGGGTCATTTGACCATTGGCACAGGTCGTGTCCTAGACCAAGATTTGACACGTTTGAATAAAGCGATTGAAACAGGCGATTTTTTTACCAACAAAGTATTTTTATCTGCCTTAACTAAGGCAAATAATAGTGGGGCATCTGTTCATATAGTAGGACTTTTATCAGCTGGTGGGGTCCACAGCCATGAAAAACATATATACGCTTTGTTAGCGTTGTGTGGAAAAATGGCTGTGCAAAACTGCTATATTCATGTTATGCTGGATGGACGTGATACACCACCTATTAGTGGCGTAACTTCCATCCAACATTTGCAAATGCAATGTAAACAAATAGGGATAGGTCAAATTGCTTCGCTTACTGGCCGATATTATGGAATGGATCGAGACCATCGTTGGGAGCGTACGGAAGCTGCTTATAATTGTATCGTAACAGGTCAAGCAGCCTATAATGCTTCAACCCCTTTAAGCGGTTTAGAAGCAGCTTATGCGCGCGGTGAAACAGATGAATTTGTACAGCCTACTTGTATTTGTCCATTAGATAGGCCACCTATAACGATTGATTCGGGAGATGTTGTTTTTTTTATGAATTTTAGATCAGATCGTGTAAGGCAACTTAGTCGTGCTTTAGTGGATCCTAATTTTTCAAACTTTAAACGTACAATTTATCCTCATTTAGCTGATTTTGTTTCATTGACATCATACGCAGCTGATATTCCTAGTCGCATAGCTTTTCCCCCTTTATCTATACAAAATGGCTTAGGGGCTTGTCTGGAAAAAGCCGGTTTAACGCAGTTGCGTATAGCAGAAACAGAAAAATATGCCCATGTGACTTTCTTTTTTAATGGAGGCGTTGAACGCCCTTTTCCCAATGAAAGCCGTCTACTTATTCCTTCTAAAAAGGTAGCTACCTATGATCTAGTGCCTGAGATGCGTATGGTAGAAATTACCGATCAAATGGTTCGAGCCATTGAACAAAAGGTTTATGATGTCATTATTTGCAACTTTGCAAGTCCTGATATGTTGGGTCATACAGGTAATCAATTGGCTACAGAAGCAGGTATTACAATTGTTGATAAATGTCTTGCTAAAATTATTGCTGCATTAAAGCAGAAGGGGGGTGAAGCGATTATTACAGCTGATCATGGTAATGCAGAATGTATGTATGATCCCAAAATACAACAGCCCCATACTGCCCATACCATCGCAGCTGTTCCATTGATTTACGTTGGTAAGCCAGCTAAACTAGCTAACGCTGGCACATTAGCCGATGTAGCGCCAACCTTGTTGTCCTTATTAGGGTTATCACCATCTAAAGAAATGAGTGGAAAAAATTTACTTCAATGGGTTGTGTGAAACAGATGCAGTAGTACCATTACTATAATGGTATATTTTGTTTTTTTATAAATCATCTAGTCATTTATGTACACAGATAGGTCTAATCCATCTAACCTAGTAGCCAATGAGAGCGCCCAAACAGCCATTTTAATAACGCTTGTTACATTCCATCAGCCTCTAGCTAAAACAGAATCATACCTTACAGAATTGGCCTTTTTGGCAGGTACTTCCGGATTAAAAATTGTTAAAAATTTTATGCAAAGGTTAGAGCATCCAAATCGTGCTACTTTTGTAGGTAAGGGTAAAGTAAAAGAAATAGCTGCTTTTATAAAAGCAGAAAAGGTTAGGTTCGCTATTTTTGATGATGCGCTTACGCCGTCACAACTACGCAATCTAGAAAGATTACTATCTTGTCAGATATTAGATAGAAGTTTGTTGATCTTTAATATATTTTCCATGCGTGCCCAAACCAAACAAGCTAGAACACAAGTCGCATTGGCATACCATCAATATTTATTACCAAGACTTACCAGAATGTGGACCCACCTTACCAATCAGAAAGGAGGTAGTGCAGGTATGCGTGGCCCTGGCGAAAAAGAATTAGAAACGGATAAAAGAATGATTCAATATAAAATTACCCAATTGCGTAAAAAATTGGCCACTATTGCGCAACAATGTACTACCAGACGAAAGGCGCGTATTGATTTGGTTCGGGTGGCATTGGTAGGGTATACAAATGTAGGAAAATCTACTTTAATGAAGTTATTATCTAAGTCGGATGTCTTAACGGACGATAAATTATTTGCTACAGTCGACGCTACTGTACGTAAGGTAGTATTAAATCAGAACTTTTTTTTACTAACTGATACAGTCGGATTTATTCGTAAACTACCCCACACGCTGGTGGAGTGTTTTAAGTCTACATTAGAAGAAATTAAAGAAGCTGATTTACTGTTGCATATAGTAGATGGATCACATGATGGTTTTCAAGAGCAAATACATATAGTTGATCAAACCCTAGCAGAAATAGGTGCAGCACACCTACCAAGAATTTTAGTATTCAATAAGATGGACATGATGTCCCAAAGTAAGAAAGTTATACTAAGGGTTACGCAAGCAATGGATACACCAATAGAAGTTGCGCTCAGAACAGGATTATATAGTCATACTGTTGATGGTTATCCTGCCGTTTTTATATCTGCCACGAAACAGCTACATATAGATCTTTTAAAGGAAACGATCACAAAACAAATAGAGCAAATTCAAGCAAGAAAATATATAAAAGCTAGCTCTATTGGCTCTGTGGTTGATATTGAATAAGCCTTTTTCTTCTCTTAAATTTTAGCTATAGATCGATTTTATCCCTTATAAAAATACAATCCATATGGCTAGCTGATCATTTCTTCAGGAATTTTCTCCAGCGTTTTGTACCAAGCCTTTAATATACTGGATTAAATCGGTTAATATTGAGTGCGCATAAAGAACTGTTTCACCGTGGTTTACAAATAAATCAGGATCTATAGCAATTAAGTTTCTGGCATGAAGTAGCCCTTTATAGATTTTTCTTTTTATTGGGGGATGGTTGGACCCAACTATAGGTAGGTATTTATGCTCTAAATTTTTTGTATCTAAGGGTATTAGGGTATGTACATTTTCTTCCTTCCATAATTGACTAGCTAGTGGAATCAAAGTATCATGTTTTGTCCCTTTTTTACCACTAACAAATAGTGTGTAGGCGTCATTTAATTGGGCTATTGCCTCCTGATCCTTGTCTGTTTTGATATCGGTGTTGAATAAGGATAGCAAATCATTCTGATAGGTACCGATCAGTAAACAAGGTATGTCAACGTTGTCTTGTAAAAACATATATATGCTTTTTAGACATCTGCTATTGGGGGCTATATCTTTTAAACCATTTACAGGCGCCCAGCTTAGACGAGCAAGTGTGTATACCCATGCTGCTATCATGCTGATCCTTTTGATTCTAGCTAGTGGATAATCTATAAGCTGCAATCCAGCTACTGCATCGGATATAAATTGCTGCATATCCTTACGGGTGCGCTCAAGTAGCGGTGTACCCACTTAGTGGGTCGCATGTAAGGGTAAAATGAATGGCCTTCCACTTAGTATATTCAGTCTGAGATTATACAGACAGTTTCCCTAAGGTAACAAGCCAATTTACACACGTTTAGACCTATAATCCATATGATAATGATAGGAAGACAGTAGGAAATCTTTGTGACACCGGATTAATTTCAAGTTTATCCACTGAAACATTTGCGGGCTGCCTTGTTGATCTATAGATTGTAGGAGAGATTTTAGTCCGCTGTTCTACAGGTTTGGTTGCATGATAAAGATTATGCTTTCCCAAATTTTGTTTGGTGCAATCATTTCCTGCAAGCGGTTTTAGGTTCATCTGGGTGTGTGCGTACACACGGAATGTAAAAGCAAAACGGCAAAGGGTGCTACTATGATCTAAACTAGATGGATTGACTCTATTTTTTGCACATATAAGCGAATAGTGTTATAAGTACCTATCTGATAATAATAATAAACATGATATAATCAGCTTGGTATGTGCTTGTTGGATTAAATAGACTTTGTCCATTGCGGATCTGATGGCCATTACGTAACCATTTCCTCAAAATCTGTGTTTACTTAAAAATTCTGTTATCAAGGCTATAGCGTCTTTGTTTTGAAACAGCGTTTTGCCATATTGCACTTTGTAATCAGATAAAATTACCATCAGATTCCAACAATGGAGTTGCTCCTTAGCAACATAGGTTGCTACATTGTTTGCATAAACAGGATCATTACCAGAATCGGCAATATTCTCAAAGCTAGATCCTCTACATAGTTGACTTTTTATGGAGAGTAAAATATCATGTGCTCCATCTTTCTGTTTAGTAGCCAATAATGCATAGTGTTGATTTAGTTCCTGTACTTGGTTCTCATAGGCTGATTCATAATCAAAATGTTCAGACAGATTAGAAAGGTAACCGCCTATAAGGAGTATAGGAATTTCGTGGTTTTCTTTGTCATTCTTATTTTCACGTATGAATTTTTTGATACGTGCAATGCATGTACTATCGCTACGCATATCGCTTAACCCTTTGAAGAAAAATTTAGTAAATTTATTGATACAAAACCCGTTAAGTAACCAAGCGGCTAGCTGCATATTGACTTGTGAACTGTCTGGATGGCCTATAGCATTTAATCCTGGTTTTGCCTTTGTTGTAAACGCCTTTACATCAGCTACGTTATTGTCAAGTGCTTCTGTGCCATACAGTGGTGCATGCGCAGTAATTACAGCGGTAATGTTAAAATCGTTGCTATGGTTGGCTGCCAATATACACCCCACTAAACCACCCTGGCTATAGCCAAATATACTGATCTGTAAATCCTGAAGTGCTTCTTCATCATATTGCGGATAGGTATTACGTACTGTTTTTTTTATTTCTTCAGCAACTTGTTTGCTTTGCGTCTCAATGGATAGATAGGCCGATTTTAGCCCTTCTCTACATTTTGGCTGAATGATTAAAATATCTTCTTTAAATGCTTCGGCTGCTGCTTCCTTTATCTTATCATTTTCAGAGGAATCCATGTTAAGACCATGTAACAATACCAGGATAAATTTAGGCAAAGGCGGTATTATTGCGGAATCATTCCGCTCGGTTGTAGCAGAATTTAGATTGGGTTGTCTTTGTTTGGTTGAACAGCTCCTCATTTCCATTCGATGCTGTTGCTGACAGCTAGCCAATGTGTAAGCTACCATCCAATAAAGGTATTTTTTGATAGGGTATGTTAGCATAGCTTGCATCAAAAATGACTTAGGTGATGGATTGGTTTAGACCCAACCCACCAATATATTAAGTCATTTAAATAAATTTTCCCAAATCTTCTTATCGAATTGCAGTATTATTTAGGTAGTATTTGAGAATACTACGGATTCTTTCTGGTAACAAACAAGAATGGGCTGGTCTTTGGTCACTTTTCCAGATAGTAATGCTTTAGATAAACCATTAAGTATAATGCGCTGCATCAATCGTTTTAGCGGTCTTGCACCAAACTGCAAGCTATATCCTTCTTCTGCTAGGTAGTCTATAAGTGGCTCATCCATCTGAATGACTATGCCATTCTTTTGTAGGTCTGCTTTAAGCTTCTCTACCTGAATATGGACTACATCCTTAATAATCCCTTTAGAAAGGGGATTAAACATGATGATTTCATCGATACGATTTAAAAACTCTGGACGCATTTGGGTTTGCAGCAATTGTAGGACCGCTGTCTTGGTCTCTTCCAAGCTTTCTTTAGAAGGCAAATCTTCAATACCAGCAAACGCACTTTGAATAAGATGTGCACCTACATTACTGGTCATAATGATAATGGTATTTCTAAAATTTGCCGTTCTTCCCTTATTATCCGTTAGTCTACCATCATCCAATACTTGCAATAGAATATTAAAGACATCGGGATGTGCTTTTTCTATTTCATCCAATAAAACTACGGAGTAGGGTTTGGTACGTACCGCTTCTGTAAGTTGCCCTCCTTCATCGTATCCTATGTAGCCTGGTGGCGCACCAATCAACCGACTAACTGCATGTTTTTCCTGGTATTCTGACATATCTATACGAATCATAGCCTGCTCATCGTTGAATAAAAATTGTGCCAGTGCTTTAGCCAGTTCAGTTTTACCTACACCAGTAGTACCTAAAAAAATAAAAGAACCAATAGGCTTACGAGGATCTTGTAATTCAGCACGGCTTCTACGTACTGCTTCAGCAATGACCTGAATAGCTTCTACTTGACCGGCGACGCTTTGGGCTAGGACAGCCTCTAACTGTAGTAGTTTTTCGCGTTCATCTTGTAGCATTTTAGAAACAGGAATACCGGTCCTTTGCGCTATAATTTCAGCAATATCCTCTTGCGTGACTTCTTCTTTAAAAAGTGGGCTAGTCTCACGAAGTGCTTCTATCTTTTCTTGTAAAGTTTTGAGTTTTTTTTCTGCTTCTATAAGCTTTCCATATCGAATTTCTGCAACCTTACCATAGTCAAAATTTCGCTCAGCTTGTTCAGCATCCAAACGCAGCTGTTCAATTTGTTTTTTCTGCGTACGGACACCCTCCACAATAGACTTATCATTTTCCCATTTTGCTTTGAGGGTTTGCTTTTTTTCATTTAGCTCCTCAATGCTTTTAGACAATTCTTCTAACTTTGCAGTGTCTTTTTCTTTTCGAATTGCCTCTCTTTCAATTTCTAATTCCGTAATTTTTCGTTGTATCTGGTCTAAGTCTACAGGAACAGCATCCAAATCAATCCGCTTTTTAGCAGCTGCTTCATCCATTACATCTATCGCTTTATCAGGCAGAAAACCTGGTAAATAACGGTCAGATAGGCGCACAGTTCCGATCACTGCATTGTCTTTAATGTGCACACCATGATGGAGCTCATATTTGGGCTTTATGCCTCGTATAATAGAAACTGCATGTTCTTGGCTGGGTTCGTCTACCATTACGACTTGAAACCTTCTTTCTAGCGCTTTGTCTTTCTCTATATACTTTTGGTATTCCTTTAGCGTAGTGGCACCAATAGCATGTAGTTCCCCACGCGCAAGCGCTGGTTTAAGTAGATTCGCTGCATCCATGGCCCCTTCTCCAGAGGCACCTGCCCCAATAAGCATGTGGATTTCATCGATAAAAAGAATAAACTCCCCGTCGGAATCCACGACTTCTTTAATGACAGCTTTAAGCCGTTCTTCAAACTCGCCTTTGTATTTGGCGCCAGCAATCAAAAGACCTAGGTCTAATGCAAAAATAATCTTAGATTTGATATTTTCAGGGACGTCACCAGCTACAATTCTTTGCGCCAATCCTTCTACAATAGCTGTTTTACCTACACCTGGCTCTCCAATCAATAGAGGATTACTTTTCGTTCTACGTGAAATAATTTGTACCGTTCTTCGAGATTCTTCATCACGCCCAATCACTGGATCTATTTTGCCTTCTTTAACCAATTGATTTAAGTTTTTTGCGTAACGTTCCAATGATCTATACTTAGACTCTGCACTAGGGTCGGTAACCTTATGGGTACCCCGTAAGGCTTGAATCGCTTGTAGCAACGGAGCTTCTGCTATGCCGTGCTTTTTCATTAATGTTGCCGTTTGATCTTTACCCGAACAAAGACTTAAAAGTAAATGGTCTACTGCTACAAAGTCATCGCCTAATTTTTTCTTGTAACTTTCTGCTTCACGAAAGGTAACATCCATATTGGGTGATAAATAAGGCTGCTGACCAGATGCTTTTGGATAGGTTTGGATGAGTTTATCTAATGCTTCTTCTAAAGGCGTTAAGGCAACTTGAAGTTGCTTGGTAAGAAAGGTAACATGTGTTTCATTGCTGATTAAAATGGCCTTCAGTAAGTGACCATTTTCGATCGTAAGTTGTTGGTTTTTTTCCGCTACTGCTATAGCGCTTTGTATCGCTTCTTGCGCTTTAATAGTATATTTTCTAGGGTCCATAATGTTTGTTATTTATCATTATTTAACGCTTTGCTGTTAAATATAGCATTTTTTTGTAAAAGGGTTCAGACTATTGATCTATCTATACTGGATAACATTTGATGGTACAAAGTAACCACTATACTACAGATGCAACGTTTTGCATCTGTCTATGGAAAGTGTATGAGATAGATAGACAGCCTATTCTACAACCGTTTGTATCCTGCAGATTTTTCCCTAATTTCCTCTAAAATTATTGCTGTGGTAAGGCATATGCAGAGCAATTAATTTTTTCTCCATAGTCAAAAATTTAAAGCATGCGTAGATACTTTATTTTTTTTTATTCTATTGGTTCATAACGGTTCTATAGCTTTTTCTTCATCATTACGCCATTTGGTTGCTTTTGATGATTATGTAAATGCAATCTACCAGCGTCAAAATTTTACGGAAGAAGCAGATTTTGAATCCATCAAAGAAAGGCTTCAAGAAGCCTATGCTGCCCCATTAGACTTAAATAAGGCAACAGAAGCATCATTGGATGCATTAGGTATTTTATCTAAAAATCAAATAAAAAATTATTTTACCCATCTAGCGATTACAGGTCCATTGTATTCCAAATATGAACTACAGGCCATTCCTGATTTTGATTTAGTGACTATAGCTTTGCTATTGCCTTTTGTTTATGTAGCAGAAACGTACCATTTACCCTATCATTGCTTGAAAAGCAGTACAAGCAAATCCAACTATTTTTTATTTCGTTATATGCCTGCATTGCGCTCAAGGGATTTTAACCAGTCTTCAACCTTAGGCAATTTAGATAGCTATACTGTTCAATTTTTATTTGATCATCAAAACGATATAACATGGGGTATCACCGCTAGAAAACAAGCAGGGGAATCTTTTTGTTGGGATCATGCTACCTATCGCTATGGATTTAATCTATGGTCCATCTTTGTAATGGTAAAGCATAAAAAGTATATAAAACGAATGGTAGTTGGTGATTACCAAATAGGACATGGACAGGGTTTGTTATTAAGTGCAGGCTATACCCACAAAGGAGATGCGATCAGTTCGGTCATTCGTTCTAATCATATCGGCATTCGTCCCTATAAGGGCATTAGACGTGTTGGATTACGGGGGGTAGCCATCACATCCGATGTAGGCGTTATGGAGTTAACGGGATTCTATAGCAACCATAACTTAGATGCTGCCCTACAGTTAAATGGCCAACAGAAGGGTTATACCCATCGGATAGACTGCATCGGTAAGTATGATACCACCTATAACTTAGCAAAAAAAGGTATGGTAAATGAACAGGTCCTTGGATGCACCATACGGAAGCAGTGTCATAGGAATCAAACAGAGGTGGGAATGAATCTGCTTTATAACCATTACGATATACCGGTTGTGCTAAAAGACGAAGCAACTGTTTCCTATTTATTGCAAAACCAACTTGGGCTTAGTGTATTCTATCGTTTGCTATGGAAAAACTGGATAGGATTCGGAGAGCTAGGGTTTAGTTTTCCAAATGCAATTGGGTCTAAAAAGTCAAAAGCATTGATTATAGGATGTATTATAAGTTTTTCCCGTTATATAGATCTGTCTGGTACAGTATATTACTATGGGAAAAGATGGTACACGCCGTATGGCAATGCTTTTAAACATTATAGTACAGACCACGGAAATGAAAAAGGGGGGTATGTCTGTTTGCAGTTTACCCCTCTATCTAGCTGGAAACTAACAACAAGCAGTCACTTTTTTACCATATTATGTCCTAAACCACAGCTAAAAGTAGTCAGTATCGGCCATTGTTTTACCATGCGTTCTAATTATGTATTGAATCGCTCAACTATATTACTGGTACAGCATAAGCTATATCACCATCCGCGCAATAAGCCTAAAGGAGCAGATCGATCAGGTGGCATAGAAGTTCAGCGAGCGATCCAAAATAGTTTTAAATGTAGGGTAGACCACAAGCTTACCGATTATTGGTGGAGCAACTTGGAAGTACAATATATCCATTATACTTTTTTAGGAAACCCCCATCATGGCTATGCGCTATCTAGTAGACAAAAATGGAAAAGAAATAAATGGCAATTTACTTGTAAATCCGTTTTATTTAAAACACAAAGCTATAGTACTAGATTATATTTTTATCTCCCTAATCCATTATATAGTGGTACACAATTTCGTTCCTATTGTGGCCATGGTATGGCTATTACTTGGTTGGTTTGTTGGAGGCCGATCGACGTAGTTCGGCTAGAGATGCAATATACTTTTATATATGTATTTGATAATATAAATAAAACAGAATCAGTACATAAATGTTTACCTACTAGAAGTAAGCACAATGGCTCCATCCAAATTCTAATAAACTTTTGACCCAGTATACTATCTAAAACTTTAGGTAAGCGGAAGCACTAATAAAAATCAATTGTAGACCAGACAAAATCTATGAGAACCTTAACCCATCAACCTTTTTTAGCACAAGTCATCCACCATTTGCATCGGTCCAATAGGAAGCAGCAATCACTTTTAATATTTCCTACCCAACTATCTATTGATTATTTTCAATCTCTGTTCAATAAAAAAAGGGAACAAAAAAGTGTTACTTGTTTAACCTTGCATCAGTTGATAATGATGCATAGTAGCATCAAGCCATTACCTATTTTAAGCTTGCTCAGTAGGTTATATAGATTAGCCGAACAGGTTTTAAATAGGCAAGAATCTTTTGAGCAATTTTATGGTTGGGGGCTTACTCTTTTACAAGATTTTAATGGTATAGATACCCACCTTTTAAATGATAGTGCCTTGTGGGCATCCTTTATCCAGCAAAAAAAAAATACCATTGATACTTTTGTAGACCAGAATCTATTGGGATCTCTTCAAAAGGCTAGGACTTTATCACTATTTCAACAAAAAGGAGAGCTGTTTGTTGGCCAGCAATTCCCCTTATTGTATCAATCCTTTAGGGAAAGTTTAATAGAAAAACAAGAAGGATATGAAGGTTTATGTTATAGAATGGCACAACCATTACCGAAGCTAATCGCTACTTATCAGGAACTCATCTTTATTGGCTTTAATCTCTTAACAGCTGTTGAAGAGCAGTTTATTCAGCAATGTAAGGCAATCGCTTCTACTACTTTTTTCTGGGATGTTGACGCCCATTATTTAGAGCATCCAAATAATATAGCGGGGCATTATTTGCGCCAGCATAGAGCAAAAAAATGGTTTCAGAAAAGTTTTCCAACTGCTACTTATTTGAATGATCCTGGTAAAAAAGTTTGGCTTATAGAAGCTTCTAGTATGGTCGCACAGGTGCAAGCAGTAGTGACAGCTTTACAAAAAAAAACGAATAAGGGGCTACCCAAGTTTCCAGCCAGCCAAACTGCCATAGTAGTAAGTGGTAGCGATTTACTTATACCTTTGTTAGATCAGCTTTCTAAGCTATCTATTCCCTTACATTGTAAATTGGCGTACCCATTTAGCGCTACGCTTATATATACTTTATTAGAGCAATTGGTAAAGCTTTGGGAAGCTACTATGGAAGGGACGCAGCTGGAAAGCTATATAGCTAATCTTTTGACGCTATGTTATCCATTTGTGAAAGACATGACGCAATCGGGACTGGCTATAGGCCATCCCTTTTCAAATGATCCATCTTATCAATCGGAAGCCTCTGATCTATGGTTGAACAAAGCGCATAAAGACCTTTTATCCTACCTTAAGGCAGGGTTAGCTTATATAGATCACTATTTTATAGAGACAGATGCTCTTTTCTTAGCCCTGAATAAAACGGCACTAACTCATCTACTGAAATATATTGATGGCCTAGCAGCAGAAATGGATAGCTGTTCTGTTGCTTTTTTATTAAATCGTCTAAAAGAAAGTAAAATATGCTTTCATCAAAATCATCCTATAACAGGACTCTATATTGTGGAAGTTGCTGGATCCTATAACCTAGATTTTGAACATATTTTTTTTCTGAATATGAATGAAGGGTCCTTTCCTAAACCGATGCATTATGATTCTTTTATACCGTATGACCTGCGTTATACCTTTGGACTGTCATTTTTAGATAAAGTAGCAGAAAACAGCACAGCTTATGGATTTTATAGATTATTGCAGCGCGCCCAAAATATCTATTGTCACTATGTCCAAAAAAATAGTTTAGATACTTCTAGTGAAATGAGTCGACTGTTAATGCAGTTGATCTTTGATAGTAAGTTAAAAATTATACAGTCTGATCATTCCATCCATTCGCGTACTAGATCAATTCCTGTTATATCTATTCAAAAAGATGATGGAGTAATGCAGTTATTAAATAAGTTTATGGTCAAAGAGTCATCAGCTGCTGCCTCTAGTTTAACACCTTCTGCATTGATTGCTTATTTATCTTGTCCACTTCAATTTTATTTTATCTATTTGCTTCAATTAAAGCAGCGCGTATGGCCCAAGGATGGCAGAGAGGCTGTACAGTTGGGTACATTGTTTCATCGTGTTATGGAACGGTGTTACCAACCTTTTGTAGGTGTACAGATGGATAAAGAAATGGTCATGCAACTAGCGTCAAATATAAAAATAAAGCTAAAAGAAGTTATAGATGCGCAACGGACTGAACTAAGTGCGCCTATGTTACTTCATGCACTACTAGAAAAGCTCTTAGTCCGTATGCTGGACTCAGATCGTTCGGATGCACCATTTACTATTTTGGGCGTTGAGGTAGCCATTAAGCAACCCATCTTATTGAACCTAGATATAGTACGCAAGGTTTGGTTAAGTGGTGTGATAGATCGTATAGATAGATCCAACCACTTCATTCGTATTATAGACTATAAGACCGGCTTATCCAATTATAAAATAGCCAGTATAGCTAGCTTATTTGATCCTGCTCAGATTAAAAAAAATAAAGCTATATTTCAAACTTTCTTATACGCTTGGCTCTTTAAATCACTACATGGGGTGCATAGTACACAACAGGTTATGCCTTATATGATTCATATTCGTTCGCTTTTTTTATCTGATTATAAACCTGGTATATTCATTCAACAATCGGATAATGGTAAAAAGTATCAACAGATAGAAGATATTATGGAATATGCACAGCCATTTGAAGAGGCATTAAAGGCGTTGCTCTTGGAAATTTTTAATCCTGCTATACCTTTTGTACAAACACAAGATCTTGAAATATGTGCCTATTGCCCATACGTGCGCATTTGTCAAAGGGATGTAGTGGCCTAAAAAAACCGCACAAACGGTTCTGTCGCATCTGTAGATACCTGTTTTTTAGCTCCGATTAATTGTCCTTTTTGAATGATTCTAATATTTTCTACTCCTTATTTTGGAAGGTTTTGATACAAATCAACTCAAAAACCGCTTATTTAATAATATAAATTTAAGAATTTTTATACTGATTAACAAATAATTATATAGTATTTTAGGGTCGACTAATTAATATCTAAGTATAGTTTAGTAGATTTGTATCTAATAAGTGTTATTATCTAACAAATAAATAAAAAGTTAGAACAATTAGCAATTAGCGAGATATACGTTCTATTTTTAATAGCATTAGCTATAGCTTTATACCATTTGTACTATGAAAAATTACATAAATTATCTGTGTTTTAGGTATAGATTTAATTGTCTGTTCGTATTATTTTTTATTTATTTAGGAAATAATTTTTACTTGTTTGCCACTAATCAAGCGCATAAAGCCCAATCTTTAATTGAGCAAAAAAAAGAAGCAATAGTTCGGCTTTATGAGCGGAAGCGTTATGCTAAAGCCAATGCGCAGATCGAATTGCTTTTACCTATGTTAAAAAATAGAAAAGACCGCTCAAAATTTGAATTGTATCAGGCCTATGGTAATTTTTATACAAAAAAATATCTGGTTAGTTCCAATCAGTTTCATTTGTTTGTAAAGCAGTATCCTACTTTTCCACAGGTAGAAGAAGCTCTTTTTATGAAAGGGTATAGCTTAGGTTATGAAGATGTAGATATACGTCTAGACCAAACCGTTACTTATGATGCCATACGTTCCTTAGAGCACTATTTAGGAGTTTATCCAACTGGACTTTATCGAAGCAAGGCTTTAGATATGTTGCAAACTTTGCAAGCTCGTCTTATGAAAAAAAGTTTCCAAGCTGCTGCACTATATGTTCAGTTGGGCTACTATAATGCAGCTATTGTAGAACTTAAAAACTTTCAGCAGGTTTATTCAGATACTTCTTGTAAGGAGCAAGTACGTCGGCTTCTAGCAAAGTGTTATGAGCAATTAGCTATGCAACAACCATTTAATCTAGCAAAGAAGTAACCAATTATGAGTTATTCCTTTGTGGAGGCGCTAGTGGCCTATATAAATGACAAAAAAGATAATGCAGAAAGCAAAATTCTAATAGATAAAAAATTTGTTTTTAACCAACGATATTTACAACTATGAGCTTAAATAAAAAAGTATATGTAACCCCTAAAGACATCCATAAATTAACTGCCCTTACTGGTAATATTTATGAAAGTACCGTTATCATTACCAAGCGTGCCAAACAGGTTGCTATGAACAGGAAGAGTGAGTTGGACCTTAAATTAGAAGATTTTATGTCTATTGCAGAGGAAAAAGATAGTATAGATGCCCAGCGACAATATGAGATTACCCAGCATTATGAAAAGCTTCCTAAACCTGTGATAGAGGCTACTTCAGAATTTTTAGAGGGTGCTATTGCCTTTCACTATATTCATGTATAACTAGCGTGAGCCTTTAAATCATTTTGTGTAAGTGCCATTTTTTAAGAGAATTTTCCTACTAGGCCAAAAGTTAGAAGCCTATAGCTGGAATAGCAATATCAAAAGTAATCAAGATACTGAAACCTATTGACGACCCTATCTTTTGGATAGGAGCAAATGATTAGGCCGAAGCGCAAGCGAACACAGAAGTAGCCTCTCTAAGTATATAGGTAAAAATCTATAGATAGGGCATGCAATAATCCAAATAGGTCGTTGCTGAGTTCCACACGGTATAGGGTAGAAAAAGTTGGAATGGTGATTTGGGCTTCACGATCTATAATGGATACTTTTACAAAAGATTTACCTGGATAGCGTTTGATGCAAGCTTCCAATTCGTTCACCAGCTGTTGGTTGATATGCTCTTCCATCAGCTTTAAATGAATGCCTTTCGCCATTTTTTCACGCATCTCTTCTAATAGGTTAATCGTTCGGGGCTTAAAGCTTTGCATCTCTTGGTTGCCATAACGTATCGCTACATGTCCAGTAAGGAAAAGTAATTTCCCAACTTCTAATAGATGCTTGTATTTTAAATAATCTTCCCCAAAAAGTGCAAAATGTAACGATCCATGGTAATCATCTAATGTGGCTAGGGCAAAAGCATTTCCTTTACCATTTTGCTTAATCGTAGAGGCAGTAAGTATACCCGCTATGGTGACAGTTTTTCGACTAGCAGCTAGTATATTTTGTGTAGTTACATTGCAAAAGCTTTCTATATCTATTTTAAATGGATCTAGTGGATGACCAGAAATATAAAAACCAACTAGTTCTTTCTCTATACGCAGCTGTTCCAATGGATCATAAGGCCCACAATCAACGGGTTCTGGCCTTTTAACTTGACTATAGCCACTAGCTGCAAAAAGCGACTGCGCAGCTTCTATCTGTTCTTTTTGTATACGATTGCGGTATTGGATCAATTTTTCTATAAAACTGCTACCCGATGATTCATAGAGATATTGTCTTCTATGTAATCCCTTAAAGCTGTCAAAAGCACCCGATAAAGCAAGCGATTCCATGGTTTTCTTATTCAGGCTTTTAAGATGAATGGATTCAACAAAATCAAAAATATCTTTAAAAGCCCCTTTCTCTCTTCTTGCTGCTATAATAGAGGTGACCGCTGCCTCGCCTGCTCCTTTGATTGCGCCTAGCCCAAATCTTATTTCTTTATCAAGACCTGCACTAAAATTGACTTGGCTGGCATTTATATCAGGGCCCAATACAGCCAGTCCTTGCTGGCGACTCTCTTCCATAAAAAAAGCAATTTTTTCAATATCACCCTGGTTATGGGTTAATACAGCGGCCATATATTCGGTAGGGTAGTGGGCCTTTAGATAAGCCGTTTGATAGGCAATTAGGGAGTAGGCTGCTGCATGCGAACGATTAAAACCATATTGTGCAAACTTTTCCATAATGTCAAAAACATGCAATGCTTTTTCTTTAGGGATTCTATGTTTTTGAGCCGCTCCAGTTATGAAAATATCACGCTGTTTGGCCATTTCTGTTGCATTTTTTTTCCCCATAGCTTTGCGTAGCAAATCTGCACTACCTAGGGTATAACCCGCCATCGCTTGTGCGGTTTGTATGATTTGTTCTTGGTAAATCATAATGCCATAAGTGGGCTTTAAAATAGTTTCCAAAAGTGGATGAGGGTACTCAATAGCTTCTTTACCATGTTTGCGGGCAATAAAATTAGGAATAAACTGCATAGGGCCTGGTCTATAAAGGGAATTCATCGCAATCAGCTCTTCCATCGTAGTGGGTTTCAGTTTAATCAACCATTGACGCATCCCTTCTGACTCAAATTGAAAAGTCCCTTTTGTATTACCGGATTGGTATAGTTTAAAAGTAATCGGGTCGTCTAATGGAATTAGATCTATATCTATAGAAATGGCTCTATTTTGTTGGATCAATTGCAATGTATCTTTAATAATACTAAGCGTTTTTAAGCCTAAAAAATCCATCTTCAACATACCGATTCCTTCAAGTACCGATCCATCATATTGGGTAACTAATAAATCAGAATTTTTATCTGTTTTTACTGGGATATATTCTACAATATCATGGGGTGCTATGATGATTCCTGCTGCATGAATACCTGTATGGCGGACCAACCCTTCTAATTTTTCTGCTAAATCCAATACTTTACCCTCTGGTGTGGTAAGGGCTTTCTTAAGCTCGGCCAGTTCTTTTACTTCTTCAAAAGCTTCTGATAAGGTAATCCCTAGTTTATCAGGTATCAACTTGGTCATATAGTTGGCTCGTGCCAAAGGTACTCCCAACACACGGGCTACATCCCGTATAGCAGATTTAGCTGCCATACTACCAAAGGTAATAATGGAGGCTACTTGGTTTCTACCATATTTTTGAAGGACGTAATCAATTACTTTCTTACGTCCTTCATCATCAAAATCTACGTCTATATCAGGCATAGAAACCCGTTCTGGATTCAAAAAACGTTCAAAAAGCAGATTATAGCGTATGGGATCTATTTTGGTAATGCCGATGCAAAAAGCCACTAGGGAGCCTGCTACCGATCCTCGACCTGGCCCTACAACAACGCCTAATTGTACAGCCGCCTGAATAAAGTCTTGTACAATTAGAAAATAGCCAGCAAAACCGGTCTGGGCAATAATGGCCAATTCATAGTTGAGTCTGTGCTCTACCTCTAGAGGAATGCTCCCATACTTGGCACGCGCTCCGGAAAAAGTCAAATGGCTTAGATAGAGATTGGTATCTGAAAATCCACTCGGGAGTTTAAAAATAGGGAGCAGCACATCACGTGTTAAGGAAACAGTTTCTACTTTTTCTACCAAAGCTAAGGTATTGGTAAGAGCCTCTGGTAGATCTGCAAAAACCGAGGCCATTGCTTCTGGTGACTTTAAAAAAAATTGATCGTTGTTAAAACGCATCCGATTGGGATCGTTGTAATCTTTTCCTGTCTGTAAGCAGAGCAATACATCTTGTGCAAGACTATCCTGTTGCGCAACATAATGGACATCGTTGGTGGCAATGACTTTTACATTGTATTTTTTAGCCCAACGGAGCAATACGGGATTACAAATTTCTTGTTCCTTGATGCCATGTCTTTGTAGCTCTATGTAGTAATCTTCACCAAATAGTGCAACCCATTCTAAAAAAAGTTTTTCTGCCGCTGCTTCACCATGACGTATAATGGTTTTAGGAATCTCTGCACTTAAACAACAGGTAGTGGCGATTAAACCTTCTTTATACTGTTTGAGTAAAGCTTTATCAATACGTGGTTTATAGTAATAGCCTTCTAAAAAACCTAGGGAGCATAATTTGGTAATATTTTGATAACCTATTGCATTTTTAGCCAGCAACAACTGGTGGTAACGGGTTTTGTCTTTATGGTTGTGCCGATCAGGTGCCATATAAAACTCACATCCTATAATGGGTTTTATACCTTCCTTAGCAGCTGTAGCTACAAAATGGGGGACCCCAAACATATTCCCATGGTCGGTAATGGCCAATGCATCCATTCCCAATTGTTTATTGGCAGCTATTAAACGTGTGACCTTAGCGGCCCCATCCAATAAAGAATATTCTGTATGACAATGTAAATGGCAAAAGTTAGGCATGGTGGTATGACATTGTATAGATGCCCTTCTAAGGGCTGTTTATAGAACCATGAAAAGTGGATTAATGGCTTATTTTTTATAGAGAAAAAGACTTATATCTTTTTGATGCAGCAAAAAGGAAAAAGAGGTAAATATCAGGGTGAAAGACGGGGTTCGAACCCGCGACCCTTGGTACCACAAACCAATGCTCTAACCAGCTGAGCTACATTCACCATAAAACCAGATCTATCAAGCTATTGGGCGGATAGATAAATTGATGGATCAAATATAAGCAAAAAAAATAAAAATTGTACACAACGGCTCTGGCTATCTACATCCTAATTTCTTGACCCGTTGGCGCCATAGATTAGGTCAAGCAAACATCAATAAAATCTTTTCTACTTGAACGCTGGATATAATATTTCGTAAGCGCATTTTAGCTTATATATTTGAAAGGAGGGGACTTACTTGGATATGAAATATGGTACGTTATTAATAATTATATAAATTTTAAGCTTTACATTAGAACCGTCGTAAGAAACTTGTTTCTTACGACGGTTCTAAAAAAACACAGGGGATCGCACCAAAAGTAAAGGATAAATGGCTTTAGTTTGGTGAAGCGTTTTAGATAAATGCTTCCTGTTTTTTAAGTGCAGGATTTTACTAAAGCCAGTTGCCTGAATCTATACTGTAAAAATTAATATTGCAAATATATTTTTAGGGTTTATTTTTTTCCTGTTTTGAATACGCTCCATATCCCAAAAAAGTTCTGTCGCGTTTGTAGGATCTCTCTAGAGATTGCTTTTAAGACTCATTCTTTTTTGCTTATTATTTTGTCAGGTGCCCCCATATTTTTTCCCATTGTTTCCGAAGGATATTTTTATTTTGTTTATCTGTTTTATTATCTGGACTGGCTATATCGTCATTCCTTGGTTCAGAACCAGCTTCTTGCTCAGCTGAGCCTGTAGATTGCTTATCTTTTTCAAATACATTTTCCCCTTCCCAAGATTGATTTTTTTTAGGAGGTTCTGTTTCCCAAGATTGATTTTTTTGACTAAGTTCTGTGTTTTTTGCTTTTTCTACATCTGGTACAACAGTTTTAACTTCCGTTCTAACTTGATCTTTCTTGTTTTCTTTCTCTTTCTCTTTCTGTTGAATATCTAACTGTTCCGCACTGATTGAAAGATCAGTTGAATCGATTTCATCTGCAACAGCTGCCATTTTGCTGGCCGCAATGGTAGGGGCATCTCGTTTCAGGTTTCCGTTTTTACTACCAGCGCATTTTTCTGCTGTTAAGATAGGTAAAAATAATAAAAAAATTAGTTTGCTTGTAGATGTGGACATAATAATGTAAATTAGATTCGGTTAAATAAAATTATATTTTATATAATAATGGAATGTACCCTTAGTATGTCTCCATAATTAGTTTGGTATAGTATATTGCATATTATTTTGGGTGTGAGTAAAAAACAATAAATTAAAACAGCTTATTAAGTATATTCTCTTGCGTATATGCCATATAGGTTATCCATCTACTGGAATCTGCTAATAGATATAAACTATAAGGATCTTATATGCTTAAGCGTTTTATATAGATATAAAATACAGATTAAGTTTTTTATTCGTATCGAAGCAGTAGCCTAGGTCATACATTAAGATTATTTTTTTGTTTTTTTTTATATCTTCACTTTTTTAATATTCCAATAAAAAATCAAAAAACATCCGCCAGCAGCTAAAGACCGTTGTTTTCCTAGCTAAGTTTCTAAGAATTTCCTAGTCTTAGTTCCCTTATGCTTATATCTAATGGTAATAAAAAATATATATTCTTGCAATCTTTTTGAAGGCAATAATGATGCTTGTTTGCGCTTTTTATACCTATTTTAAAGGTAAACGCTTTATATATAAGGGAAATAGTACTGGTTTTTTTGTCCCATTGTTTATTGGTATAAACCATCTTACCAAAGGCTATGTCTGTTGTTTTAGTTACTGGTTCAGAAGGTCAGTTGGGTGTTGCTTTAGAGGCTACTTTTAAAGCGCGTCCTTTCTTTGTGCCACTTTTCTGCAGCAAGTCTATGCTGGATATTACAGATGGTGACCAAATAGAGGCTTGTATCAAAACGCATTCCGTTCAATACATTATAAATTGTGCAGCTTATACAAATGTCCAACGGGCAGAACAAGAAGCAGCAACCTGTTTTAAGGTAAATAGCCTAGCTGTCGGCTGCTTGGCGGCATTGGCGGAAAAGTACGGTATTGTGCTCTTCCATATTTCAACAGATTATGTATTTGGTCTTACAAAAGGACGTCCATTAAGCCCCAATGATCCTACCGATCCACTAAATCAATATGGTCAATCCAAACGAGCTGGAGAACAAATGGTGGTAGCACGTGCTACCCATTTTTATATCATTCGAACAGCATGGCTATATGGTGAAAAAGGGGATAATTTTTTTACCAAGATGGTGGCATGGGCCCAGAAAGGGGATGTTATAGAGATGGTCGATGACCAAATAGGGAGTCCTACCTATGTCTATGACCTGGCAACAGCCATTTGGGAAATAGTTGAAAAAATAGCAAAAAATAATCTAGCTGACTACCCCTCTGGTATCTATCACTATACCAACGAAGGCGTAGCCAGCTGGTATGATTTTGCCTATGCTATTGCTACTGCTTTACCCAATCGTTGTGCCGTAATCCCCCGATCATCTGCTGCAGTAGGACTTAAAAGGCCTTACTATAGTGTATTAAATAAATCTTCTTTCCGAAGTGTATTTCAAATCAAGATTCCGCATTGGCAAGATAGCTTGTCCCTTTGTGTAACAAAATGGAAAAACCAATAATGGATTACCATCCAGCGCTGCCGTTTAATGGGCAGGCTATAGCTCTTTTTGCCCTTATAAGTAGGTTGCTTTTGGGTAAGATTTATATTAAATTTAAAGCTTAATTTTAATGCTTTCTCGTACGTCTACCCCCTCTAGGATTGTGCTGTATCTGGTAGCTTAATACCAGGTGATCTGGTGGATCCACCAGAGGTATTGCGTTGTACGGTAGCTTCAGATTTTTAATTTTACTTTAATGTATGGCAAATGTAGTGGCCATTGTAGGCAGATCTAATGTAGGTAAATCTACTTTTTTTAATAGATTGATCGAAGAAAGACGAGCCATTATGGACGGCTCCATCCATACTACCCGTGACCGACACTATGGTTATGCACAATGGAGCAATAGATTTTTTACCGTTATTGATACGGGGGGATATATCTCTGGTACCGATCATACTTTTGCCCACGGTATTCGCGAGCAGATTCAGCTTGCATTAGATGAAGCCAACTTGGTACTCTTTATGGTAGACTGTATAGAAGGACCAACCGATCTAGATAAAGAATTTGCCCATGTATTGCGGAAAATCAATAAGCCTGTTTTTTTAGTAGCCAATAAATCAGAAGGTGTAATGGCTGAAATGGCTGCATCTAGTTTCTATGCTTTAGGGCTTGGTACGCCATTTCCTATAGCAGCGATAAATGGTTCTGGAACAGGTGATTTGCTAGATGCCTTATTGCCCCACTTAAAAGAGCGACCCATTGCTCCATCAGGTAAGCTCCCCAGGTTTACCATTTTAGGCCGCCCAAATGTAGGTAAATCTTCTTTTTTAAATGTATTATTAGATGAAAAAAGAAGTATGGTCAGTCCTGTCTCTGGTACTACCAGAGATGCAATAGATACCGCATACAACCGCTATAATAAAAAGTTCATCCTTACCGATACAGCAGGGATACGGAAAAAATCAAAGGTATGCGATGCCATCGAGTTTTATTCCGTGTTGCGTGCGGTAAAAGCCATGCAAGACGCAGATATTTGTTTGATTATGATAGACGCCCAACATGGCATAGAAGCACAGGATATTTCGCTTATTGCACTAGCACACCGGTATAAAAAAGGTATGGTTTTAGTAGTAAATAAATGGGATTTGATCGATAAAGAGGCTACAACCGCTGATAGCTATAGAAAACATCTATTGCACAAACTGGCTCCTTTAGACTATTTGCCTATTGTATTTGTTTCAACTGTAAAAAAACAACGGGTCTATCAAACCATTGAGAAAGGGCTTGCTGTTTATCAAAATAAAGTAAATAAAATTTCTACTTCTGAGTTAAACAAAGCGATCTTACCTATTATTGAAAAAAATCATCCGCCTGCTGTAAAAGGGAAGCATATCCAAATTAAGTATTGCACGCAGGTTACTGGAAATGCCCCTACATTTGCTTTCTTTTGCAACCACCCAACCTATATTCAGCCTAATTATAAAAGCTATTTGGTGAATCAACTCAGGTCACATTTTAACTTTGAAGGTGTGCCTGTTCAAGTGGTGTTTAAGAAAAAGTAATCTTTCGGTATAGATTTACTGTAGCCAATGGCTATTAAAGCTATTGGTTGACTGCAAATAATTGAGTTATTTTGTAAATTACTTTATTAAAAAATATTTTTTTACTTTATATCATTTTCTCTTACCCAAACATGCAAAAGATACCAATATGAAAATAAATAAGAACTATACGATAGGCTTATTAGTGCTATCTTCTTTGGGCATTTTGTATTATGGTTTTTTATTTCTAAAAGGCTATAATATATTTTCTAAATATAATCATTACCAAGTTTCTTACCCTGTAAATAAGAACTTATGCGTTTCGGCACCTGTCAAACTAAAAGGTCATGTGGTAGGCATGGTCACAAAAGTAGAAATTCAGCCTAAACAGAATTATAGCACACTGGTTACCATTGAGATAGACAAACAATTTCCTTTGACCCATACCAGTAAAGTTATGTTGAATAATGCCGGTATGATGGAATGTAATGCCTTAGAAATTGAGCTCCAAAAAGGACGTCCTATCGGTAGACAAGACATTATCATTGGCCAGATCCATCCAGATTTTAATGATATTGATCTTAAGACAATGACGGCACAAATCGCAACGGTTACCCAAAATCTGATCAAAACGACCGAAGGAGTAAATGCCATTCTACTAAATTTTGAAAAAACAAGTGGGATCTTAAACAACACTATGTGTCAGCTTGAATCTAACATAAATGCCATTGGGAAAAATATAATTGCTATTTCTTCACCATTGGCAGATCCTAAAACAGGTATACCGGCTATGTTTCCTACTATACATAGCCTAGTTATGGAGGTGCAATCTATTCCGTTTAAGGATATATCTTTTAGAATCAACCATATGTTACAAGATCTAGAAAAATGCATACAACAGACCACTAGTGGTCATGGCAGCTTGGGGTTACTTATAAATGATCCAACGCTCTATCATAAGTTTAATCATAGTGTAGGAAACTTGGACGCATTGCTCTTTGACCTAAGAAAACGACCTTCGCGTTATGTCCACTTCTCTTTATTTGGTTTAAAAAAGTATAGATAAAAAGTATACTAGACTGCTTTATTAAGACAAATTTTTATCAATTTTGTTCCCTTTTTTGTAGTCTGTATTTTGTAAATACAGATCTTCATGGCTTTTTGATCTTTAATACTACAATCAAGTCTTTGATGATTATACTTAGTAGTATAACTATCAATATCTTCCTTTAGCATTATTTTAAATATATGGTCATCTATTAGAACCATTTATGAAACAATCTACCATTCGAAAGTTGCCATCTATCCCCAATATTTGGGTTAAGTTTTTAGGAACTGCGCTCATTACTTTTAGTAGTTTATTGGTTAATTATACCGCTTGTAATACCTTCAATCGGTCTGATGACGACCTAACCATACAAGTCTGGTTTACACCGCAAGACCCTTGTATGGATCTTATTGTAGCCAAGATCCTATCTGCTAAAGCATTAATTCTTGTGCAGGCCTATGTGATCACCTCTAAAAAGATTGCAAATGCACTGATACAAGCGCATCAACATGGGGTAACCGTTCAGTTATTAATAGATAAAGATGCACAAACTACAAAGGGGAGTAAAGTGAACAGTTTATTACAACATGGTATTCCTATTATAATTGATAAAACAGTTGGTTATGCACATAATAAAGTAATGATTATTGATGATACATATGTCATCACAGGTTCTTTTAATTGGACAGATAGTGCGCAGGCTAGAAATGCAGAAAACTTAGTCATCATAGCAGGACAAGCCATCAATAAAAAATTTAAAAATAATTGGTATATAAGGGCAGCAAATGGGAAACGATTAAGATCTATCTATACGTATTGATTCCTAAAATAAAGGAAGCTTGCTGCTGTGGATCCATTTAAGATCTTATTTTTAGTTGATGGAGAGGTATAAATTTATCTTTTGCAAACCGTAATACTGGAATATGCTGATTGGCATGATGCTTTCCATAAGATACGCCCTGAAAAATAACGCCACTGTAGTACATATTTTCCCATTTTTTTTGAAAGTAAGTACCATAATCGCTTAGCATCCGACCAAAAAATAGCATCATTTCATAGCCAATGTAGCTTTTTTCATTGGGTTTTGTTGCATTTTTTTCAAAAAAAATTTTCCGAAAAATACTTAACGCAGCCCTACTATAGTCGATATAGTTCGGAGATAAGAATAAAATAGGCAATCTTTGTAGTTGGTAAATATTTAATATTTCTTTTTTTATCCACTGCTCATGGCCTATAATTTGTGGCTTAATACCAAGTTTTAAGCAAAGACTTATTACTTGAGAAACGACCAACTCATCTTGAGAGGGCACGTATATATGGGTTAGATTGGTTAAATCTAATTGCGTTTGTTCCGTATTTTCAATATTTTTTTCTTCTTCTTGGTTTTGTTCCAAAAAAAATTTAATGGTTTTATGAGAAAGTTGCACAAATAGATCTATTGACTTACCTAGCTGCTGCTCAATCCTATGTTTATATAAGGTGGCTTGTAATATATCCTTTTGTTCCATACCATAAAATACCGCTATACAAGGTTGTGCTATTGCCTTGTCATATATATCATTTAGTGTAAGCGCTGCTGCTTTTTGTGCACAAGTTTCTAAATCGGGCTGAAAAAGAAAAGCGAATGGATTACTGTGGGTTATCGTAGAATTATCAGAAATAGGATTTACAAGATTAATTTTGTGTTTTTTAGCAAATGCAGCAACCAACGGGATCGTATCGGGATAGAGTGGACCTATGATGAGATCCATATAGGGCATGGCTTCTTGTGCTAGTAATGCTTTGGTAACTTCTACGCTTCTTTTCGTATCAAAGGTAAAAAGATTGATCACAATACCATCTTGGGCAAGTTTTTCTATAGCCAATTGTATACCTTGGTATAGCTCAATAACAAATTGGTCTGTACATGCTTCATAGTCCAACTCGTCGACAAAAAAAGGAAGTAAAACCGCTACATCATAAGCTGTTTTATGCTTAGACCTTACGTGTTTCAACGGATCGTATGTATAGTCTGCAAAATTATATTTCTGTTTTAACTGATTTATTAGTGAAAAGTCTTGCCTAAGATATGCCTCTCGTGCGACTTTTTTATGTAAAATAACTTTAATAATAGGATCATTTGGAAATTTTTCAATTAGCTCTTGTAGATATGCATGATCCTCTATTTTTTTTAAGAAAAATTTTTTTAGTTGCAGAACCGATCCAGCCATATGCTTAGCTTTAATCAAAGCAAGCGCACCCAATGCCGCTTCAAAACATCCCTCTTCAAAGCTGCATTGCGCACTCCAATAATGGATCTCATTTTGCTTGTTCCAAGCTGGAAATTTTGCCTGTATTTCTAAAAAGGTCTCATGGGCGATTGCTTTTTCTCCATTGTGATAGGCAGCTAATCCATAGTAAAAATGGATATAGGGAGAAAGAGAAGGAGGATGTTGTATTTTTCTGAGTTTATCAAATAATGATTTTGCCTCAGCATAAGCTTCTCTCTTGTAAACTTTTTTAGCTGTTTCGTATTGGGCCAATAAAAGTTTTGCATGGCGATCTGGCATACCTAGGTTAGGCTTGGCCACAGCAGTATGTTGGTATATAAGAAAAAATAAGGCCAACCGTAGATAAATCTTCATAGTGGTGGTTACTTTGTATACAAAATGATATTATAGATAGGTCCAACCATTTGTACGTACAAGCGTACCCTAACCAGCCATTTGTTCTGGCTAAATAGCCGGTTCTCTCGCATCTATATTTGATTTTATTTGGATATTACGCAACCATTGGGTTAGCCAAATTAACGAAAAATGAAAAAATAATTTAATATTTCCTGGAACGAGAAAAAACTATAATCATGCAATGCTAGAATACAAAAATACAATTGTACTACTTTGTATTTATACCAATAATATTAATACGAAGAGGGTGAGGGATTCGAACCCTCGGTACTTTTAACAGTACGACGGTTTTCAAGACCGTTGCATTAAACCAACTCTGCCAACCCTCCTAACGCATATAGTAAGCTACATTTATGCCAAATGAAGACCAATTTTTAGCTATAAAATAGACTATTTAATCTTTATAGGATCCGCTACATCCTACCATCAGAGGCAATGTTACAAAATAAAATGGAGCTTGCAAAAGTTTTTTTTGAAAATAGCTTATTTCCCTTTATAGATGCTTACTGCTACACTGTTGCATCTAAATCTGGCGTATTTGCTTTGGTGCCTCTATTTTTTAGTGGTGTAAGTCCTCCAGAAAAATTGAATTTCATTACTTCAGAGCCAGGTAGATCCAAAGGCGTAACCAATTCCGGAGGAACGATAACAAGCATGCCAGCTAAATCATAAGCATTCGGTAGGTAAACGGCTATATGGCCAGGCATAGAAAGCACCTCCAAAGCATCTTTTGTAATAAACCCTATTCTATAGACTTGGGTGGTTTTATTGAGTAAAATAATAACCGGTTTATTAAATTTTTCTTTGCTGCTTACAAAAGCTGAAGTAAAATCTTTTAAATAAGAATAAAGCGCACGAATGAATGGAACCTTTTTGATCAGCTCTTCTGTAAAGCCAAATACTGACTTAACGAAAAGGGTAGTACCTATATATCCCAACAACGTTATAGAGGCCACTACAATGCACATGCCTAAACCTGGAATACCTAGGCTAACAAATCCATCTATTTTCCGCAATACTACTGAAATTAAATAAAGTGTCCCACCTAATGGAATGATCAATAGTAGTCCTCTAAAAAAGTAGCGCATCAGCCTATTAATAAGCGGTTGCTCGGTTCTCATGGTGTCAACATTTATAAATATAAAAGCAGTTTAATCCTCAACTAAACCAGCCCCAATTTAAATAAAAAAGATGATACAAAATAATAGTTGGTCCGCTTACTATTTCTAAACTATATATTAAAGCAAAGCATTTGAAATTATATATATATAACTGATAATGATTTAATATAATTTTTTAACAATATTTTATTCGGCTAAGTAACCAAGTATATGATTTGTTATCACCTTTATAGGTATATATTTATTAAAGTTTATGTTTAATAAATATATATTTTATTTTGATTATAAATTATATTTATATTTATACTGAATAATATTTATTTATATTTTTGTTCTTTTTTAGACCATTTGTACGATCATTTTGTTGACGGTTTATTCAATAGACTGATGGAGCTATTTTTATTGTAATTTCTTTACAGGATTTGATTTAGTACATTGGCTATACAATTATGTATAAATACATTTTATCAATTTAATAATTGATTATCAGTTTATAAAATAATATAATTCAGAATTTATCTTTATTTAAATAATTTTTAGGTTTGTCTAAAAAATTATTTAAATTTGTCTAAATTTATCCAATAGAGGTATGAAACGTACACATGCAGAAGAAAATTACTTAAAAGCTATTTATATGCTTTCGGAAGGGCAAGAAAGGTTGGTTTCGACTACTGCTATGGCCGAGCTTTTACGTACCCGTGCTGCCTCGATTACGGATATGATGCAAAAACTACATCATAAAGGCTTAGTGGTCTACCGCAAATACCAAGGCGTAACCTTGACAGAGACAGGAAAACAATCGGCTATAAAAATTTTACGCAAACATTTACTTTGGGAAGTTTTCTTAGTAGAAAAATTAAAGTTTGGATGGAATGAAATACATGAAGTAGCGGAGCAACTAGAGCATATTGATTCTGATATACTCATAAATCGATTGGAACATTTTCTAGGCAACCCATATTGTAATCCCCATGGAATAGTAATTCCAAATGCAGATGGAAAAATTGTAACCAAGCCTAGACTATTGATGACAGATGTACCTGAAGGTACAAGTGGTATAATAAGTGCCATTAAAGATGATTCCATTTCCTTTCTACAATACCTCGGTAAAAGAAATATCTATTTAGGAGCTAAAATGACAGTTATTGAAAAAATTAAATTTGATGAATCGATGGATGTAACTATTGATAACCAATATAAAATTAATATATCTCGTAAAATAACAGATAATATTTTAATCACTTTATAGTATTGTAATAAGATGACTATTTCTATAAAACATCTCTACTTGAATAGATATAAGATTTTTTATTTGTTTTTTTGTTTAACCCTATTTTCCTGTACCAACGATACAGATGAACCATTTACCATTTTAACCACCACAGGTATGCTGGGAGATGCGGTTAAAAACATTGTTAAAGAGGACGCACGTGTAATAAGCTTAATGGGGCCTGGTATAGATCCCCATACCTATCAAACTACTCAAAAAGATGTACAACAGCTTAAACATGCCCATATAGTATTTTATAATGGTCTTGATTTAGAAGGTAAAATGATTAATTTGTTAAAAGGAATGGCCCAACAAAGACAAGTTTATGCCGTTGGTGAAGCGCTCAATCAAACACAACTACTATACGATGGTGCGATTGGTGTAGACCCTCATATCTGGTTTGATGTAAGTATATGGAAGGAGGTAGTTCGTTTTATCAGTCAAAAGCTCCAAGCAGCAAGGCCTGAGTCAGCAGCCTATTATCAAGACAATACAATAGCCTACTTAAGGACCTTAGAGGCATTACATCAATCGGTTACACGCCAAATTCAATCCATTCCAAAGCAACAACGGGTATTGATTACCGCACATGATGCTTTTGGTTACTTTGGCAAGGCTTATGATATAGAAGTAGTTGGTTTACAGGGTATTTCTACTGCATCCGAGTGTGGATTAAAAGACATTAAACGTATTGTATCGCTTATTATAAAGCGAAATATTAAAGCAATTTTTTTTGAAACTTCTGTTTCAGATAAATCGATGCGTGCTGTATTAGAAGGTTGTGCGCATTATGGACATAAGGTAGCGATAGGAGGGTACCTCTATTCAGATGCGCTTGGTGCACCTAATACGGTAGAAGGAAGCTATTGTGGAATGATTCGCACGAATACCATAACAATTGTTAATGCACTTAAAAAGGATATAATCTAAAGGCAACCATAAAGTGAAAATAAATTACTTCTACAAATAGTAAAATTATAGGGAAAAAGTTAGCTTTGCATTGTAGCTTGTATACAATTATAAGGGGAGTAATATTGGGTCGGCTTATCTAAGGAGCAGGAAAGACTTAGCTTAGTAAGCTATAACGATCATGGCTCAATCAGTAAAGTGTTAAATATAATATTCTCTATGCTGGCCAATCTCACTAGATCCATATCATCCAATATGTATGGCACTGCTTGTTTATTTTTTTGTTTGATTTTATCCTCTTGCTGTGGTACTTCAGATGAACCATTTGTTATTTTAACCACTACAGGTATATTGGAAGATGCCGTTAAAAATATTGTAAAAGGCGATACTCAGGTAGTTAGCCTAATGGGACCTGGTATAGATCCTCATATCTATCAAACTACTCAAAAAGATATTCAAAACCTTAGACATGCAAATATGATTTTTTATCATGGCCTTGATTTAGAAGGTAAAATGACTGACTTATTGCAAAAAGTGGCCAAAGAAAAAAAAACGTATGCCGTTAGTGATGCCCTTATGCCAAAACAGCTATTATTTGACGATATGTGTTCTATTGGTATAGATCCTCATATCTGGTTTGATGTAAAACTATGGCAACAGGTAGTTGGTTTTATTAGTAAAAAGTTACAAGAAGCAAGACCTGAATCAGCCGATTACTATCAAAAAAATACATTGGTTTATATGGAAACATTAGAGGCATTACATCAAGCCATAACTGCGCAAATTCAGTCTATTCCCTTTAAGCAACGGGTATTAATCACTGCACATGATGCTTTTGGTTATTTTGGTAAGGCTTATAATATAGAAGTAGTTGGCTTACAAGGAATTTCTACTATATCTGAATGTGGCTTAAAAGATATTAAGCGTATTATAGCCCTTATTATAGCACGGAATATTAAAGCAGTTTTTTTTGAAACTTCTGTTTCAGATAGATCGATGCGAGCTGTATTAGAAGGTTGTGCCCATTATGGATACAAAGTAAAGATAGGAGGATGCCTTTATTCCGATGCCCTTGGTGCGCCTGATACTTTAGCAGCCACTTATTGTGGCATGGTTAGCGCCAATACTACCACGATTGTAAATGCACTGAAATAAGGATGATACAAACAGACAAGCATATTGTACAGATAAAAGATTTAACTGTTTCCTACGCAAATAGCAAAGTTGTGTTGGAAAACATTAGTTTTGATCTACCATCACATAAAATCATTGGAATAATAGGTCCCAATGGGGCAGGTAAATCTACGCTATTGAAAGCTGCTATGGGGCTTATTCCTTATCAACAGGGTGAAATAAAGTTATTGGGATCATCTATCAACAAGGTAAGAAGACAGATCAGTTATGTGCCTCAAAAGGAATCAGTAGATTGGGACTTTCCTGCTTCTGTATTTGATATTGCCCTTTTGGGCAGATATAGTAGATTAAGTTTTTTTGAACGGCCTAATAAAAAAGACAAAGTAATAGCTATGCAGTGCTTAGAAGAATTAGGTATCGCACATCTTTCCAAACGGCAAATTGGGGAACTATCTGGAGGGCAACAACAAAGAGTATTTTTAGCTAGGGCGTTGGCCCAAGATGCAGCATTATATTTTATGGATGAACCCTTTACAGGTATAGATATTACTACAGAAAAAATTGTTATTGCACTCTTAAAAAATATGGTGGCAACAGGTAAAACCATTATAGTCGTACACCATGATTTGGGGTCAGTAGATAGTTATTTTGACTGGCTGGTCTTGCTTAACCATAAACTTATAGCTGCCGGTGATACAAAAAAGGTCTTTACAGCTGATTTTCTTGAAAAAACTTATCATAGTAGATTGCCTTGCTTGAGCCTCTCTTCCAATAAGTGTCGGTGATAGGTTTCCCTATAGCATCTCCACCGTTCAGGTTACATAGAGTTAGGAGTAGAATCGTTCTATTAACCTATAAATTGCTACTAAATATTAGTAAGTTATTGTATGCTCACGGTTGCATCCCCATAGCGTGCGCTTAGCGGTTTTTTACGTAAAACAAATAAAATATATTGCCATCAAACAAAATAATTTATATAGACCGAACCAATTATAACAACTATGTCAACTGATCCCGATACCCTTACACCTAGAGAAATTGTAAAAAAACTCGATAAATATATTATCGGCCAAGCAGCAGCCAAACGTAATGTGGCCGTTGCCTTGCGGAATAGATGGCGCAGAATGCAGGTTACAGAAGTCTTAAAGGAAGATATTGTACCAAATAATATTTTAATGATTGGACCGACTGGGGTAGGCAAAACAGAAATAGCTAGGCGATTGGCCAAAATTGCAAAAGTTCCTTTTCTGAAAGTAGAAGCCTCCAAATTTACAGAGGTAGGCTATGTAGGGCGTGATGTAGAGAGTATGGTAAGAGACTTAGTAGAACGTGCTGTAGCCATGGTAAAGTCAGAAAAAATCGAAATAATCCAGCATAAAGCGATTGAACAAGTAGAAGAAATTATTTTAGATATATTGCTCCCCCCCCTTTCAACAAAAAAAAGCGAAGATACTTCTTTAGATACTACACAAAGCAGCCATACTACGCGGGAACGCTTTCGTGAAAAATTAAGAAGTGGTCAACTGGATCAACAACAAATAGAAATTAAAATAACCAAGACCATTCCAGCGGGTAATATAAATAGTCTAGGGGCTGGTCCTGCCATGGAAGAAGGATTTGTAATGAATTTTCAGGATATGCTGAGCAGTTTTTTACCCAAACAAACTAAAAAAAGAAAAGTGACTATTGCAGAGGCACGCGCGTTGCTATTGACAGAGGAAACAGGCAAGCTCATTGATATGAATGCGGTTAAAGAAGAAGCCTTAGCAAGGTCTAGCCATTCGGGGATTATTTTTATAGATGAAATAGATAAAATTGCCCAGGCTGGTCAAGGCAATGGTCCAGGTGTAAGTCGGGAAGGGGTTCAGCGAGATCTTTTACCCATTGTAGAAGGAAGTACAGTACAGACCAAACATGGTCCCATTCAGACAGATCATATCCTTTTTATTGCGGCAGGTGCTTTTCATATGGCTAAACCATCTGACCTTATTCCAGAATTACAAGGTCGGTTTCCCATTCGTGTGACTTTAGAAAATCTTTCACAAAAGGATTTTTATAAGATTCTAGATGAAACTAAAAGTGCATTACCCATCCAGTATCAAGCATTGTTAGCCGTAGAAAACGTTAGGCTAGATTTTAGCCCAGAAGCCAAACAAGAAATTGCTGCCATTGCTTATCTCCTCAATGAAGAGATAGAAAATATTGGTGCAAGGCGGTTGCAAACTGTAATGAGCCATCTATTAACGCCTATTCTATTTGATGTGCCAGATACCATTACGCCCGATACCGCCATTACCATCACCAAAAAAATGGTCCAAGAAGCGCTGGCTGACTTAATAAAACAGAAAGACCTTAGTGCGTATATTTTATAACGCATGCTACTTTCAAGTTGCTTTTTTTGTAGCCTCTATTGCGCAACATAGACCATTTATTCAAGGCGTATGTGCTATTTTTTGCTTATATTTAAGAACTGCTTCCTAATAAGATTAACTTAATGATTGCTACATTATATGGCCTTTTTTATTAAAACAACTCAATTCTTAGCGGCCCTATTCATCATAGTTGGTATACATGAATTGGGTCATTTGCTTTTTGCTAAGCTATTTAAAATGCGGGTCAATAACTATATGATTGGATTTCCTCCTAAACTATTTAAAGTCAAATGGGGGGAAACAGAGTATGCCTTAGGATCGATTCCTTTGGGTGGAGCTGTTCAGATTGCAGGTATGGTCGATGAATCGTTGGCGATTGATCATTTGCAAAATAGTCCACAACCTTGGGAATTCCGTTCAAAGCCAGCCTGGCAGCGATGCCTCACTATATTAGGTGGTATTATCTTTAACCTACTAAGTGGCATATGTATATGGATTGGTTTAACTTATATAATGGGGAAGACCTATTTACCTAAAGATGAAGTAAATAAATATGGGATCATACCAAGTGCACTAGCTAGAGAAATAGGTTTTAAAACAGGCGATAAAATTATGAAAATAAATGGAAAAAATTTTGATGATTTTAATGATGTTTTATCACCCAGCTTTTTACTTCGTAGTAAAAGCTATTATACCATCAACAGAGATGGTCACTCATTCACACTACCCATTCCAGAAAATCTACTAGAAAACTTATCAGATATACAAAAAGATTTTTTTATACGGCCCATTTTTCCCTGTGTGATTCACGCAGTTCGCCCAAACAGTAGTGCTACCGTAGCAGGCCTAATGGTTGGAGATCAAATTATTAAGCTAGCTGGCCAATCTATCCTTGATGTATATGGCTTCATAAGGATAGTTAAAACTTGTTTGGATAAAACAGTTGAAGTAGTCTATTTGCGGAATGGGATAAAAATGACTACCCAGGTCCAGATAAACCCACAGGGGTTAGGTATTAAATGGGCTCAGACTAAATATAGGAAACTACATTATTCATTTATAGCATCTATTCCCATTGGCCTAAAAAAAGCTTTAGAGTTGATGCAATGCCATTTTTTAACCATATGGAAATTAATGACAGGCAAACTTGCTTTAAAAAAATCCTTAGGTGGTCCGATTAGTATAGCCCAAAATTTTGGCAACGAATTTATTGGATATAAATTCTGGACCCTGGTTGCCTTGTTATCCATCACGATTGGTTTAATGAACTTACTACCTATTCCAGCATTAGATGGAGGGCATGCTTTATGTATATTGTATGAAGTGCTATCTGGCAGAAAACTTTCCGATAAATTTTTACAAAGCACTCAAAAACTCGGCATGATCCTTATGCTTTTACTTATGCTTTATGCATTGGGTAATGATATTCGTAAGCTACTATAAGTAGTTATACCCATATTATTTTTACTTTTTAGCATAGTACTTAAGTGTACAATCATATAAAGTCATGCTAAAAAGATAAATTAGAAATCATTTATAACCATATGTACTTCAATAAATCACTAGTAATGGATGGAGGACTTGCTTCTGGATGGGGTGAAGACGGCATAGGCGGTATGGTAGAACTGATTGTCTCTGATGAAAAAGAACAGCTCTCTGATGACCACACCCAAGGTAGAATACCCTTGTTGGCACTTCGTAATATGGTTCTTTTTCCTAACGTTGTCGTCCCTATTGCTGTTAAAGAAAGACAGGCCATCCATTTGATAGAAGTCATACATGAAAAAGATGGCCTATTAGGCATCATTGCACAACGCAACCCAGAAAACCTTGAAGGTAAACAAACCGACGTATATCCAATAGGTACACTAGCCAAAATTATTAAAATTATTAATTTACCAAATGGTAAAACCATTGCTTTGGTACATGGTAAACAAAAATTTCAAACCATTCAACTCTTTACAGAGTCGTTAGGACTAGAAGCTACTATTCAACTGCTAAAGGATCAACCTTATAAGGAAGACAAAAAAGTTCTTGCACTTATGCAGTCCTTAAAAGATGTAGCGATTAAGATTCTTAAATTTCGACCTGATGGTTCTAGCGAAGCACAGGCCATGCTAACCAATATTAAAAGTCTTGATTTTCTTACTTATTTTTTGGCTTCTAATTTAAATACAGATATCCACTACAAGCAAAAGTTACTAGAGTTAAGCAATAGCACCAAGCGAGCCAATTTGCTCTTAAAGCATCTTTTAAGAGAATTAGAAATCTCAGAGCTTAAAAAAGAGATTCAAGATAAAGTACACTCTGATATTAGTCAACAACAACGAGATTATTACTTAAGGCAGCAGGTTAAAGTGCTACAGGATGAACTAGGCGAAAACGACGTTTCAGATGAAATCGATACATTACGTGAAAAAGGAAATAAAAAACAATGGCCTAAAGAAGTAGCCAATTATTTTAAAAAGGCATTGGAAAAAGCTGAACGGATTAGCCCACATAGTCCAGATTATTCCATTAGCATCAACCATGCAGAGCTGCTCGTAGATTTGCCTTGGGAGCATTATACTAAAGACAATTTAGACCTGAACCGGGCCAAAAAAATTTTTGATGCAGACCACTATGGTATTGAAAAAGTAAAAGAGCGCCTTTTAGAATTTTTAGCAGTTGTACGGCTAAAAAAAAATATGAAAGGACCTATTTTATGTTTATGTGGTCCTCCTGGAGTAGGAAAAACTTCTTTAGGAAAGTCTATTGCCAAAGCAATGGGTAGGAAATATGCACGTATTGCACTAGGTGGGCTAAATGATGAAGCAGAAATACGTGGACATAGAAAAACCTATATTGGTGCAATGGCTGGAAAAATTATCTATAACATTCAAAAGAGTGGTTCATCTAATCCGGTTATTGTACTAGATGAAGTAGATAAAATAGATGGCATGCGTGGAGATCCAGCATCTGCACTACTAGAAGTGCTAGATCCAGAACAAAACAATGCTTTTGTGGACCACTTTTTGGAAGTGCCATATGATCTTTCTAAAATTCTATTTGTAGCCACTGCCAATTCAATGGACCGTATTCCATCTGCTTTACAAGACAGAATGGAAGTCATTGAAGTAAGTGGCTATCTTCTAGAAGAAAAGATAGAAATTGCAAAAAAATATCTCTTCCCCAAACAAAGAAAAGAACATGGCCTTAAAGCTACTGATCTATCCATACAAGATGATGCCTTGGCTACCATTATAGCAAGTTATACGCGTGAATCTGGCGTACGTGAACTATCTCGTCAAATAGCCAATATTTGCAGAAAGAGCGCAAAATCCATTGCTTTAGCGGAAACTTATACTAAAAAAATCAAACCAACTGATGTTATTACTTTACTTGGACCAGAGCCATTTGATCAAACACCTTATCAAACCACATCTTTACCTGGTGTTTCGATTGGTTTAGCCTGGACGGCTGTTGGTGGTGAAATTCTCTTTATAGAATCTGTCTTGAGTAAAGGAAAAGGAAGGATTAATTTGTCTGGTCATTTAGGAGAAGTCATGAAGGAATCTGCTATGACAGCGCTTTCTTACTTAAAAGCCAATGACCAGTATCTTGATGTATCACATGATGTATTTGAAAATTATGATCTACACATTCATGTGCCTTCTGGGGCAGTTCCTAAGGATGGTCCTTCTGCAGGCATTACCCTTTTTACCTCATTGGTGTCTTTATATACGCAGAAAAAGGTAAAAGATTGCTTGGCTATGACAGGGGAAATTACCTTACGTGGCGAAGTACTGCCAGTAGGTGGTATTAAAGAAAAAATTCTGGCAGCAAAACGTGTAGGTATGAAAGAAATTATACTCAGCAGCAAAAACAAAAAGGATGTACAAGAAATAAAAAAAATCTATTGTGAAAATTTAATATTTCACTATGTAGATTCTGTAGATCAAGTCTATCAGTTGGCACTTCAAGAAAATAAAATAGCTAATCCCAAAGTTTGGGATGGCAATTTAGCTGAACCGATAACGGAAAAAAATAAACCATAAACTGTAGTGGACCGAAAAAACTGGACAGAAAATGAGATAATTTGTTTCGTATACCCTATCTTTGATGGTAGCTATAGAAAGCTTTCTTATTTTGTGGCCATTGTACTTGGGAATCATTACGATCCTTTTCCTTGATGGGAAACAGGTTTTTCATTGTAGTTCTGATCTTATGTTTGCTAGAAATTCGTCCAAGCCTGAAGCTTCTATCATCTCAAAGGTTACTCCGTCTATGCCGGGTGAACCATTGTTTTGTTTGGCTTGTTGATAGGCTATGCCTAAAGTGTAGTAGTTAAGATTTAATCTGACAATTGTTAAATTAAAGTTCAACTAATACACTTAATGTAGTTCGTTTTTAAACGAATCGATACTTCATATTTTTTTCTTTTTTATCATAATAAAAATTATTGACGATGAAATCTTTTAATGTCCAAGATATAATATTCTTAACTTAACACCTATTGCTTTATCGAACACTTGCTACAAATTGTTCTCTATTTTGCTTTTTTTAGGGCTTTTTCTAAAAGACTAACGCAAGATGAATGATTATTTGCTTTTGCAATATCAAGAGGAGTATATTTGTTCTTATATTTTTTATTGGCCTTAATGCCTGGAAAGCTTAATAAGGCTTCAACTACTTCTGTATGACCGTTACACGCTGCAAAATAGAGTGCAGGAGATCCATATTTTTGCTCATTAACGTCAATTCCTGGAGCCTCTAGTAACGTTTTAACTAACTTTATATGACCGTTACACGCTGCAAAATAGAGTAGCGTTTGGCCATAATTATCTTTTTCATTAACCCTAATTGCTGAATGTTCTAGTAGTATTTTAACTAATTTTATATGGAGATTGTGTCCTGCAATATACAGTGGAGTCTGTCCAAAACCATCTTTTTCATTAATCTTAGTTTCTGAATATTCTAGTAATTTTTTCACTATTTCTATATGACCATTAGATACTGCAATATGAAATGGGGTCTGGCGACAATTATTCTTTTCATCAACCTTAGTTTCTGAATGTTCCAGTAATGCTTTCACTACTTCTATATGACCATTAAATGCTGCAATATGCAATGGGGTTTGTCCATAGTTGTCTTTTTCATTAACCTTAATGTCTGAATGTTCCAGTAATGCTTTCACTACTTTTATATGACCGCTACATGCTGCATAATGAAGGGGAGTTAATCCACAATCACTTTCTTCATTCACGAGAATACCTGGAAGTTTCAATAGCGACTGGACAGTTTCTATATCACCTCTATATGATGCATTATGAAGATTGGTATCGCTAACATAGATTACCTTCTTAACATCACTTTGGTTTGTGGATAGAGATTTAGTAGAATCATTTTCATCGACTTTATTGATATTAATTTGGTTTGTAGATACAGATTTATTTAATTTGTTAGAGTTATTACAGGAATCTCCCATTAACAAAAAACAAATAGTTGTTACTGCGATTGGATTGGAATATTTAATATTTAATCTTGACTTGGTACGCATATTTATTAAATTAAGTATTTATCGAATTTTTATTTGATTTAGAATAGGTTATATGTCTTTGTTTTTAACTATATAAATGTTTTTAAATTATTTAACTATAGTAGCCCGAAAAAACCTGCCCCTTTTTTATAAAAAATGTTGCCTGCTTTCCCTCATTTTATAGCCTTGGTTTTTAGCTACCTCACATAAACTTTGATAGTTTTTTGATAATTAATGCTGGAATAAATTTTTTGATCATTATAGTTACTTATGTAAGTATGTATTAATACCTTTCTTGAAATCTTACATGCTTTTAAAATCATTTATAACCAGGCAATTGTATTATTGTATTTAAGGGCCTTAAAAAACTTTTTTATTACAATATGAACAATACTTCTATTTTTTACATGCATACATATTTTAATACGATGACTTTTTAATAGGGACTATGTGACTATAACTAGTATACTGACTACCTTGATCACTGTTAAAGAATACGGGTGCAGACTATTTCCTAATCCCTTCTTATAACAGATTTGTTACGAGCGCTCTATCCATACTATGGTATAATTTGTAACTTGGCATCGCTTTGCTGTACCAGTCTATTATGGATTCAAAATAGATTAATCTACTATACTAGTAGTTTTAATAGTAATGTAAGCAATATTTCCATACCAAACCTAATTTGATTTAGATATATGAACCCATTTTTTTTAGAGAAAGTCCTAAAGACTTACCTATGGGTCCTAAAGAACGTAGATCTAAAGTATTAAGTAGTTCTCAGGAGACAGCAGTCATAGCTTTTAGAAAGCTGACGCAACTGCCACTTGATATATAAACCTTTTATTAATCAGAAGAAAAAGTTCAAATCTTATTCCATTGGTTATTTTTATATAGATATAGGAGAAGTAAGCACAGCAGAGGGGTAAACTATATTGGAAAGCTATTTTGGATACATGGGAAAAAAATACAGAATATTTTAATATTAATTCAAACCATTTCTTACTGGTACTAAACAGCTAAGATAATCTTATTAATACAAACGTACGACTGACGTTATTTTAACGTAAAACATAAATAATAGATCTGCATCCCTTCTGCTATGAATCGCTTTTCATAGGTAGTTTGAATACCAAAATGGTGATCTATTAATGAAGAACGATATAGATTTGTCGTATAGCTAAGGGGTTCTATTCCCTTTTCTTGTAGGCAATCTAATGTGTGCTTAAACAGCAAGTTGCTATCTGTTTTTAGGTGAATAGCTCCACCTTCTATAAGTATGGCCTCATATAGGTTTAAAAAACGAATACTGCTCAGTCTACGTTTTATATCCCTAGTTTTAGGTCTAGGATCTGGAAAAGTAATCCAAATCTCATGCACTTCATTTTCTGAAAAAAAATCCAAAAGATGGATTGCCTGTGCACGTAGAAAGGCAACATTTTTTAAGCCACATGTTTTGGCTTCTTCTGCACCTTTCCACAACCGGTCTCCTTTAATATCAATCCCTATAAAATTTCTTTCTGGAAATATTTTAGCCAGCCCTATGGTATAGGCACCATGGCCACAACCTATTTCTAGGGTGATAGGATGATTGTTTTGAAAATATAAATTATTCCATTGCCCTTTAATAGTATTATAAATCGGTTGTGCTGGTTCTATAAGATGTTTCAACCATTTGTTTGCCTCGAAACGCTTGCGCTTTTGCCTCATAATTTTATTTAGTGCGCATAACGCTTAAATAGACATGGTTAAGCAACCATTCAAAAGGATGGTTCAATCGATGGACTAATATTGGGCCAACTAGTTGGCATGGATATACCCGATTGCTAAGGGTGAAGGTTTGGTTCTCTACCTTAAAATTTGTAACGTATTAAGCGGATTCTTGCATTAAGGTAGTTAAAATAGTATACCCTTCTTCTTCAACAGCAATAGTGTGTTCAAAGTGTGCTGAATCTTTTCCATCTTTGGTAACAATGGTCCAACCATCTCGTAAAGTTTTAATAGCTGAATGTCCTAAATTGCATATAGGTTCTATAGCCAATATCATCCCAGCTTTTAAAATAGGTCCCTGATTAGGTTTACCATAGTTTGGAATTTCAGGTGGTTCATGAAGCCTGGTGCCTACGCCATGTCCACCCAATTCTTTTACAATGCTTAGCTTATGTTGTGTAGCATATTGACCTATGGCGTGAGAAATGGTAGATAGATGCATGCCTGCTTTAATCACGCTTAATCCTTCCCATAAAGCTTTTTCAGTGTGGACCAATAAAAATTTTTTCTCATCAGAGATGTTGCCTACTGGGTAGGTCCAAGCACTGTCTCCAATGTACCCTTTATACTTTACGCCTATGTCGATGGAAACAATATCGCCCTCCTCCAATAGTTGATTGCTGGGTATACCATGTACTACGCTATTGTTAACAGAGATACAAGTAGCATTCGGAAAGCCACGGTACCCTTTAAATACAGGATTTGCATCGTTTCTTCGAATGGTTTCCTCTACCATGGCATCTAAGGCTAGGCTACTAACACCTGGTTGAATGGTGTTTTTTAAAACATCATGACAAAGTGCCACAATATGGCCTGCCTGTTGTAATAGCTTTCGTTCAATATGCGATCGTACTTTTATCATATAGAACCATTAGAGGCCAGAATCAAATTGTGTGCCACACTTAATTTAAAATTATTTTAAAGCTTTATTGTGTTGATTGATGCGTAGATCTTTTATAGTGGTGTACGGCTAAATGGCATTTTTAGTGAATAATTTAGCATCTTTTTGTAAACTGGTTAAGCTAGGAACAAACGCTCATAAGTGGAGGATATCGGACTCGAACCGATGACCCCTTGCTTGCAAAGCAAGTGCTCTAGCCAGCTGAGCTAATCCCCCATTTTTTTAAATTATTATTGCATACAGTCTATTTCTACACAAATATAGTAGTGTTTCTTGAATAAGTCAAAATAAATCCTTTTTTTATTGAAATATATTTATTTGTAATACGCTTATGATTGTATCTATTATTGTCGCGATGTCTTTAAATAGGGTTATTGGCAAGCAAAATAGACTGCCTTGGTATCTTCCTGCTGATTTAAAAGAGTTTAAAAAAAAAACATTAGGACATCATTTGCTAATGGGTAGCTATACTTTTCGTTCTATTGGTCGTATTTTACCTGGTCGGATTAGTATAGTAGTTAGTACAAAAATGGATCGGTCTGTTTCGGGTTATCATGTAGTACGCAGTATTGAGGAGGGGATAAGCTTGGCAAAAGGGGAAGGCGCGTCGGAATTATTTGTTATTGGAGGAGGGAAAATTTACGAACAAACTTTACCTTTAGCCCATAAAATTTACCTAACAAAAATCCATCTAATGGTATCAGGAGATACCTATTTTCCTTTGATAGGGGAAGAATGGGTTGAACGTATCATCGGTTCTTTTAAAGCAGATCATAAAAACCCTTATGATTATGAATTTATTCTATTAGAAAAGACAGGGATACAATAAATCTTTATTTTTTTATATGAGTAATATGGATTAAGTTAAACGTCCATTTTCCTTAATGGAATGGGATGTGCCTTTTTACATAAAAAAATAAAGTGAACTTGCTATTAAATAACCAAAAATGCAACTTTTTAAGTTTTTTTGTTAAATTGCATAGGTTTAAAGTTTAATCTAGTTAAGTCATTATTATAATAATATTTCTGAAATACAGAAGTAGAAGCTTACTCTATAATTTTAGATATCCACGTGGATTTGGGCATTGGGCAAACAGGTAAAATGCTTAAAACTGTGTAAAGCTGTCTTTAGGTAACGGCATGATTCCCATGTTTAAATCAAAAAAAAATAAAAAAGTAATTATGGAGTTCACGGTATCATCAGCTTTGCTTTCGCAGCAGCTCACGGCCATTAGTGGGGTTATCACCCGTAATCCAGTTGTTCCAATCTTAGAAAATTTCCTTTTTCAGATAACGCATAATCATTTAGTTGTTACAGCATCAGATTTGCAGACTTCTATTAGTGCTGCTTTAACGATTCAATCAGATACGCAAGTAAGCGTAGCGATACCTGCTCGTATGTTGCTTGATACGGTTAAGAACCTGCCAGAACAGCCTATTAAGTTAGAAATTAATCCCAATTCTTATACAGTTTCTATTCAATCAGATAATGGGCAGTATAAATTGGCAGGAGAGAGTGCGAATGATTTTCCCCAACTAGCTGCTTTAGAGGATGGTATAGCTTTAGACGTAGAAGTGGATGTATTGAAAAATATTTTGCAAAAAACTATATTTGCAACTAGTAATGATGAATTAAAACCTGCTATGTCAGGTGTATATATGGAATTCACGCAGGCTATGGCTACTTTTGTGGCCACCGATGGTCATCGGTTGGTTCGTTATATTCGTGAAGATCTGACCGTATCTGCACAAAGTCCAATTATCGTACCCAAAAAGGCATTGATGCTTTTAAATGGTCTAATAAGTAGTAGAGATAAACAGATAGGCTTTACTTTTGATCGGCATAAAATCCAATTTAGTATCGATAATATTAGTGTGATAGCTAGATTAGTAGATGAAAGATATCCAGACTATGAGAACGTGATACCTAAGGAACATACCAGTAAGCTTATGGTAAATAAACCTGCATTGGTAAGTGCCCTTAAGCGCGCTGTTATTTATGCCAATAAAGCTACCCATCAAGTAAAATTGACCCTTACCAGTAATGAATTAACTATTTCAGCAGAGGATTTGGATTTCTCTAATGAAGCAAAAGAAAATCTTATTTGTATATATGAAGGCTTGCCGCTAGAAATAGGATTTAATGCGAAGCTTTTACTAGATATGCTCGCTAGTATCCTCACAGAGGAAGTGGAATTCTTTTTCTGGGGAGCTAATAAAGCAGTTTTAATATTTCCTAAATCACAAAATAAACAAGAGGATTTGCTGTTATTGATTATGCCCATTATTTTTTAAACTTATTTTTATTGCGATAATCTGACGTTTGTAAATTAATTTTGATCAACGTATGTCTTATATCTTTTATAGATTTCAGTCACTGCTCTTTTTTTTATTACTTATTCCAAGTTTTGTTCAAGCAAGTTTGGATAAAAATCAGTCGAATACATTGATCCTATTATTTCATGGATTGGGCGGTCATGCGGCCTCTTTTAATACGATGAAAGAGAAACTTGAACAAGCTTTTCCTGCTGTTTCTGTCGTGGCTTTGACCAGTGTGGAAGGTGTGAAGAGTATAAACATTTCTATAGAAGAACAAAGTGCAATTAATTTTAAAGAGCTTTCTACTAAGGTAAAAGATTTAGCGCAAAAGTCTATCATCCTGATAGGTCATAGTCAAGGTGGTCTCCGTGCATATGCTTTCCTAAAAAAATATGGACACCTTAATATAAAAGGGCTGGTTACCCTAGCTACTCCGTGGGAGGGCGTTCCTGGAGCTAGGGTAGATGCGGAAATGCTTTCACACCATTTAACAGTTCCTGTTTTGAATGACCTACGTAAACTTTCGCTTGATCTTGGTTATTCTAAAACCGATCTTGAAAAGCAACTTATCTTAAATGTACAAGACAATCAGGCAGTATGTCTTTTTCCTGGTGGTAAAGACTTGATAGCGGGTAGTGCTTTTTTACATGAGGTCAAAAAATCACTTCCCAATGTATCTATTCCTATACTGGCGATAGGAGGTGGGCAGACTGATTTTAGTGCGTTGCTAACCAAGCGAAAACGCCATCGTTTCAAGGCTTTAAATGATATGTATACTTTTTTTGTAGTGGGTAAAAAACACCAGTACCATGATATGCAAATTCCCCTTTATAGCCAACATGCGCTTAATATGCTCCCTAAGACGAAGTGCAATTTCAAAAGAATTTTGATCAAAGATGCCTTTCATAGTACCCATGTTTTGGAGATACCGGTTCCAAACTATAAAGCCATGCTTGAACATCCTTCTGTTTTGCACGCAGTCGTACAATTCGCTAAAACCATAGTTAAGTAAATAAGCCAAAACATCCTTTCATTGCTTTATGCGTATAGTCTTTGGAGTAGTGTCTGAGTGGTCGAAGGTATCCGTTTCGAAAGCGGATGTACCGTGAGGTACCGGGGGTTCGAATCCCTCCTACTCCGCTTCTGGCTTAAGTATATAGATCCGCTACTATTTTGTGTAGCGCTTATCTAATAAATCGTATTTTTATTCCCATGTATACTCTTTAAAACATAGTTTTATATGGGGTAGGTATTGTAACCTTGAAAGCAACTATATCTATGCAAAAGTTATTAATAACGGGTGGAGCTGGTTTTATAGGTGCACATTGTATTCAATTGTTTTTGAAAAAATATCCTAATTATTATATTGTTAATCTAGATAAGTTGACCTATGCAGCCCGTAGATCTTTTGCACTTCAAGAAAAACCAAATTATTATTTTGTAGAAGGAGATATTGCCAATTTTTTATTGGTTGAAGCGTTGTTTCAAAAATTTAACTTTGATGGTGTGATTCATTTCGCTGCTGAATCACATGTAGATAGATCGATTGTCGATCCTTTTCTTTTTATAAAGACCAATATAGAAGGAACGGGTGTACTGTTACATGCAGCTTATAACCATTGGTTTAAAGCACCAAGACAGTCACAACACCTCAATCATCTATTTGTATATGTTTCTACAGATGAAGTTTATGGTTCGTTAGATCCACATAATAAACCGTTTACAGAAGCCGCTACGCTCGCACCAACTAATCCCTACAGTGCTAGTAAGGCAGCAGCAGAATGCTTAGTAAAGTCTTATAACCATACTTATGGACTCCGTACAGTTATTACCCGATCAACCAATAATTATGGACGGTATCAACATCCAGAAAAGTTGATTCCGATGGTATTGAAAAATGCATTACAAAAGCAATCTATTCCATTGCACGGAGATGGAAGTAGCATTCGAGATTGGCTACATGTGGAAGACCATTGTAGGGCTATTGATTGTCTTTTTCATAAAGGGCAAAGTGGCCAATCATATAATATTGGTGCCCATCAAGAGCAAACTAATCTTCAAATCGCCTCGATGATTTGCCAAATACTGGATCAATTGAAACCATTATATGGAAAATCTTATACTTCCCTTATTTATTTCACTTCTGAAAGAATAGGGCAAGATAGACGTTATGCAATTGATGCGAGAAAAATTAAAGAAACACTAAGTTGGACACCAACCATTCAATTGCAAATAGGCATTCAGGATCTTGTCCGCTATTGTATTGAACAAAATTGATATTTGAGCCGATTAAAAGTACCCTTTTAGGAAAATTTTTGATAATAAAGTAGCTACCCATTATTTTCTTCACAAATCTCTATGGCCTGTTCTGCTGCGGTTGTTAATGCTTCTACGATTTTAGCATTCAAATATTTCTTTGCTAGTTCAATATCTATGGTAAGCGTTTCTTGAGCCATGCATTTTAATTCATCTAAATACATATAGCTTTTAGCATGTCGTAGGTCATAAAGCCGTTCAGCCAGTTTAATACAAAGTATAAAAAGTTGTTCTCGATTGATTACTTGTTTAAACGCATTTTTGATATAAAGTCCACATGGCTCCATACTTTGTCGGTCATTTACTGCTAAAACACTCTCTACAAAAGAGTATATGTTCAGATCATAATTGGCTTTAATATAAGAAAGAGATAAATCTGCATAATGCACTAAGCCATATAGTAAAGTAACATAAATGGGTTCTGGATAAAACCGGATCCATTCTGCAACCAATTGTGCAATGCCTATCGAACGGACATACAATAGTTGCCCAGATGTATGGCGCTGAAAACCATAACATCGCCTTATTAATAGGACTATTTCATCGATTACTGCTCTACGCGCTTCAGATATTTCTAATATTTGATTGTACGATTTAACAAACACTTCTATGGATTGATCAATTTCTTTTTGGGTTATTGGCGCATTTAAAGGGCGTATATTAGAAATCATTGCATCTCTAACGTTTACTACATTACAAGGCACTACCATTAGCATAGCTCTTTTTTTAGCAATCGGAAAGCGTAGGTAGCCGTAGTGCGCACGAATGGCGCGTTCTATTATACGTTTTTCGATATGTATACGTTCTGCATCTGTATGACTACTGTGCCACTTAAGCTCTCTACCTTCTGTAATATCTTCATAATGATTTTTAACTTTGGGCAACATCATTAAAGGAGTAGTAGCGTTGCTGATTACCAATGCTATAGCTGGAAAGTTCATTTCTGAGTGGTATGTGCCTGTTCGTCTATTATTTTGCACATATTTTAATTGAGTGGTATATAATTGGATTCTTATACGTTCACTTTTCGAACTATCTAGGTTAGCAGTGCGTAAAATAATGGGAACTAATGATTGAATCATATGATTCATATCACATGTGATCTTTTTAGGAATGGTATTGTTTTTTATTTCTATGGCTAGCTTTGGAGTTGGTGATGCTTTACTTTCTAGCACAGCCTCTAGCTTAGCAATCAATTCATCTATAACAATTTCATTTGGAGTTAATAATATGTGCTCTAGATATCTGGCACGTTGCTTTAAAAAAGCAGTAAAAGTTACAAAATTGTTGATAATGCTTTGAAGGTCTTGCTTGTAAAACGGTCGATTGTCTAAATATGAAATAAGTTCGGTAGCATCTTGCATGCCTTTTTCTACAAAAGATCCAACCTTTTTTGTGTTTTTAGGAATAGCTTCTGCGTTTACATTTAGATTAGGTTTTATGGTTTCGTCTTGCTTTTTTTCTTCTCGAATTAGCTGGTTTTTAAAGTAATAGTTGTAAATTTTATGAGAGGTTATTTGGCGCTTATGGTAAATGATAATATTAAAAACTATTAAGCCAAACCCTAGTAGAAATAATAAAGAATCATTTGACAATAGGTTATTTAGACCTATGTTATACAGTTCATAGAAAATTATGCACAATGTACCAGCTACTAACTTTATGCTTATATAAAGGGGCAATACAAATAAAGCTGTGGATAAATGTGCTATAGATAAAGTTAATGCAAATTGAGGGTCTTGCACCTTTATCCAATGCCATAATACATTTATAGGAAGACAAAAAACAGAGCATATTACCCAAAATATACCAATTTTCCAAGCTCGTATTTTACTTTCTCGCGCTATTGTATAGGTTACAAGGGCGGTACCTACAAGAAACTGTAATATATACCAGTAAATAATAGTTTTCTCACTTATGCAATCTAATAGGGTGGTAAGTATAACATAACATCCTGTAAATCTAATTACTGTATGATTTGGTATCAGTTTAGCTAATTTTTCTTTTATAGAAATAAACTTTAATACATTTTTTATATATGCCTTTTTACTTTTGATAGCTTGTTGAATCGCTTTAATTTCATGTAGAAATTGCGTGTTATCTAAATCATCTTCCTCTAATGAGGTAGCAGGTAGATGCAAATAGAAAGCAATTACTAAAACGAATAGCAAAAAGGATAATGCTATAAGAAAAAATGCATAAAACGGCATTGTGCATGTGGAATAAATTACTAGAGAAACTAGTATAATATACAAAATAAACTATAGAAAGAATATACAGATAGCTATGATAGTACAATTCAAATATTATATGCACTTAGGATGATTTAAATAAAACGATATATACCCCTAGAAAATAATATCATTTGGAATTGTGATTATTTGATGGCTTATAGCTTTAGCTTATTAGATTTGGTTTTTACATTGGCAAAATATATAAATTGTAAAAAGTATTTAGTTATGGCAAATTAGTTGAATAGCCATACCATTTATACCCATAAAACTTATTATTTACCCATTATTTCAGCTTTGTGATCAGGTCTATAGCAATAGTTTACATCGTCAAGAGCCAGTCTATTGTATGCGATCTCTTCTGCAGATGGCTCTATTACTTTTGTTGGATCAGCATTATAATAGCGCTTTATGAATTGTTTAAAAGTATAGTCATCAGAATTAGGTAAACTACTAATCGCACTATTTTGGATGCCATGGATTACATAATCAACCCATTTAAGCTTTTTGGCCTGGTCACCATACTCTTTCCAATCTCCATACATAGATTTTTCATAGAGCTTTTTATTAAATGCTTCAAGAGATATGCCCATTTTTTTAGCTACTCTTCCCCCTAAACGTTTCCATATTTTATCTAGCTGTGTATAAGCTTCTTTTGTTGCCCTTAGATTACCATAAAAAAAGCCAGCAGGCTGATGATGTAAAATAGTAGCATTGGGATAAGCGTAAGATTTAGTAGCCAGTGTAGTAATCAAAGCTGCCATAGAAGCAGCGAATGATTTTACGACTACGTAAACAGGTGCTTTACTATACTCTATAGCTTGTAAAATATTGCAGCCTGCCGTTACATATCCGCCTGAAGAGTCGCCAATAACAAGAAATATAGGATATTCTTTGTTTTGATTATTAAAATAATCAATTTGATCTACAATATAATTTGCTTTCCAAGGTGTAATCATACCATTCAACTCAATACATCGATCAGAAAGCACTAAAGTATTGCTTTGCTTGATCAATGGATCTTTCAAGTAAAGCGGCTTTTTTTGAATGTATTTATCCCGTGTATTTGTCGCTTCTAAAACCTCTATTTCTGCTTTTAACCGATGACTGGTCTCTTCCAGCAGCTGCGCTTGCCCCTTTTCTAATTGTATTTTTTTATCTAACTCAGTTAACTGGGTTAGATACGGTTGCATTTCCTTCATACATCTAGCTTGCGCCAATCTTAGCTCAATAGTAAGCTTTTCTTGCTCCATATTTAACAAAAGCATAGCTTTATCATGTGCCCTGCGCACATTTTCATTTTCTATTTCCTTGTCTAGCTGTTGATGCTCCTTCTTAAGACGCAGTTGTTCAATTTGAGCAATAATAGTTGAAAGTTGCTTTTCTAAGCGCGCCCGGTCTAGTGCATTCTCTGCTTCTAGCTCATGTTGCAACTTATTTTTGCTAATGGCATCGGCACCATTTATATTAGTTTTTTTTTGTATCGTAGGGTATACAACGCTTACTTCTTTTTTTTTACTTTTTGTCTTATTTGCTAATGTTATATTATAGCACGTTAATAATATAAAAAAGGGAAATCCTAATCTTATTAACCCACAATTATAATTTAGACCAAACATCTTAAGTTATTTTGAGTTTGTAAATAATTGCTTTAAACGCTGTCCGGCTAGGACTCGAACCTAGAGTCTTCTGGACCAAAACCAGACGTGTTACCATTACACTACCGGACAATAGGTGTGTGATGTGCACCTACAAATATATGAAATATATTTTTTAAAAGTAAACATGTATCCGCTTGTTATAATTGTTTCTATTTTATGGCTCCTATATGGTATATAGCTTTTTTATGCCCAATAAATTTGGATAAGCTAATAAAAAGTGGTAGATTATAAGGGCCAGTAATTAATATTTTAACTAGTATGTTAATCTGGTAATTAACCTTTAGCTAATCGGATTGTTTCATAGTATTAGAGCTTTTAGTTTTATTGTATATTTAACTCAGCATTTTCAAAGCTTTTTTTCTATTATCCGAGCAATTTAGTATAATGCTTTCGTTTTAGATGGTTTTTTTATAGCTAAAAAAATAAAATGTTTTTTCGTACCCTACCTTTTATTTTGTTATGCATGTTTTTATTATTGAAGTCTTCTTTTAAGAAAGAAGAATCGATAAAAATTAAGCCAAATGACGCGATCATAGGATTTACAGGATGTTACGTTATACTGACTACTATATTAACTTATATACATGTCGGTTCTGGCTATTGGTATCTACTTCAATTTGTTACAGCTCTTTCGTTCATAGGTTATGCTATTAATTCCAACAAAAAAGGATTATCCGTCAAAATGGGGCGCGTTTGGTTGCTAAGTGTACTTTTTTGTCTTCCTGTAAATGTGCTTTGGCTCTGGTCGAGGACACTCCATACTTCATTGCCCTCTATATTGGCCTTATCTATAGCCCATTTGGTTGTAACTTTATTTATCTTACCCTTGCGTATAAGTGGACGGCTCGTAGCCTTTATGTTGCTGGTGATTGTTTACGCCATATATTGTAAAGGTAGGGATCTACTATTATTGAAATCGTCTAGTTTTTTAATATGTTTCTTAAGCTTAATGCTTTTTTTTATTATCGTTTATCAAAAACGTAAATTAGCTGATTATACTGGTTGTGCAAATTATTTAAAAGAAAAACAAATTCAAGAACAGGAAATAAACCAAACTGAATTTTCTTTAAACTCCAATCTAGAAACCATTCGTGATCATCCACAAGAAGCGCATGTTGTTATAGATCAGATGATGAAAGACATAACAAAATTTATTGCCTATTTAGACAATAGGCCAATTTATAAAGAAGATTTAAATCTCATTATAAATAATTTTGTTATTTGGGACATTTTTTTAAAGCAACGAGCTAGATCTAGAAATAATATTATCTTGATACCAAGTAAGGTTAGCCTTGATGAACTAATTCGAAAACTAGAGGTTGCACTAAAATTGGCATCTAAGGAGCATACTATTCCGAAGTTGATGATAGCGTTTAAAGATGATAAACTGCCTAAGAAAATTATATGTGATGCGAACCAGGTGGTTTGCTTATTGACATCTGTTCTACTAAAGATGGCTAGTTTAGATACTTCAAAGAATGGCTTTGTAAGTATTCAATGCTATACTACTTATTTAGAATATGAGGTGGCGCGATTTTCTGAAGACAAATCTACTACAGATGTGTGGTTTCCTGCTATAGCACTAGTGATTGGTCATGGCGCTATTCCTGAAGAAGCGTTACCTAAAATTAAAAATTGTTATCAAAATATTGCGGAAGGTAGTCAGTCCAATTGGCATAGTGTGGTTCAAAAAGAATCAGAATGGACTAATGTAGAAAAGCGTAATATACAGCAGATTGTTCGTACCCATTATGGTTATTTACAGTTTCCAACTACTCCTAAAAAACCTATGCTTGTAGTACTTCCTTGTAATGTAGCTGCTGTGCGGGATAAAATGATTGCTGGTATAATACCTTCAAGTACTTCTATTGGCTCTAGGGAACTCAAGACATCTATGGTCGTTTTAAAGAAGGCTTATAACAGTCTTTGCACACTGGCTGATATGCGTCCAAATGTATTAGATGAACTTTTTTTATTGATAAGGCGTTGTTATGGTTTTAGGCGTCATGCGTCAGGACAATTATTCTATGTCCGTGCATTAGGTATTGCTGAATTAATAGCAAAGTGGGTACCTTATCAACCTAAACCAGTTTATTTTAGTTTGCTTTATGGCTTAGTACGTTATGCAGGCTTACCACTTCCTTATGTTAAAGCCAATTATAGTATAGACGTTTATTCCTTTGTAGAAAATATTATGTCTGTCAATAAGCGTCAAGATATGGAACCATGTGGACTTTATATAGGTAACCGCCTTAAACGGGTCATCAACACAGAACAACTCTTTGTGCCTTGCATTAAATTTGCTGAACGACTTTATGATTTACGTCATGCCAAAGACTATATTTCTTTAGAAGAAGTAAAGCATATGGCCCAAGAAACACTTACAATAGATATTGAACTTGGAAAGAAGTATTTAAATGCAAACATCGTCGAAGAATTAGTAGAAGCAGCCAACCAGGCGCTCCAGGCTTGTAAAGGTATATGTTAGAATGACTAATATTTTTTATTAGCCTAGTAAGTTGTAATGTATTTTTAATGCAAGTTGCTTAGACCTATAACTTCCATCTCCATCGGCTACTCCAGAACTTATACAATTTTTGATTAGGCTTGATTGTCCTAGTTCAAAATCAATATCTATTAAAAAATGGCCTAAAGCTACCCCTATGCCTAATATATAGCCATTGATCTTTTTCTTATAGCTTTCTATAAGCTCATTGCCTTTAAATTCCGTATTGTTGTATAGCTCTCCCAAAGGGATTCGAAAAATAAGACCAATATGAGGACGGAATACATTAAAAACAGGCATCCCAATTGTTAAAGGTGCCTGAATATATTTGAAGCAATTACGATCTGGTTTATTCGGTAATGTATGCCAATCTAATACAAACAATCCATCTAGTTTAGCATATAAAAGCCAAAGATCTAACTGTGCAAACCATCCTATCTGCAGTGCTAGATTGTCTGTAGTAGTTTTTAAATTTTCTTCTTTTAAATTAAGGGTAGTATAAAATCCAGCTATACCCAAAGATGGCCCCGTAGCCAACCCAACAGCACTTGATGGATATACTCCGGATGTGCAAGCTAGAAAAAAAAAGGCTAGCATGGATTTTTTTAGCTTCATTGCTTTTATGTACATAACTATTCTTACTGTGAAAAACAATACCCACCCTTACCATTAGCGCTAAGGCGAGGGGTGGCTTGTGTTGGATCGAGATTGCTGATCTTCATGGGTAGTAGCTACTTCATCAGTACCACTTGGCAAAATGGCGCTATTTAATGCTTCTTCGCTCTGTGCTTTAGCTAAATTAGGGCTCTTATTCGATAGTGGTGCATTTTTGAGAAAAATAGAAGACAATAGCGTTAAAAAAAGCAATAGGCTTACTAGTACCCAAGTAAATTTTTCTAAAAAATCTACTTTTTGATTGATTCCAATGCGCTGTATAGAAGCTGCGCTTCCGCCTGAAGGTGTGATCCGTTCTTTAGGTTCTTGCAGTAAAATAACAGCAATCAATAGGATGGCTACGATAATAATAAATATAGTAAGTAGATTGAATATAGACATAGCTAAAGATCATTTTTTAAGCTAGAAATGATATCCTCAATATACGATTTTTTTTCAGGATGCTTTGCCATTAAATGGTTATAAATTTCAATGGCACGTTTATATTTTTTTTGTTGGACCATTATTCTAGCTAATGTTTCGGTTGCAAAACGATCATCTAAAGTAGTGTCTTGTGCACAAAGATCTATACAGCCTTCCTCTTTTAATGGTGTGACTTCTACAAAGGGGTCAAACTGCAAATTTTTATTTAAAATCGTATCAATAACATAGAACTGCTTAATGCTATTTTTATTTGTACTATTTTTAAGTGATTTTTTAGCAATTATTTCTAAATGGTTATTAGTGGTAGCGGCAGTTTGTTGCATAGCCTTATCGTTGTCGTTTCTGACTATTGGTGGTACAGAAAGTTTGTTTTCTAACCATTTGCGCAACTGTGTACGATCAATCGCATAAGTAGCAGCCCTCTGAACCACATGCTTTTCTACATCTTTTTCTTGTCTATAACTTGCTTTGGCAAGTAATGCATGGGCTAAGTAGAAGTACGGGTAGCTTTCGATAAGGGCTTCTAAATCGGGTATATCTTCTGGCGAAAGTGTTGCAGGATGCGCCAGTAATTTTAATAGTTTTTGAACTTGCATGGTAAAAAAGTTTAAAGTTTACCAATTATCTATGGATTTGTTACAAATGTCATCCACTAGTTGACGAAAGATTTCTTTAATCAATTGCTTTTCTTTTTCATCCTGATTTTCAGTAGAAAGCATATCAGCACTGGCTGAAAATGATTTTTTATTAAAAGAAGATGTTTCATCAGAAGGGTTGATGAAAGAAATTTCTACGGTTATGGTTAGACGTTGTATTTCTTTAGGATTATCTTTATCCTCACTTTTGGTACTAAAAGCTGTACGATATGAAAAGGACTTAATCACCCCTTCGTACTGGATGTCACCATCTTTATCTTGTTTGGTTAAGGATGTTAGGCGTAATATTTTTGATTCAAGTGCTTCAGTAATCTTTTTGGGTAAATCTGTTGGTCCATCTGATGTCTCTGTATAAAATTCCTGAATAGAAAATGTTTGTATATCACCAGGGAGTGAAACCCCTGAGAAAGTAAAAAGACCACAACCATGCAGCCAAAATAGGCTAAAGAGAAAGTATAGGCTACGGTTTAACATCGAACTTTTCAAGCGCATATTGTTTAATTTTTCGGTAAAGCGTTCTTTCAGAAATCCCTAAATCATCCGCTGCATTTTTACGATTTCCATGGTTTTTTTGCAGAGATCTACGAATTAAAGCCTGCTCTTGGGCTTCAATAGATAGGTTTTCTGTTTTATGGGATGTACCTATGCAATTTAGGCGATCTTCTTTAAAAGATTGTGCTATTTCTAATAGATGGATCTGTTTGGCTATATTTTTTGGGTCACTATGGGTGCTGAATAGGCGTGTGTCTTCTTTTATAATAGGGTAGTTTATAGTACCAGACTCCATCAAATTAAATAGTAACGCTTTTAATTCTGCGATATCTCTTTTCAAATCAAATAAAATAGGGTAAATATATTCTTTTTCAAGTAGCTCATTATTGTTCCATTTTTTATAAAGTACGGGTAAGGTATGGTTTTGTACTTTTGGTAAATACTTTTCCAATACCTGTGGTGTGACCATTACTACTTCTTCAAGAAGTGCCATTTGTTCTACAATATTTTTTAATTGACGGATATTACCTGGAAACGGATAGGTACATAAGATATCTTTTGCTTCTGTACTGATTTCTATCGGTTTAGTGCGATACTTAGTAGCAAAATCACTAGAAAACTTGTGAAATAATTGTATAATATCTGCACCTCGTTCACGCAGAGGAGGTATGTTAATGGGAATGGTATTGAGTCTGTAATACAAGTCTTCTCGAAATTTACTCTGTTGAATGGCATGGACTAAGTCTACATGGGTAGCAGCCACTACACGCACTTTGGTTTTTTGTACACTAGAGGCACCTACTTTTACATATTCTCCATATTCTAATACCCGTAAAAGTCTGGTTTGGGTACCCAGAGGCATTTCACCTATTTCATCTAGAAAGATGGTACCCCCATTGGCTTCTTCAAAATAGCCTTTTCGGTTTTCTAATGCACCGGTAAAGGCACCTTTTTCATGGCCAAAAAGTTCAGCGTCTATTGTGCCTTCTGGAATAGCTCCACAGTTAATAGCTATAAATTTACCATGTCGGTAGGGGCTTAGTCCATGAATAATTTTTGAAAAAGATTCCTTTCCAGTACCACTTTCACCCATAATTAAAACAGATAAGTCAGTAGAAGCTACCTGCATGGCTACCTCTACCGCTTTATTCAACAATGCTGCATTGCCAATAATATTAAACCGTTTCTTGATGTATTGAAGATCTTCTTTCATAATCTTATAGGGATACTACTGTACCAAATAAAGTAGCTGCATTGCAATTTGTAATCTGTACATTTACGTAATTACCTATTGTATAGTTCCCTTTAGGGAAGACAACAATCTTATTTTGACTGGTTCTACCTTGCAAAAATGCTTCCGATTTCTTGGAACGTTTTTCAATCAACACTTGATGAACTTGATCTATGCTTTTTTGATTGTGCATTAAGGCGTGTGCACGTTGCTTGGTTATAATTTCACTTAACCTACGCTTTTTAACGCTTTCTGGTACATCGTCTGGGTATTTTCTAGCGGCCAATGTACCTGGACGCTCGGAATAATAAAACATAAAAGAGAAATCATATTGAACCGCATCCATTAAAGAGAGTGTATCGCCATGTTCTTCTTCTGTTTCGGAGCAAAATCCTGCAATCATATCAGAAGAAATGGCACAAGATGGACCTAAAATAGTTCTAATGGCCTGAATTCTTTCAAGATACCATGCTCGATCATAGGTACGGTTCATGAGCGCTAAGATGCGGCTATTGCCACTTTGCACAGGAAGGTGAATGTGCTTACAGATATTGGGATAACGTTTCATCGTATGCAACACTTCATCGGTCATATCTTTGGGATGAGAGGTAGAAAAACGTACCCTTAAAGTGGGGTCAATTTCAGCCACCATGGCCAGTAATTGGAAAAAGTGGATCATCTGATCGTTGGTTCTATTCAATACTGGGTTAGTAGCTGATGTGATAGATGGATGCCAGCTATAAGAGTCTACATTTTGTCCTAAAAGCGTAATTTCTTTATACCCTGCTTCAAATAATTTTTTGGCTTCTTGGACTATAGAATAGGGATCTCTGCTTCGTTCACGCCCTCGGGTAAAAGGAACAATACAAAAAGAACACATATTGTTGCACCCTCTCATAATAGAGATAAAAGCGGTTACCCCACTGGAATGTAAGCGAATAGGGGCAATATCGGCATAGGTTTCTTCTTTGGATAGAAAAGTATTGACTGCTTTATACCCTTGATCTACTTGACTAATAAGTCGGGGAAGATCTCTGTAGGCATCTGGACCTGCTACCAAATCAACTACTTTTTCTTCTTCTAGTAATTGCGTTTTAAGCCGTTCTGCCATACATCCTAATATACCTACAATAAGATCTGGTTGGTTTATTTTTTGTTGGTTAAAAAGCAATAGCCTATTGCGGATGGTCTGTTCTGCTTTATCCCGAATGGCACATGTGTTGATCAGAATAAGGTCTGCTTCATGATGCTGATCTGTAAAGACAAAGCCTTGTTTAGCCATAATAGAAGCCACAATTTCACTATCCGAAAAGTTCATTTGACAGCCGTAGCTTTCTATATATAGCTTTCTAGGCAACTGAGTATTGTGCGTACTAAGCGGTTTGCATAGGATTTTTCCCGCAGAACAATTTGTAGAGATAAATGTGTTTTGTTCCATGTGTATAGGATCATGTTGCTATATAATAATCTATCGCAAGCCTTTTGAGTAGCATAGATGAAAATTTGCTAAAAGCTATATAAAAATACAAAATAGATAGTATTGCCCCTAGGGGGGCATTACAGCGTCTTGGCCTTATGTAAAGTAAGTGCGCGGATCTGATCAATAATATTGCGGTCTACTAGTGTGGAGGTGTCTCCTAAATCTACTTCTTGTCGTACTATTTTTCTGAGCAGTCGGCGCATTATTTTGCCAGAAGCCACTTTAGGAAGCGCCGGTACAGGTTGTACCAGATCCGGAACGGCAAAGTCCCCTATTTGGTTTCGAATGATGGACTTGATCTCAGATTCCATTACATGATTGTATAGCTGTTCCTGTTTTAAGACAATAAAACAATGGATAGATTCACCTTTTATAGCATGTAGGGCCGATACGGCAGCCGCTTCTGCTACCGAGGTATGTTGCATCAGTACGGATTCAATTTCAGCGGTTGATATCAAGTGACCAGAGCAATTCAGCATATCATCTGTTCTACCTGTTATCCAAAAATAGCCATCTGCATCACGTTCTGCACCATCTCCTGTATAGTAATATCCATGGTATGGCTCAAAATAGGTGGCTTGAAACCGCTGATGATCTCCGTCCAGTGTCCTTGCCATCCCTGGCCAGGGATTTTTGATCACCAGATATCCTTTTCCTGGACCTATAATTTCAATACCATCTTCATCGACGATTGTGGGCACAATGCCCCAAAAAGGGAGTGTAGCAGAGCCAGGCTTCAATGGTGTAGATCCAGGAAGTGGACAAATAATGGGCGCGCCTGTTTCTGTCTGCCAAAAGGTATCAATGATGGGACAACGATTTGATCCCACTATTTCGTAAAACCAGCGCCAAGATGAAGGATCAATTGGTTCACCCACTGAACCCAGTATGCGCAAGGAGGCTCTACTATATTTTGTTACATATGAAATGGGCAGTTGCATAAGGGTTCGAATCGCTGTAGGGGCTGTATAAAATGTCGTTACCTTGTACCGATCAATCAAATCCCAGAAGCGTCCCCCATCTGGATAAGTTGGAATACCGTCAAATACAACAGAAGTGCTTTTACAGGCCAGTGCACCATACACATTAAAAGTATGACCTGTAATCCAGCCTAAATCTCCAGAACAGAAAAATATATCTTCTGGATGGTAGTCAAAGGCATATTTAAATACCGTTGCAGTATATAACAGGTATCCGCCGGTTGTATGGAGCACACCCTTTGGTTTGCCAGTTGAACCACTTGTATAAAGTATAAATAGCGGATCTTCCCCATCTACCCACTCAGGTGTACATAGTTCTGATGCAGATGCCATCAATTTTTCCCAAGCGCAATCTATAGCGTCATTCCAAGGAATCTCAGGTATTTCTTGGGTAGTCTGCAAGCGATTAAACACGATACAATGCTTCAGTGGATGACCAGCTGCCTTACATTGCATCAATGCTTGGGTTGCAATCGATTTGAGGGCAATAAACTTTCTGCCCCGAAATGTTCCATCAGCTGTTATCAAGAGTTTTGCTTGTGCCGCTATGATCCGTTCTGCTAGTGCGTTTGCTGAAAATCCTGCAAAAACAACAACGTGGACCGCACCAATCCGCGTACAACTTAACATAGCTATTATGGCCTCTATGGTATTCGGCATATAAATGGCTACCCGGTCTCCCTTTTTTATCCCCAGATCCTTTAAAACATTGGCACATTTACAAACAGCCTTTAGCAGCGCTTGGTAGGTGATTTGCTTTTGTTCACCTGGTTCATTGCCTTCCCAATAATAGGCAATCTTGTCTCCATAGCCATCCTGAATCGGTTTGTCTAGCAGGTTATAACAAATGTTGGTGGTAGCGCCTTCCATCCATTTTATAAAAATATCTCCCTTGTTTGGGTCAAAATTATAGTTAAGAAATGGACCTACCGGTTTCGTTTTCCAAAAAAATTCTGTAGCTATTTTTTCCCAAAACTTCGCCGGATCTTTAATGGAGGCGTTATATATTTTTAGATATGCATCCAACGATGCAATATAAGCTCTTTTCTGAATGACATCAGAAGGAAGGTAGACTGCTTCAGTTGTAAGGCTTTTCATGCTTTAAAAATTCTTCTATCCATGTGTAAAGTAGTCAATCTAAATTATAGGGCAATAAAATGATTGATTTTTATTTTTGTATATAGTTTTAAGGAATGGCTATAGTGGCCAGTAGATCTCTTGCTGAAAGGACACTATGCAAATCTGCAGTAATCGTCAGTATCAAGTTTTGATCCATTTTTTTTAGCTGGCAATAGGCTGGATGTTGTTGCATATAGTGCATAATATTTTCCCACATATTCAAATTTCTTTTTTGAAAATCAGTCCCTAAGTAGCAATGTAGGCATTGGCCTTTGAATGAAATTTTTTGAAACCCAATCCGTTCTGCTTCCCATCGCAGTTGTATCGTTTCCAATAAGGTTTCTGTAGGGCTAGGCAATGGACCAAATCTATCGATTAACTCTTTTTTAAATTCGGTTAATTGATCGATGTTTTTAAGCCCATTAAGCCTAGTGTAAAGTGTGATCCGCTGGGTTGTACTAGCCACATATTCAGGTGGTAAAAGTGCTTCACAGTCTGTTTCAACGGAGCATTCGTTGTATACCTTTTTGGTTTCTTGGGAAAATAATGTTTTAAAATCAGTATGTTTTACCTCTTCTACCGTTTCTTCTAGTATTTTACAATAGGTATCAAAACCAATATCTGATATAAAGCCACTTTGTGCTGCACCTAGTAGATCCCCTGCGCCACGTATGTCTAGATCCCTCATAGCCAGTTTAAAACCATCTCCTAATGCGGAACATTCTTCTAATGCAGCTAGTCGTAGTTTTGCTTCTGGCCTAAGGGTTGTCTCTTCTGGAATCAATAAATGGCAAAAAGCTTGCACATTAGAACGACCTACTCTTCCACGCATTTGATGTAAATCAGCAAGGCCAAAAAGATGGCTATCATTGATGATAATGGTATTCACGTTAGGTATATCCATTCCAGATTCTATAATATTGGTGGCTACCAGTATATCGTAGCGGCCTATCATAAACTGTAGTATTTTTTCCTCCAGCATAGATCCGGCCATTTGACCATGGGCTACACAGATGCGTGCAGTCGGCAGTAAGTCTGATAAATTTTGCGCTATAGTCTCGATATTGCTTACCCTATTGTGTACAAAAAAAATTTGTCCTCCACGCGCCATTTCATCTTCTATGGCTTCTTGGATGATTTTAAAATCGAAGCGGTGCACCTTTGTTTGGATAGCCAGTCTATGATTAGGAGGGGTAGTAAGTATACTTAAATCCCTAGCGCCCATCAGTGAAAAATGAAGCGTGCGTGGAATAGGTGTAGCAGTTAAAGTGAGTGTGTCTACATTCAAACGGATCTTTTTCAATCTTTCTTTCGCACTTACACCAAATTTTTGTTCTTCGTCAATAATCAACAGCCCTAAATCTTTAAATTGTACACTATTCGTCAGCAGTTTGTGTGTACCAATAAGAATATCCACCTTCCCAGAAGCCGTATCGGCAAGCGTTTGCTGAATTTCTTGTTTGGTTTTAAATCGGTTGATGTAACCAATATGAACAGGTAAATTAGAGAGCCGGTTGATAAAAGAGTTATAGTGTTGTAGCGCTAAAATAGTAGTCGGCACCAGTACAGCCACTTGCTTGCCATCTGCTGCTGCTTTAAAAGCCGCACGAATGGCTATTTCTGTTTTACCAAATCCCACATCGCCACACACCAGTCGATCCATAGGGGTGGGGCGTTCCATGTCTTGCTTCACTGCATCAATGGCTATCGCTTGATCGGGCGTTTCTTCATAGCAGAAAGAAGCGGCTAGTGCAGCATCTAGTACAGTATCTTTGCCAAAAGCAAAGCCTTTCGTTTGTTTTCGTTCTGCATAGAGTGTAATGAGTTCTTTGGCAATGTCTTTGATCTGTTTTTTAACATTATTTTTTTTACGTTGCCAAGCAGTAGTCCCTAATGTATGCATATGCGGTGTTGTGCCATCCTTGCTGGTATATTTGCTGATTTTGTATAGTTCGTGTACGTTTACGTAGACCATATCATTGTTTTTATAAATCAGTCGGATGGCTTCTTGCTTCTGTGTATGGATGTGTAATGAATGTAATCCAGAAAATCGGCCAATGCCATAGTCACTATGTACCACATAATCACCAATTTCTAGTTTCCTGCATGCATCGGCTAGTAAAGCTTCCGTTGTAGTATGCGGTTTGGGTGGTTGGTACCTATAGTATCTATTAAAAATTTCATGATCACTATAGCAGACTATTTTGGCTGTATGGTCTATGTACCCTTCGCGTAAACCCACCAACAATGGGGTAAAAGTTGTTGTAGGAGAGGTGTCTGCTAAAATAGTTTTGAGTCGTGCAAGTTGTCCTGCAGAAGCGGCTGTAATATACACATCGTAGTCTTGCTGCTTTCTTTTGTAGAGGTCAGCGCCTAGAAGTTTAAAATTTTGTTGAAAGCGAGGTTGTTTTTCAGTATCGCAGTGTAGTATAAGATCGTTATCTCCCATAACAGATGCGACCGATCCAAATAGGATTTGATGAAAGGGTACAATAGATGTTATAAAATTTTCTATTGTTTCTAGCGTATGGGAAGGGGCTGATGGAGTAGCTGTGCCAGATGGCTGTGCCACTATTTTTGCTTTGTTTTTTAGCCAAATGGAGCTGCCTGTTGGTAGACAGACAGCAAAAGAAGTGTAGCGCAATGGTTTTTCCGTTGTCGTTTCTGGGTTGGATACAATCGTTGCCACATTGGTTTGTTTAAAAGATTTTTGGTCTTTTGGATCAAAAATACGGATGGTGGAAACTTGATCTCCCCATAGTTCTATTCGATAAGGGAACGCTTGGTTGACCGCATATATATCAATAATGCCACCACGTATTGCAAATTGACCTATGTGGTATACAAAATCTACCTTTATAAATCCTTTTTGTTTAAGCATGCTTTCCAAGCTTTGCATCGACAGGGTTTGATCTACTTGTATCTTGTAAGCCATAGTGTCCACTAGAGATGGTTCTAAGATCTTTTCCAGTAGTGCGGCTATATGTGTGACGATCAATGCTGCAGATTTACTTTCGTTTATAGCATGTATGATGGCGGATCGTTTGTGTTGAATCGTTTTATACTTATCCTTATGTTCTTCTAAACTGGGTAAGCGCAGCACAGCGCAGCTGGGCAATAGCTGATTTAGGTCTCCATACATAGCCAGCGCTTCTTCTTTGTTTTCAACTACCACTAATTGTAAATGCCGAGAACTTTGGTGCAGTGCGGCGATTAATACAGCATCCAAGCTACCTTGTATACCATGCAGATGGAGCGCTTTATCTTTTGGATCTTCTTTTAGGTAGTCTGTAAGCTTGGTGACTACTTCTTTTTTTTGGTATAGTGCTATAAGGTCTTTGGTCTGCAAGATTGAAATAAAGGTTAATGAAGATAGAATGGTTCTTGATGATATCAGCGATTCAAAATGTCCCATACCGTTACGGTTGGGCTGCAAAATAAAATGTCCACACTGCATAGAGGATGCCTCATGCAAATCTACAAATACTTTTTTAAATAGAGATCTCTATGAATGGCAAAGGAAGAAGTATTGATCACGTTGTAATGGAAAGATTTGTTAAAACATTAAAATATAGCTGTTTTTTAGTAAATGATTTTAAAAACGTTAAAGAGCTAAAAGAAGAAATTAATAGTTACATGACTAGGTATAATAATCAAAGATTTCATTCTGGTTTTAACTGTTAGAAACCTATTTTAGGGGGCACTATAATTTTTTAGTCCACTACAGCATCTTTACAGCCTAAATATGTTTAAACGACGCACTTCTAGTGTGTCGTTTTTCTACCAAAGTGAGACAATAAATTAGAGAGAAATATAAAAGCCAATACTTTTTAAAAGTATTGGCTTTTATATTTTATTTTTGTACTATTGAAAGTATTAAATTATTAGAAGTAAATGATCATACAAAATATGTACATATTACAATTCTATAAAAAAAAATCTCATTACCTATGGGTAATAGGTTTCAGTATTCTATCGTGTACTGCTTGTAATCAATTCACTAGATATGGTATGCATTCTATCCATGAAGGTACCAATCAGGCTGAAGGTATCCTAGTCAATAAGGGGAATAGGTACGGGGATACCCCACTACATATTGCAGCAGAAATAGGTAATGAAAGAGAAGTCAAAAATCTACTAAAAATCAAAGGAATTAAGTTTAATAAACAAAATTATTCTGGTAGTACTCCGCTTCATTTGGCAGCAGAAAATGGTCATGAGAAAGTAGTAAAAGCACTACTGGAAATCCCAGGTATTGATGTAAATAAAGGTACTCGTCTTTGGAATACTCCGCTTCATTTGGCAGCAAAATATGGTCATGAAAAAGTAGTAAAAGCACTACTGGAAATTCCAGGTATTGATCTAAATAAAGGTACTCGTGATGGCGATACTCCGCTTCATTTGGCAGCCCATCATGGTCATATAGAAATAGTTAGAACGCTACTAAGCAGTGAGGGAATTTTGGTTAATCAAATAGGTTCTAATTACAATACCCCCCTTCATGCTGCATCAGAAAATGGTCATATAGAAGTAGTTAAAGCGTTACTAGAAGTTAAGGGTATTGATATACATGCAAGAAATATTAATGGATATACGCCACTGCATCATGCCGCAGAAGGTGGATATGAAGAGGTCGTAAAAGTTCTATTGAAAGTTATTCGCATTCACATCGATGCAAAAGATAGAAATGGAGATACTCCCTTGCATCTTGCTTCAAATAGTGGTCATGAAGAAGTAGTAAAAGTTCTACTATCAGCAGGTACTGATGTGCATGTAAAAGACAGTGATAATGCTACTCTCCTTCATCATTCTGCAAAATATGGTTATAAAGAAGTAGTAAAAGCACTACTGGAAATTCCAGGCATTGATATCAATGCAAAAGATAGTTCCGGTAGTACTGCATTATATTGTGCCATAAAATATGGTCATGAAGAGATCGTAAGCGTATTACTATCATCAGGAGCTGATGTGAATATAGAAGATAATCATAATGCTACTCCCCTTCATCATGCCGCATGTAATGGTAATATAAACGTATTTAACAATCTCATAGAAAAAGAAGCTATAGGTATTAAGATCAATTCAAAAGATAGTTATGGTAGTACTCCACTACATCGTGCTATACAATATGGTCATGAAGAGATTATAAGCGTCTTACTATCATTAGGCGCTCATGTAAATACCAAAGATAATGAAGGAGACACCCCATTGCATTATGCAGCCATATATAATCGTATAAGAACAGTTAGCGTATTACTACAGGAAATAGGTATTGATATTTATACAAAAAATAATAATGGTGAGACGGCACTAGATATTGCCACAGCAGAGGGTCATGAGCAGGTAGTCAAATGTCTACTAGAATCCAGCGTTATTGATGCAAATGCTACTAGTTAGAACTTAATATTATAATGCTGTATTCACAGTATAAACCTAACATAAAAATAAGTATATAAAAAAAGTAATAAGTCCTAAATTAACGTCAACTCGGTATTAAAGTTGTTGTAAACCAATCATATACATATATATATTATTTATGATCTTTAGTTTACTCAAAGTAAGTGAACAAGTTCTATTGCGTTTCATATATGAGGTAGTTAGCAAATATCCTTTTATAAACTTTATAAGGAAATAATCAACAGCGTGATATATTTAACTAATCTTGATTAATTTAGTCTAAGCTTTTTAAGTGATTTAGTTTAAAATTTAAATTTTTAAATTCAACTCCTCCCAAGAAGCCTTTTCAATCCATTTTTCAAAAATCTAACCTCAAATTCAGTTTATAAATCATCTCTATTTGATTGGGCTAAATGAATATATTAGCCTGATCTGTGTAATATCAGTCAATAAATAAATACCATCGATATGCCACAAAATACTAAACAAGAGTTAATAGAACGATTACTTACTGATGATAAGATAGTATCTTCTAGCCAAGGTGAGTATGTCAAGGTATCCAATCCAAAAAACCCACAAGGTTTTAGTGAGTCATTGGCTTTATTACTTTCTAAGGTACCAACTATACATTCACCACTAAAGCCAGAGTTTTTCGTTCATTTCTTTCTTGGCTCTGCACTGACATTACCTTATAGTAAGTTAATGGATGAGTTAAGTATAAAAGATATATACTTTAAGTTAGATAATCAGCAATCATCTAGTTGTCTTAAACTAGTATTTAATATAGAGGAAAATATAAATGGGAAAATCAATCGTAAAATAAAGTTTGTAATAATTAATACTGCACCTAAGTCAAAGAATACAGATAATATTCAATTCACTGCTGAAGAAATACAAGAGGTATATCATAAATTATCTTTGAATAAAGATAATCATAAAATCGATGGTCAAATATTAAATATTTTTACATGATCAAGATTTAAGGTAAAAGTATTACCTGAAGCAGGTTCATGAGAATAAATATAAAAGTAACTTTCATGGTAATAGTAATTCAGATTTTACTTTTACAGAAGTCTAAAAAGCACTTTGAAGATTTAGATTTCGATGATATCTGAATAAAAAAGTTCCAGTGATTTAGATACCTCTAAAAGAGGGTACAGAAAGTACTTTTAAAGTCCTTGGGGATATATATATCGCATAAATATTATACTAATGTATTAGGTCAATCAGAGGCATCATATCATGGCATAGTATGTATGGATTTTTGAAGGCAACTATAAGTATAAATACAAACTGGATTGTCATGTAGAACGGATAGCAGGAAAGGGATATGTTGATTTAATCATATTGTCGCGCAAATTAGATAATGAAGAAACCAACAACAATCTCGCAAGTAGTAAAAAAAAGGAACCTGTTGTAATATTAGTTGAAATAAAGTCAAAAGAGGGAGCAATTAAAGCAATAGAACAGATTGACCGTAATGGCTACATATATAATTTACCAAATATTAGAACCAATCGAAAAGATGCAGTGATAATAGGCGTAGACTTTAATAAAGACGGTAAAAATGGTCAAACAGTAGATAATACCAATGATCAAAAAGTTACTGATATAAAAGTAGAAACGAGGCTTATAGATACTTTTGAAAGAAATTTAGTAGCTGATTTAGTAGATAATATTGATAAAAATAAGTCAAAAGATGAGATTAGAGTTAATATTGCAAAACAAATCAAGCATTTGTATTACTCATCTATTAAGAGTAAAGATTATCATTTTTTACGCAACCTATTACTGGGACAATCTATTACACTAAATCCTGATTTAATAGACAATAGATATGTATTTAAATATGAATTGGAATCTATTAGCCAAAAAGTAACCACTATTCTACTGCATAAAAAGAATAAAGAACTGGGTATAATACTCAATATTGTAGAGAGTAATGGAGAACATAGTACGCGCTCAAAAATATCTTATGATCCTAAAAGTATGAATCTTGATAAAGATAAGATAGTTCCTATTGACAGCAACCTAAGTATTAAAAATCTACATGTAGTTACCATTAAGGTAAAGCCTAGTGCAAAATATTTTAGTGAAGAAGTGGATAAGGGGGATTCACCGGAAAACTATTATCTCACGTCTGAATCTATTCAGATAGAAACCAATAAAAAAACGAGTCGTCGTAATGGTAATTCATATAAAGGTGAATTTAAAAAAATTGGTTCTTTTGAGATAAACGAATTGATTAAGTCAATATACGGTGATTCAAATTCAAGTGGTTCTAAATCAGATAGACCGCCATCGCCAAAGAGATCCAAACCGAATAATTTCCAAACTATATTATTAGATGTTTTGAAACCATTAGAATCGTTTATAAAAAGTGAAGCTGATTTACAACACATCATCCATGGTATGTTGATAGATCAAACACTTAAAGATGGTGAACGTATTAAAGTCTTTTCAGAAGTTACTTCAGGAAATGGTAGAGCAGATATAGTATTTCTTACGATAAATAATGATGCTCAAGAAACAAGGTATGCAATTATAGAGTTGAAGTATAAAGGAAATACTAATAATCAGGTTATTAATGGTAATAAACAAATAGAAGGATATAATAAATTTTCCAAACTGGTTACAGATCTACCAGAGTCAAAAGGGGTTACAATCGTATTCAATAGTAATAGGAAAAATGCTGATTTAGTGACTGTATCGTTTTCATCACATGCAATAGATCATTCATCACAAGAAGATGAGCTAAGTAGTAGTGAAGAAAATATGGAAGGACGTAAGCGAAAAATTCCAAATAAAAATATTTTAGAACCCTGTTTAGGGAGTAATAGCAGGAGAAAAAGAGAAACCGAATGTAAGATAGGATGGGATGATGTAGATAAGATCAGTAGTAGTCAGACAAGAAATCCTGAGGAGATTGAAATAGACGCAAAAAAGTTTTTAGAATACAGTAAGCAACATGAGAAAGATGATGAAAAGAGCAGTCAGTTGTCAAGCTTAGCAGAAGAGATACAGGGTAAAGGAGAGGGAAAAATAGTAGGTAAACCTGAATATAAAAAATTGTTAGATACCGTTGTTAAATATAAATCCTATAAGAACTATATACAGCAAAAAAGGATTAACGATATAGGTCGTCATATAATATATAAAGATGAATTCAGTCTATCATTAAAATGGGAGTTAGTAAATGCAGCAGGTAAGCTACAACTTATGCATGGCGTATATGGAACGATTATATCCTGTGAGAATCCTGAAAATATAAAAAATTGCGTTCTTAGTACCGCTTCTCTTGGCTATTCATTTTTATCACAACCCATTGAAAATAGAGCACTTTCAATAGCATATAAAACAGTAGATAGGTTCTTTTTTAATAATGATTTGATTCAATCAAAAATGTTACCCTATAAACTAGAGATGATGCAAGAAATTGGAATACAATATGCACCTAGTATGGCTAAAGTTGGAGCTGGTGTCTTTATTGGTATATTTGATATTATCGATATAGGTATATCCATCAGTTCTTTGATAGAATGTCGTAACAGAGCGGCTAGTGATAATCGATGTAGTGATAAAGAAATCAGAGATACTATAGCTATGATCGGTTTTAGTAGTATTTCGTTTGCTTCTGGTATAGGACTAACGGTTATGGAAGCTGGTGGACCAGTTGGAGTGGTAGTAGGTATGTCTATACTAGCAGGACAAGGGATATATAATGGTATTAGTAATGTTATAGCGTATGAAAAGCGATATCATACGACACTAGGGGAGGATTGGAGTATACTTTGGCGGTCGATTTTATCAAAAAACATGGCTGAAGATATAGAGCATTTGGTTGCAAGGAATGAGCTAATTAATGATATAACGCAAACTGCTTGGAAGATCTTCAGTAACAAATCAAGTGATGTTGTAGCCTATGCCATAGGAATCGGTAAAGAACAAGCTAAATATTTTTTAAAATGTGAAGAAAGACTAGCATTTGCACCAGGAGGTCCATATTCTTATAAAGAATGTAATAACCACACTAATTATATTACAGAATCATCCTATAGTAGGATAGATTTATCTAAAAAATCTAATACTAATCATACATTATCGCGTGTGCAACCAAAATCTATTGCTAATGTTACCATGATTTGTTTACCTAAAGTTACAGGAAATGATTATGAAAAAGGAATTGTTCAATCAAATGCTGATGCAGTTTATGAATGTGATAATGCAGTAGTAATGGCTTATAAACAGAGAGAATATTCGGATACTAGAAATAAAAGTAAATATATTATATATGATTTAAATCTTGTAAATGCTGGATACGTAGTTGCTAGTAACGAACATAATAATATATTTGATATTTTTGGAGGGAATACAGAAATATCTGGTGGAAAGAGTTTAAATAATATATTCAACATACGAAATAACACATATCATGGTAAAATTAATTTAGGTTCTGGCAGTACAAATGTAATTGATGTGAGGAATCCATCAAATAGTACTATTAGTATCGAATATCTGTATGAACGTGGTATAACGCAGATGAATATTACTACTAATAGTAGTATGGCACACATATCTGCTACTTTACCTATTGAAAAGATTCAATATGTTAGTGATTCAAATAAAGTAGATAAAATCGTATGCAAAGATTCTAATTCCACTACATACGATGATAATATAGCACATAACCATATTACCATAGATAGCGGTGGTGGGCCAAATAATAGTGAAAAAGATAGCATAATAGGCTGTAGGAATGTAATTCTATCACCGAATACTATAGTTACAGGTGATAATGGTAATTATACTATTTATATAAAATGCAAAAATTTTAACACAAATTATGCTGAATCCAATATAAATTTGCCTGTAAACAGCCAAAAAACCATAATATTTCCTAACATATCCTTATTAAAGGATGCTACAAGCATTAAATACAATGCTTCAAGAAATGGCTTAACAATCAATATACCTTTATCACAAAATGGTCAGTATGTATTGGAGTTAGAAAATTATCTTACAAATACTAATAGGACAAGTTATGTATTCATAGATAAACATGGTAGTAATATTGTACCAAGGTTAGATAACGTTATAGAAAGCCATGATGTAAATCATTTTTTAATATATGCTGATATAAGAAGTAATCTTGAAGAGCAAACGTTGATAAAGCATTATCAAAATATTACATATACAACGCATAAGTATAATATATTTAGTATACTAAGAAACAAAAATAATGATTTATGGCAATTTGGTTCTGTAGGTAATGATATCATACAAAATGATGGTAATACTATATTTATGTCAGGAGGAGAAGGCAGCGATTTATATGTGATAACTCAAACAAAGAAGTATTTAGACTTATCGATTAGGAATCATGCTAAAGATTTAGCGATTGATATCTTGAGTATACCATCAATATTAACAGATATAATTCTAAGTAGGAATGGTAATCATCTTGTATTGGATTTACTTTTCAGTAACTATATTACTCTTCTAGATTATTTTATAAATAAAGAAAATCAGCATATAGCATTAATAGATCAAAATAATGATACTTTTATGCCCTTGGCAATAGAAGATGAAATAACATTGATTCCATTTTTACGTAAGCATTTAAGTAAAAATATTTTCAGATGCTTCAGTAGCGAAAAACATATAGCAATTGATATAGAGGACAAAGATATTCTGCTTTACCAACAGGAGAATGATTTGTTTATAACAGAGCAAACTGCTGATAATATTGATGGATTAAATATTATCTTAACCGATTACTATGCAAATAACGAAGAATGGTTAGATGTAAAGTTTTATGCATATAAAAATGCTGTAATCAGTACAATTGATTTGCATCATATGGCAACGTCATATATGCCTTATGAAAAGCCGCATGATAGTGTTATTCAAACATATGCAGTAGATCTAACCAATGGATTTAACTATGTAGCCACTACAAAATATAATCATACTCCATATTATAGTAATGCGTTAAGACAGTATAATCTAATACTAAGTGATAAAAAATTAACAGTATTGCTGTTTAAAGATACGCCACTTAAGCGTTTAGTAGTAGAAAATTATACGGTCGATACTTTTGTTTATAAGGATAATCTATACAAGGATAATATGCTTCAGCTACATGATTGGACAGATAGGAAAGATAAAATATTGATCTTTGAGTTTGATAATGGATTAGAACCTGATAGAATTTATCTATCCAATACAACTATAGCAAGAATAAAATTAAATAATGAAATAGATAAAAAAATAGATGGAAATATAACAGTGCAACTCATAGAGGGCTTAATGTCACATTGTATGCCATCTAATGCGGAAAATGTCTTTCCTAATCATAATCAATTAGGCTATTCTTTCCTTGAAGCAGAACTGCATTATCGTAACAGAGGTAGTATTGATACAAATAATGGGATAGGAGAGCGTAGTGCTGCAGAAGTATTGATATATCTAGCATTCAAGTCATATAATGAATTGCTATTAAAATATCCAGATATAGAAAAAGCATATCTACGTAAGATAGATGATAGCTGTTTTGGTACATTATTACCAGAGACGTGCATTAAAATGATAATAGATCGTGTGAATATGACTTCAAGCTTGAGTGGTATAGAGCAATTTATAAATGATAATCAAAAAGATATAAATAGTCTTGCTGTAAAAGAACTACTAGACTTAGCGCATCCTCACAAGCATCGCCATCATCACGGAGAAAGTGCTGGCGCACATCACAGAGGACGTAGAGATGTACCTTCTAGTGCTTCTAGATTGGAATCTGTTCCGATTAGTATAGTAAAAAATATATGGTCAAAAATGATAGGCTTTTTTAGTTTTAACTATCCTGCAAAGATGACACACACTGTATCTGATACTTACCTTCATACATCAATATCAGGTACGCATGTTAGACTTGATTTAGGTAATACAGCATTACAATATAATCATACAGTTCCTAACAGTAAATATGGATATTCAAATCAAAAATATAATACTCAAAATCAATATATAAAATGTGTTCCGTATATTTGGAACGCTATCAATCAAGAATATACTAGAGATGGTATGACTTGTACCTTTTCTCATGGTCAGGCTCAAATCTTTAGTAATATTCATCAAGGCACTAATGCTATACAAGATAAAGGTTATTCTATAGGAGGTGATAATTATAATGTTAAAAATTGTCATCGTGTGAATTATAATGACCGTCCATTTATGCATTGTACAGGAAAACATACCACTATAATCTACACTCCATACAATATACCTCCTATTGATAGGTTAGAAGATATAACTAGTAAATCATATGCTACATTATGTTTATTTCGTGTTTTGCATATTAACCAATTAGGTCTATTAATATGGAAAGCAGTAACTAATCCTAAAGTGTTATTTAGTTCAGAATCGTCTGATAAAATGGTGGAAATTACTCCTGAGCAAAAAAATGAGTGGCAAGATAGTATTAAAAAAATTGCATCCTTAATACAAAAATTAGAAAAATTATCATTTAAATTAAGCAAAGAAGATATAAAATTTAATAGTAAAGTAATTAAAAATAATCTACAACATGCCAAATTAGATTTGCAAGAACATATCAAAGAAATTGAAATTTTAAGTAAAAAATATAGTACTGAATATAAAACAATCTCAATGCTTAATGAGCAACTTGAATGGCTACCAAAAGATTTAAAATACGATATTGATGCTCTTAATGACCAACAACAAAAAGTTCAGCAAGTTGATGGTAAACAACCCAATGCAAGATATTCATATGATCATCTATGGCATTCCATTTCAGCCTTAGATGTAGGTGATAATATAGAATATTGTAGCAATATAAATCAGAATCATGTAAATGAACAAAATCCTATATCAATGGGTAATATGACAAATACAGAGTCAGTAAAAATATTTAATACATGGGAGGGTTACCAAAAAGTTGTATAAAGGATCAGTGGAATCGAATGAACAAAAAGTTAAAGACGCGATACAACCTTTTAAAAAAGACTTCATGATTATCATCTACTTAACCTCAAAATCATCTTTATACTCTATTTTTTTTGGAAATCCTCCTGTTATTTACTTTATTACTTATATATGATTAAAAGGTTTATATTAAATGGATGCATCCAATACAGCCTATTTGTTCTACTATTTGAGGTTACCCCTCTGATCGGTAAGCAAATGAGCCTATAAAAGGTCAGGGGAGTAGCTGATATCTAATGGCTTACTATGTCAAGCATATTGTTGACCTGCATAGACGGCGTGCACAACCATCTTTTCTTTTCTTTTCTTTATTTTTTTATCTCTATGGCTTCTATATCAGGTGATTTTATTAAGTACGCTATAAGAATAGGCAGTAAAACCCTAGATACAAGTTACCCTATACAATCCATAATAGTCGATAAAAGGATCAATAAAATTCCTTATGCAAAAATAGTGTTGCATGATGGTAGCATTCAGTCACAAACTTTTTCTATAGCCAATGATAAGACTTTTACCATTGGTGCCACTGTTGTGATACAAGCTGGCTATGACGATGGCTTAGCCCAACTATTTGAAGGTGTAGTAGCTAAATTGGCCATCCAATCTAGGTCAACGGGATGCTCTACGTTGACCGTAACCTGTAGAGATGTTGCCTATAAAACTACCCTTGCACCCAAAACAATGCATTTTGTAAAAATAAAAGATAGCGACCTTTTTAAAAAGATCTTAAATGGATATAGTGGCTTAAGCCATAAAATCGAAGCTACTGCTATTGTACATGAAAATATTTCACAGCACGAAATATCCGATTGGGACTTTTTAAATATTCGCGCTGAAGCCAATGGACAAATTGTTGTAGTAAATGATGGTGTAGTCTCCATCAAAAAACCAAAAGCAACTGGTAAAGGCTCCTTTACCTATACATATGGCGTTGATTTTATTGATTTTGATGCTGAAATAGATGCAAAAGATCCATGGTCAGCTGCTACGGCGCACTCTTGGGACAGTACCAAGCACAATAAAGTTTCTGAAAAAGCAACTGATCCAGGTGAACAGTCTATGGGCAGTATCTCCTATAAAAAATTAACCGCTGCTACCCAAACAGGTAGCGTTACAATATCCCACAGCGGTGTACTAGATCCTTTGGAGCTCAAAACGTTGGCAACTGGTTTGCTCAGCCGAAGTAGAATAGCCAAAATAAAAGGTAACGTTACCGTTTCAGGTAATGCTGCATTGCATCATGATCGAATGATCAGCATTGAAAAGGGGGCAACCCATTTTGCAGGAGATGCCTATGTATCCGGTATGCAGCATATTATATCCAATGGAAATTGGCAAACCACATTAACCTTAGGACTAGATGCACAGCGCTACATGCACAAATACCATGACATTGGCGCACTTCCAGCAGCAGGTATGATGCCCCCTATGCATGGCCTACAACTCGGTGTAGTAAAACAAATTACACAAGATCCTCAAAAACATGATCGGATTTTAGTACATCTACCGTTGGTACAAGACAAGCCCAAAGAGGGCATTTGGTGTCGTTTGGCCTCGTTTTACGCTACCCAAGCATCAGGTGCTTTTTTTATTCCAGAATTGGAGGATGAGGTAGTAGTAGGTTTCGTAAATGACGATATTCGATTCCCTATTATTCTAGGTTCCCTTCATAGCAGCAAACACCCATCACCTAAAACCGTTGATCCTAAAAATGTTTTTAAATCTTTTGTTTCTAGAGAAAAATTAGAGTTTACTTTTCATGATGATAAAGAAGGTCCTGAAATCATTATTAAAACGGCTAAAAAAGCGCTTATTCAGCTATCAGATAAGCAAAAAAGTATTGAAATAGTGGACCAGAATGGCAATAAAGTTGTTTTAAGCAATACGGGGATCCATCTAACCAGCAATAAAGATATTCATTTAAATGCAAGGGGCAGTATCAGCATACAAGCCGGAAAAGATATCGTCCTAAGTGGCATGCAAAATGTAAACCTGAAGAGTATGAACATCAATGCACAAGCTTCCATGAAGGCTACCCTAAGTGGCAATGCCAGTACCGAAGTAAAATCTAGTATGGCCACCATTATAAAGGGTACAACTGTACTCATCAATTGATAAAATTATTTTGTAGATTTTCTACTATTACATCATATACAATAATTAGCACACTATGCCACCTGCAGCTGTATTATTAAATAAGCATATATGTCCTATGATCACACCAGGGGTTCCTCCTGTTCCCCATGTAACTGGAGGAATGATTGTATTGGGGTGTCCAACGGTTTTAATAGGCAAACTCCCTGCAGCAAGAATGGGAGACACCATGCTTTGTAATGGCCCACCTCCCCATCCGGATACCATTGTGAGGGGCTCTTTAACAGTTTTAATAGGTAGTAAGCCTGCTGCACGTTTAGGCGATACAACAGGTATGGGTGGAACCATACTACAAGGATGCCCTACTGTAATAATTGGTGGATGAAATATACAAATAGATAAAAAAGAAATGTATGGAAAATGAGTATAATTTTTTGGGGATAGGATGGAAGTTCCCACCTTCTTTTAACCACCATAGCAGTACCGTAGAAATGGTAAACGGGCTACATGATATCAGAGAAAGTTTAATCATCTTAATGCGGACTAGGGTAGGTGAGCGCATGATGGAACATAAATATGGTTGTGATCTGACCCCACTTGCTTTTCAACAATTAAATCTCAACTTGGAAACCTTTATGGTAAACAATATCAAGCAAACCATTACAGAACACGAACCCAGGGTAGAGGTCGTTGGTATTAAATTGACCAGTTCTAATGAAGAAGGAACAATTGATATTCAGGTAAATTATAAAGTAAAGGACTTAAATATAGAAGAAACCATCCAATATGGCTATCATCCTGTATTTAATAAATAATATCTTGCCCATAAATAGTATGTAAACAGATGGTTAAGCATTAAGCAAATCAGGCATATAAAAAGTAAGTATGCGGCAATACAAACAGCTTTTATATAGTTATGCTGCTAGCTGTACTTTATTCACTATAACTTTAAAATCAGCATTATTTATAGATACGTACTATGGAAAATAGTCCACAAGACATTGATTATCCTTTCTTAAAGGAACAAGGGATTGCCTATATACGAGCATTAGCAGGAAAGAAATGGACAGACTATGGAGACCATGACCCTGGGATCACCATTTTAGAAGTATTGGCCTTTGCAATTATGGATCTACAATATAGAACCAACTTCTATATAGAAGACATATGGGCCAAAAATCCTGATACAGTAGCCCATACCCATGAGCAACCATTTTACAAAGCTGAAGAAATTCTGCCTTGTAATCCACTTACCCAGTGGGACTTTTTAAAAATTGTGCTGGATGTTCCAGGTGTAAAAAACGCAGACATCTTTTTAAGTGATGGACCAAAAGAAATCAAAGGTGGATATAAGATTTTTGTAAATGTCGAAGAACGCATCCGTCACACCGCACAAGAACAAGAAGTTTTGCGGGTCATTCAGCAAAGATTATATCCGCAAAGAAATCTATGTGAAGATTTCTTTCTTATTCAGGCCATGGAAACACTGCCTATTAGCGTTAAAGCAACCTTTGAAGTAGCCCATTGCTTGGGGTATGAAGAGGGCGAAACAATGATTGCCCAGATATTATTTGCTTTGCAAGAATTTTTGTCCCCCCGTGTCCCTTTTTATAGTATCAGCCAATTGCTAGACAAAGGCAGAACCATAGATCAAATTTTTACAGGGCCATTGCTCAACCAAGGTTTTATAGATCAAGAAGAGTTAATTTATCTGAAAAGCAGGTCTATAATTTATGCAGTCGAACTCTTAGAACAAGCCACTAAAATAGTTAATATTAAAAATGTATTGAACTTTGAGCTTTTTATTCATGAAAAAAATGCGAGAACAAGCAGTATTACCATACCCATCTTACCAGATCGATCTTTAGTACTTGACCTTCCACACAGTGAAATTATCCTTCATTATAATGGCCTACCTTGGACGACAAATTGGGAAAAAGTCCTTGATATACTGGAAAATATGAAAGGAAGAGGTACTTTAAAAAAAGTCTATGTACAAGAAGAGGATGTCTTTGTGCTAGAAGGAAACTATAGGTATTTAGAAGACCATGTCTCCATACAGCAAGATTTTCCCTTACTCTATAATGTAGGCCACGAAGGGTGTACTCCATCTGAAACAATTGAAAACCATGCTAAAGCAAAACAATTAAAAGGTTTTTTGATGTTTTTTGACCAACTTTTTGCCAATTATTTGGTTCAGTTGTCCAATGTCAAGCACACTATGTCTATCTATAGCGAACAGTATAACAAGCCGAATAGCAGATTACCCTTGGAGGTACCTCGTATGCACACCATTATCAAACAGCCTACTAAAGCAAGTGATCCAGGTAGTGATCTTGATTTTGTAGTACAAAGAAAGTATTTAGATATAAAAAATAAAATAGTATCTCCATCTGTTGAAGATCAAATTGAGTCTGATGAAACCGCTAAAGCCTATTGCGCCTACATAAATAGTACATTGGAAAGCGATATTCGAAGCTTAGACAAGCGATCAAGGATGTTAGACCATTTATTGTCTTATTTTGCAGAGCGTTTTACCATCTACTCACTCTTCCACTATCCTAAAAGTGAAGCAAAACAATTGGATACATTGAATGCGAATAAAGCACTTTTTCTAAAAGATTACATTGCCATCAGTAGAGATAGAAACCGAGCTGCCCATATAACAGCCAATGCGGTCAACAGTTGGATGGATTATATACCATCTGGTTTTAAGCGACGCATTTACCGCAATTTAGGCATTAAAAGTTTAGAAAAACGTCTTTTTCATCAGGTAGTTAAGCATAGTATGTACTTAGAAAAAAGTGCTATGCAGTATACTTTAGATCTTTTCCTAGGAAACCATTCGCAGAAAGAAAACGATGAGATGTTGATCTTTAGAGGAAAATATGAAAACATACAATCCTTAGTGATGTCCTATGCGATCGATGAAAAATATTACAATATTGTTAAAAAAGGCAATGGGGTGTATAACATTCTACTTTATGTAGACAAAGCAAAAACGCAAACCATTGAGCTCATCACCGCTGCTAAGCCCATTATGGAGATTGAGCAAGCAGAAGCTATTGTACAGCAAAGCTTAGAATTGTTTAGATCCTTAAATGAAGCATGTGAAGGATTTCATTTAATAGAACATATTTTGCTTAGGAGTGCAGATACATTAAACACAGCGCAAGACCCTTATTCATTTACCATGACCATGGTTTTTCCGGCGTGGCCGGCTAGATTTCAGCAATCTGTATTTAGGCATGCCATAGAAGAAATGGTTATCATAGAAGGACCTGCCCATATACTTACCAATATTTTGTGGTTGGATTTTGAAGATATGGAAAGGTTCGAACAGGCCTATAAGGCATGGATAGAATTAAAAATTGATCCGACTCCCGATAAAATAGCAATAGATGGCGCAGCCAAAGTACTTATGGATCTTATAACGCTTTATAGTAATAAAACAAAGCCATAGCCATAAAACAGAATAGCCTCCATCCATTTCCCGTAGGACCAGGCTATTGTATCTGTAGAGCCATACCATTATATTTAAAGCAGCTTCTGGTATGATCCAATCATCTATAGATCCAATCCAATTATGTCTTTTATAGAAGAATTTAAAAAATTTGCCTTTAAAGGCAATGTAATAGACCTCTCGGTAGGGGTTATTATGGGCAGTGCATTTGGTAAGATGGTTACTGCAGTAGTAGAAGATCTTTTTATGCCTATGGTCCACCCACTATTGGCCAAAGCCGATCAACATTGGTCCTCCATAGTAATTGGTCCAGGTATTAAGATTGGCCATTTTGCCGCAGCGCTGCTCAACTTTTTCGTCATTAGTTTGGTTGTTTTTATCTTAGCAAAACTGCTCTATGGTCTTAAAGAGTCGGAGGAAGCAGCCGATGTAGATGGCTCTACGGAAAAACTTTTGAGGGAAATAAGAGATGCGCTAAAAAAGTAGCTTTATACCATTTATGCACTGCCATTCATTAGACTTAGATCAGCTTAGTCCCAAAGATTTTATTATTATAAAGGGCGCCAGCATACATAACCTTAAAAAAGTAAATGTAGCCATTCCACGCAATCAGCTAGTAGTCGTTACAGGATTATCTGGTTCCGGCAAATCCTCTTTGGTCTTAGATACTCTTTTTGTAGAAGCGCAGCGTATGTACATAGAGAGCGTTAGCGCCTATGCGCGCCAGTTTCTAGGTAAAATGGGAAAGCCTCCAGTGGATGCCATTCAAGGCCTTTCTCCAGCTATTGCCATTCGGCAAAATGTCGCCAATAAAAATCCGCGTTCTACCGTAGGTACCCTTACAGAGCTTTGTGACTATCTTAGTTTACTCTATAGCCGTATTGGCACAACCTATTCTCCCATCAGTGGACAACCAGTCAAAAAAGATAGCGTTTCCGATGTAGTAGACTACATTCAACAACAGCCAGATGGTACCAAAGTATGGATCCTCTATCCCATAGTAGTAGCCGATCAAGCCGCCTTAATCCAAAAGTTAAAAGTCGAACAAGGCAAAGGATTTACCAGAGTCATGCAAGGGAATCTACTTTTTTGGATAGAAGAGCTATTGGCAGGAAACACCTTTCTCTCATTAGACCAGCCCATTTATGGGCTGGTAGACCGTATGATTGTCACCAAAACCGATCAGACCTATTCCTATAGAATAGCAGATTCTGTTCAAACTGCCTTTTTCGAAGGCATGGGCTACCTGGTCGTAGTGCTCATTGGAGGGGTGCAAAAATCTTTTTCAGATCGATTTGAATTAGATGGTATCACTTTTACCCTCCCTACCGTTTCTTTTTTTAGTTTTAACACCCCCCATGGCGCTTGTAAAAGCTGTTCAGGCCTCGGGCAATTGATCGGCATAGACCGCTGTAAAGTGGTACCCAACCCAGCCCTTTCCGTAGTAGAAGGGGCCATTGCCCCCTGGAGTGGCCCCATTATGCGTAAGTGGTTGGCTCCCCTTTTGGCTGCCGATGCAGCCTTTTCTTTTCCCATTGACCTCCCTTATAGCCGCTTGACGCCAGAACAACAAAAATTGCTATGGCAAGGACAAGGAGATTTTGTAGGTATTGATCGATTTTTTGACTTTTGCGCTACGCAAACCGATAAAATACAATATCGGGTTTTACTATCCCGTTACCGCGGAAAGACCACCTGTTTGGCTTGCCGGGGCAGCCGTCTACGTGCAGATGCCCATTACATTAAAATCCATAACCATTCGATGGTTGATCTATTGTTGATGCCCATTCATGACTTAATTCCTTTTTTTGATCGATTATCCCTTACCCCACGCCAAGCAGCCATTGCCCAAAGAATCGTAGTAGAAATCAAAAACAGGCTCCATTATATCGCCCAAGTTGGCTTAGCCTATTTAACCCTGAGTAGACCCATTGCCACCCTATCTGGCGGAGAACATCAACGCATTAAATTGGCCACTGCATTAGGCAGTCCCCTTTTTGGCACCATTTACATTCTAGATGAACCCACCATTGGCCTCCATCCCCGCGATACCGATCAGTTGGTAGCGTTGCTTTTAAATTTAAAAAATCAAGGCAACAGCGTTGTAGTTGTAGAGCATGAAGAATTGGTCATGCGTGCCGCCGACACCCTTATTGAGATAGGCCCTCAAGCAGGTTCCGGTGGAGGCACGTTGGTTTTTCAGGGTCCCTTTTCAGCCTTGCAGCAAGCGACTACCCATACCGCACAATACCTCAATGGCATCGCTGCCATTCCATTGCCCAGTCACAGACGCACTTGGCAGCATGCTGTACATATTCAAAACGCCACCCTGCACAACCTACAGCAGGTCAGCGTCAGCATCCCCTTAGAAGTATTAACGGTCGTCACAGGCGTCAGTGGATCAGGCAAATCCACCCTAATCAAAGAAGTCCTTTATCCTGCTTTAGTGCAACACCTGACCAACCCCTCACCCCTTTTAGCGCAGTCCACCCTCACCCTATTGGGAGGCGATCTAGCCGCCATTCAGGGCGTAGAGTTGGTCCACCAAAATCCATTGGGCAAATCCTCTCGTTCCAACCCCGCCACCTATTTAGGGCTCTATGACCCCATTCGAGACCTTTTTGCCCAAACCACCACCGCCCGTTCCCGCCACTATCAGTCGGGTCATTTTTCTTTTAATTCCGAAAAAGGGCAATGCCCTGACTGTCGAGGGGAAGGGCAGGAAAAGATAGACATGCAATTTATGGCAGATATTTACCTACCCTGTGGCCGTTGCAAAGGAAGTCGATTTAAAGCTGAAATAGCTGAGGTAACCTATTCTGGTCAAAGCATTGTCCAAGTACTCAGCATGACCGTAGACGAAGCATTGCTTTTTTTTGCCGATCAACCCCTTATTGCACATAAATTAAAAGTTTTACAAAAAGTAGGATTGGGTTATATCCAATTGGGACAATCTTCCAGTTCCCTAAGTGGAGGAGAAGCGCAGCGGCTTAAGTTGGCCTATTATTTAGAAAAAGAATTAACCGATCAGCCCCTATTATTTATATTTGATGAGCCCACCACCGGCCTCCATATGCACGACGTAGCGCAATTGTTGGAGGCCATTCAGGCCTTAATTGCACAGGGGCATACCGCGCTCGTCATTGAACACCATATCGATGTAATCAAAAGCGCCGATTGGCTTATTGACCTAGGCCCTGATGGAGGCCAGCAAGGCGGTAAAGTGGTATTTACCGGTAGTCCCGAAGCATTGATCCAACAAAATGACAACCATACCGCCTATTATTTAAAGCAAAAAATGTAACAAATAGTTGCATGGTATTTTTTTTTATATTATTATTGTTAGAGCAAATGTTTTTTCGAACGGTTTTGATATAACTCTATAATATACTACAGATCAGCCGTAGCTAATCTACCTTGTTTGGATAATATATAATTATATATTATAATTGTACAGAGGTCTGTTCCAGGAACGTACTATTATGTGTTTAACATATTTAGTTAAATTAAATAATTAACATTCAAATTAATTCAAAATGGTTTACAAAAAAATTGGAAATAAAATCCCTTCTTTATCCAGTTTATTATTAGCTGGTGTGTTACTAGGTAGTAACTGCAGCAAAGGTAAAGACGATCCGGCTAGAGAACAGTCAATAAAAAATACGGAACAAAGTTCTGAGAAGCAAAAAACTAAAGATGGTGGTGCGGGAGCAACTCATGGTTCCAATTTTATAGCAGCAAATAAAGAAATTAAAAAAATATTTTTTCGTGCTTTAGGCTTAGATTATTTGCCTCTTGATGCGCAAAGTAAATCCGCTAATCAAGGACGTGTTTTATCCTTATCTGATAATGATTTTAGTACCAAAAAGAATATTTTAGACTTGGTTAAGAGATTAGCACAAAGTTTTTCTAACAACGCTAATGCCTATCCATTAGATTTGAGAGAAAATATAGCTGCTTTAGGCCCAATTAACGAATCTTTTATTAAGGAACGGCCTCGTGCTTTTGGATTGGCTATAAATGAGATTGCTAATGTTCGTAATGGCCTTGCCAATGTTGCTACCCAGATGTGGGAAAAAATTGATCAAGGCGCGGGAGATGCTGCATTTAAAGACTTAAAAGAAAAATCTCTTGATCCTTTATCAGAAACTTTGAAGCCAGGTTCAACTAAATTTAAGCCTGGTTATAAATTTAGTGACGCATCTGATGCGAAATTACTAGATGGAGCTCAGTTAGCTAGGTTTTTAACTGATCTTGATAAAAAAGGGCAACCAAGAGGAAATACTTCTGGAATTGGCAGATCTTATCAAATTCCAAATGCTCTAAATAAGACTTTGTCTGTTTGCATTAAAAATAAGCAAGGAAAGGACGCTTCTAAGAAAAATACGTTAGCCGATCTAAGCTTTATCGGTTCTAGAGGATCTGGCCTAGGTGAAGACGCAAGTAATCTATTGTTGCTACAAGGTAATGAGGGTAAGCTTCCTTTCGTTAACCCACTTCCTAATGGTACTTTGCAGTATAGGTACCAGCAACAAGATCTTATAAACTATGCGGAGAGTGCCATCGGAAGTGATATAAACAAGGTATTCGATCAGAATGCTGGCCAATTTGGTTCCAATGGTATAAAAAATGAAAGCATATCATTTGGCACCCTTTTATTTACTTTATTTAGAGGAAATACTCCAAACGATTTCTTGGAATTAACATGTGATAAAAACAATGCTATAGTCTTAAAAGGCATTGATGCTAACTTCAAAAAGTGGGTAAATCAATCTGACGATCAGGTTGCAGCTATGTTGCATCAACATATAAGCAGTCAAAGTGATCTACAAGATCTTTTTTTCATCCCTAACTTACAAGACCTTTACAATAAAGTTTTACCAGCTTCTAATTTGCCAGATAATGATCCTGCATTAAAAGAAGTTTGCATTAATATTTTGAGTATGCTTGGCATGACTGCTGATCCCTCTGATGATCTCGTTAACAATCTTTTACCGGAAATTGACCTTGTTGCGCATTTAGCTAATAATCAATATGAAAACATCCTAAATTCTTCAGATGTAGATTTTAATCAACGATTTTGTATATCTCTTGCTAAACAAATCTCAACTTTGACTTCAAATCGGAATTCGGATCCCACTTCGCTAAATTTAACAAAATCTCAACTTGTGCAAATCATTAAATCACACGCAAATAATTTAGCAAGTACAGCAGTTGTTAAAATTGGCGAAGATGGTCAAGCTTGTGCTACGACCGTAACTGCATTCATTAAATCGAATCTTGACTATGTTTATCAAAAATTAAAAGACAAGCATACTAATGCAAATAGAACGTATGCGGATATTACTAGCAAGGCTCCAAAATTTGATGTTGAACAAATTCGTAGCGTCTATGAAAAAGAGTGTAATAAACTTGGGTCAATTCTTTTAACAAGCCTTGTTTCTCTTTTAGACAAACAAGAAAATATAACTGAGGATGATTTGAAACAAATACATGGATTAAAAGCTGAAGAAATTGATCAAATCAATAAAATCAAGCAATCATATCAAGCAAAACAGACTAAAAAATAATAAGTTAATATATTATATATTAATCTTCCCATTGGGGAACTAGCTTTTGCTGGCTCCCCATTTTTTATATCTACCCTTCAAAAAATAAGATTTTATTTTTTTATATAGCCTACTCCCTAATTTTAATAGTTCTTTCCCAGATCTCTTTCGGTTTTATCCAATCCAATTAAAATAAAAATAATTCATATATTCTCTTTATATTTGCTTTATCCGGCAGTTTTTCCACCTATTGTAAATGGTTTGTATTTTTTATTCTGTTAGCCCATGCAATCTAAATCCATCAGAGAAAAATTCCTCCAATTTTTTATACAAAAAAGACACCTACATCAACCTGCAGTGGCTATTGTCAACAAAGAGGACCCCTCTTTGTTCTTTGTAAATGCCGGAATGAATCCCTTTAAGGATATCCTTTTGGGCAACCAATCCATTATTGCCCCTCGTGTGGTTACGGTACAACCCTGTTTACGTGCCTCCGGTAAACACAATGACCTAGAAGAGGTAGGCATCGATACCTACCACCATACCCTCTTTGAAATGTTGGGCAATTGGTCCTTTGGGGATTATTTTAAAGAAGAGGCCATTGCCTGGGCATGGGAGCTCCTAACAGCCGTCTATCACCTCCCTAAGGAGCGCATCTATGCCACCCTATTTGGAGGGGATCTCCAAGATGGCTTGCCAAAAGATGATCAAGCCGCTGCCATTTGGGCCCAATACCTGCCTGCTGACCATATTCTTTCTTTTTCCAAAGCAGATAATTTTTGGGAAATGGGTGCACAAGGCCCCTGTGGTCCCTGTTCTGAAATTCATCTGGATATCCGTTCGGATGCCGAACGTAAGACTGTACCCGCTGCCCAATTGGTCAATACAGGCCATCCGCAAGTCATAGAAATTTGGAACCTGGTATTTATGCAATACAACCGACAAGCTTCTGGAAAATTGATCGACCTGCCACATAAACATATTGATACCGGTATGGGGTTAGAGCGATTGGCCATGCTGTTACAAGGCAAAACATCCAACTACGATACCGATATTTTTACCCCACTGATCGAAAAAATAGAGCAAATCGCTGGTAAAAGCTACCAGGAAAGTACCACCATTGCAGTAGCCATGCGGGTCATTGCAGACCACCTCCGTGCAGTAGCCTTTTCCATTGCCGATGGCCAACCTCCTGCACATGCCAAAGCTGGTTATGTGATCCGCCGTATTTTGCGTAGAGCCATCCGCTATGGCTATAGCCACTTGGCTATAAAAGAACCTTTTATCCATCAATTGGTCGCTGTTTTAGCTGCACAAATGGAAGGCGTTTATCCCAACTTAACGAACCAACAAGGCTATATCGCACAACTTATTCAAGCAGAAGAAGCTTCCTTCTTAAAGACATTAGGAACAGGGTTGCACCGCTTCAACCACCTAGATCCAAATAAGATCCATAAAGGCGTAATAGAGGGGCGTGTAGCTTTTGAACTCTATGATACCTATGGCTTCCCTTTAGACCTTACTTTACTGATGGCCAAAGAGAGCGGGTTGATGGTAGATGAAGTTGGCTTCCAACAAGCACTCCAGGCCCAAAAAGCACGTGCACAAAAAGACGCCGCTGTCTCCCAAGGCGATTGGCAATTGGTCCATCCATCTGCTGCCCCCTCTTTTGTCGGTTATGATCAATTGGAGGTTACGACCACTATTGTACAATGGCGTACCTTTACCAATAAAGCAGGTACCGCCTATCAATTGGTATTAGCCGCTACCCCTTTTTATCCAGTAGGAGGGGGGCAAGTAGCTGATACAGGGGTGATCCGATTTGGTAAACAGTCTATTCCAGTAGTAGATGTACAAAAAGAACATGGCTTGATTCTCCATACCGTTGACCAGCTGCCTGCTCAGTTGGAACTACCTGTAGTAGCACAAGTAGATCCCATCCAACGTACCCTAACCACCAACAACCATACCGCCACCCATCTTTTACAGGCTGCCTTACAACAAATAGTAGGTGGCCATGTCGTCCAAAAAGGTTCTTTGGTCACACCTGCCCTATTGCGCTTTGATTTTGCCCATCCTACCAAGTTGTCTGCTACACAAATAGAAGCAGTCGAAGCCATGGTAAACCAAAAAATCAGAGCCAATATACCCTGTATAGAACAACGTAACCTTCCACTCGCTGCAGCCAAAGCCATGGGCGCACAAGCGCTATTTGGTGAAAAATATGCTGCAACCGTACGCGTCATTACCTTTGATCCTGGCTACTCTATAGAGCTTTGTGGGGGGACCCATGTAGCCCATACCGGACAAATTGGCTTTTTAAAGATCATCCATGAAAGCGCTATAGGTACAGGCATACGCAGAATAGAAGCCCTAACCGCCAGTAGTGCCCACCATTTTGTAACCAGGCAATCCGCTACCTTAACGGCAGTAGCAGATCTGCTCCAACACCCCAAAGACCTCGTACAAGCAGTAGCCAAGTTGCTCCATGAAAAAAAGCAGCTCCAGAAACAGTTGATGGGCCATCAAGCCAAAGCCGTTCAACAAATCATCCAACAACTCTCCCACCAATTGGAACAAGTTGGTGACCTCTACCTACTGATTCAAACCGTGCAACCACCGCATCCGCATGCCTTGCAACAGATTGCCTTGCACTATAAGGGGCAATATCCGCAAATATTTGTCCTATTGGCCGCTACATTTGAACAACAAGCCCACCTAGTCATATCACTATCCGATACATTGCTGCCATACAAGCATGCCCATCAGATGATGCAATCTATAGCCCCCCTTATTGGCGGTAAAGGTGGAGGGACCCCCTTTTTTGCAACCGCTAAGGGCAATAACCCCGCAGGTATAGCAGCTGCATTCCAAGCAGCAAGGAAAGCGTTGCATGAAGCCATGAAATAAAGGCTTGTTTTGCTACCACGTTATTATAAACGCTATAGATCGGCCGTCTATACCTTATGAAATTTTGTGTATGATAGCAGATTTTTTTAAATTTCTCTTAAATGGCGTATAACTTCTGGGCAATGCCCTTTCATTAAGACTATTTTAATTTATGAACCATAATACAATAGATATTACAGATGCCCAGTTTGATAAAGTGATCAGTCAGCATAAACTTGTTTTAGTCGACTTTTGGGCACCTTGGTGCGGACCTTGCCTACAACTTGCGCCTGTCATAGAAGAGATTGCTGTTATCTATAAAGGGCAAGCATTGGTTGCCAAGCTTAATATCAGTGAAAATAGTCAAACTCCTTCTAGATATTTTATCAGTACCATACCTACCATGTTGTTTTTTCATCAAGGTCAACAGGTAGATCGTCTGGTAGGGAATCTCTCCATTACGCAAATTCAGCCCTCTTTGGATAAATATCTGTCTTAGTAGGGAGCTTACTTTTTTATGCAGCTGGTTCGAAAAAGTGTTTCTATAAAGGCTTGTTTTCATCTATCCCTCAGCTAATTTATTTTTATGAAAAATTATATTGGTTCTTTTTTTGTCCTTAATCTTATGCATGAAACGTTCATACCCTTTTTCATCCATGCATCCCATTACTAAAAATCTAAAAAGCTTTATCCTATATTTTGTAGCAGCATTCAAATGGCATTTCATAGCCATGGCTTGTTTTCGAATCTGTTTTGTGCTCGATAATTTGGTCGTTCCCTATGCCTTTAAAATACTCGTCACACAACTTACCGCATTAGACAAAAATAGAACAGATAGCTGGATAAAGCTGGCTGGTCCGTTGATCCTTTTGTTAGGGATCATTGGACTAATAGAGCTTTTATTCCGTCTATTTGACTATATGAAAGTCAAAACTATTCCTGATTTTGAGGTAAAAATACGTACATGGATTGTATCCCATCTGCAAGGCCATTCCTACCAGTTTTTTACAGCCCATTTTTCTGGTGATTTGGTAAAACGGATCAATGATTTAACCGATGGCATCAGTCAAGTCATGATGATGATTATTGCTTCATTTTTGCCTACATTTTGCACTACGTTGGCAGGTATCATCTCTTTTACCTATATACATCCGACCTTTGGTAGCGTATTAATGCTTTGGCTGATCCTCCATATCGCCACTTACTTTTTTTATTCAAAAAAGTGCAGCCGTGCCGTAGCATTACATGCAGAAAAGGTAAGCCGCTTGTCTGGTAGTATATTAGATGGCTTTACCAATATATTAAGCATAAAACTTTTTGCACCTAAAAATCAAGAAACGATTCATTTATTGGCCCCACAGGCAGCAGAAAAGCAAGCACATGAAAAAGCCTTAAGGCTGATCATGCGCCTACATTTTATCATTAGTGGTCTTTCTATGGGCTTTATGGGCATAGGGATGATCGCTTATATGATCCATTATTGGCAACTCGGTAAACTTTCTATTTCTGAAGTCACCTACATTTTTTATGCTGGTAATAATATTTGTAATTTAGTTTGGGTATCTGTAGCAGAATTTCCTGATTTTCTTGAAGAAATTGGCTATTGTCAACAAGCTTTAAAATTATTACAAAAAGAACATGCTGTTCTAGATGCACCCAATGCCTCTGTACTTAAATGTCAGTCAGCTGCTATTGCATTTCAAAACGTTTCTTTTTCTTATGGGTCAGATAACCCTATGTTCCAGAATCAAACCATTGCTATAGCGGCTGGTGAAAAGGTAGGATTAGTAGGTTTATCGGGTAGTGGAAAAACTACTTTTATCCATTTATTACTCAGGTTTTTTGACCTCGATAAAGGTGTAATTACCATTGATAGGCAAGACATCTCCACCGTTACCCAAGCATCATTGCGTGCTGCTATTTCTGTTATACCGCAAGATACCACCCTTTTTCATGAAAGTATTTTAGAAAATATTCGTTATGGGCGTAGGGAAGCAACAGATGATGAAGTGATGGATGCCGCTAAAAAAGCAAAGTGTCATGAGTTTATTATGCATCTATCAAAAGGGTACCATACTTTAGTTGGAGAAAGAGGATCAACCCTTTCAGGTGGGCAGCGTCAACGCATCGCGATTGCACGTGCCATACTAAAGAATGCGCCTATTCTAGTCTTAGATGAGGCTACTTCCGCATTGGATGCGATTACTGAAAATGAAATACAACAAAGCCTTTCTACCATTATGGTCGATAAAACCGTTATTGCGATTGCGCATAGACTAGCGGTTTTGGCGGCAATGGATCGACTATTGGTATTTAATAGCGGTAAAATAATTGCCAATGGCCCCCATAAGACGCTTTTAAAGATCAACCCCTTCTATGCAAATATGTGTAGATTACAGTTTGATGGCGCACTATAGAGGCTATGAACAAGAATGGATATCTTGACTTGTACCATTTAATCGTTTTGTAAAGCAAAGGAGATCGAAGCTTCTAAGGTAGCAGCTATGGCTGAAACGGATGCTCCTATATCTCCAGCACCAATGGTAAGGATGATCTGATGTTCCTTAATCCTGGAAGCAGCTAGTTGGGTAAGTAAGTCATTCATCGTCACTAAAGCTTTTCTTTTACAGGTTAGTTCATCAAATATAAGTTGTGCGGTTATACCTGGCATAGGCGCCTCTCTGGCCGGATAGATGGGTAATATAAAAACTTGATCTGCCAAACTTAAACTGGTAGCAAATGCTTTATAAAACGCCTTGGTACGTGAGAATAGATGCGGTTGAAAAATAGCTGTTATAGTACTCTTGGGATAGATCTTTTTCACTGAATGAAGCAAAGCACTAATTTCTACAGGGTGGTGCGCATAGTCATCTATAAGTAGATAGGATGGATGGTTGCAAACAAGGGAAAAGCGCCTTTTTATGCCAGGAAAACAGGCAACAGCGGTATGGATTTGGGCTGCTGTTATACCAAGTTCTAAACAGATTGTAATAGCTGCCAATGCATTTTCAATGTTATGCCATCCGGACATAGGCAAAACTACATTGGAAATATTGACACCATCTCCTAAGTAATCGAAAACACTTTGATGCGATGTCATAGTGACCTTACTGGCCACAATAGCACCTTTATCTAATCCATAGGTTAGGAAAGGTTTTGTATAATGTTCCCAGATTTTTAACTGATCTGCAACCCTATTTTGTATAATCAGACTTTTTTGGTTTTGTTGCATAAATTTTATAAAACTAGCTTCCATCGCTGCTGGTGTAGCATAGGTTTCTGGGTGATCTGCGTCTGCAGCAGTAACAATACTAAAAGTAGGTTTGAGATGGAGAAAAGATTGGTTAAATTCGTCAGCCTCTATTACCATTAGCTTGACTGCATCTAATGAACTATTATGTAGTAAATTGCTATCATATTGCTCCATGATACCCCCCACAAATCCAAGTATGGGTATGCCGCTTTGGTAGAGTATATGGGCAATCATAGCTGAAGTAGTTGTTTTACCATGTGTACCAGCCACTGCTATTGTGGTAAATGCTCTGGAAATTAGTCCAACCACTTCTGCACGTGATTGCAGTTTATAACCAGTGGCTTTAAAATAGTTTAAAATAGCACTATCAATTGGTATAGCAGGTGTATAAATGACTAGGGTTTGCTTGGGGTGGTGGCAAACAATTTCGGGAATAGCAGCCAGCGTATCCTCACAGTGGATCGTTATACCTTCTTTTCTGAGTTGTAATACCATTGCAGATAGCTCCCGATCATATCCAAAAACTTGATACCCTTGCTTGGCCAATAGCCGTGCCAAGGCACTCATGCCTATGCCCCCTATGCCTATAAAGTATATAAAAGTATAGTTGTTCAATGGTATCATAATGGTAAAATAGAAAGATAAATGGAAGCTAAAAATAGCTAAAAACTCCTTGCAATCTTGTATATTCGACTAAAAGCAGTCAATCGTATGGTGCAGTTGGTGGATGCGTTGGCTAAACGTTTCTCCAACCTACCCTATGTAAACAAATCAGTGGTAATTTCTGAAAAGCGTTTCTTTTTTTTGGTAAAAAAATCAATAACTATACTTCTTTTATACCTATTACCCAAGTAGGGTGAAGAAAATTTTGGGTTGCTTTTCTTTTTAAGTTTGAAAAAATCTATTTGTGCTTCCACAATCGCCCAGCTATGTGCGAACTTTCCCAGATACCACATCCTAAAAATCGCCAATAGATTGAAAGCTATATTTTTTATGGTATGCATCAAATGATCTGGATGATACTTGTACAAGATCAACAACCTATTTCTAAAATTTAAGTAGGTTTTGCGTGGACTCTGATAAGCTAATGTAGCCCCCCCTAAATGATAAACGGTACTGGTACCACAGTAATAGACCTTCCAACCAGCAATATGTGCACGCCAGCAAAGATCAATTTCCTCAAAGTGCGCAAAAAACAGCTCATCAAAGCCCCCTAATGTATGGAAAGCTTTGGCCCGTACCAATAGACATGCACCACTGGCCCAAAAAATCGCTCTTGTATCATCATATTGTCCACTATCTTTTTCAATGTGATTGAAAATCCTCCCTCGACAAAAAGGATAACCATACACATCTATAAAGCCACCTGCTGCACCGGCATAATCAAATTCATCTGGTCTTTGAAGCGACAATATTTTAGGTTGACAAAACCCAATTGAAGGATCATGCTCCATAAGGGTCAGCATCTCTGTTAACCAGTTTGCTGTAACCAAGAGGTCATTATTCAATAGTACATAATACGTCGCTTTAATCTGCTTTAACGCCACATTATACCCTTTTGCTACGCCATAATTTCCATCATGCACCATACAGGTTACCGTTGGGAAGTGGTTACGTAGGTAGTCTACTGAGCCATCTGTAGAGCCATTATCTACTATTATGATCTGATAGCCATGGCTATACAGCAATAGCGTAGGCAAATATTTTTTTAGCAATGATAACCCATTGTAATTCAAAACTATAATCGCAACAGTTGGCAAGTGCGGTATTTCGTTGCGTTTATAGCATGGCTGCATGCTCTTGTATGACTGCTTGGATTTTATGGTCTACTTCTTCCAACGCTAAGTTGACCGCACCTATTATAAGGTCTTGAACCATTTGCCGATCTGTTTTATTAAGTAGCTTTTCATCTATTGAAATAGCGCATAGCTTTTTAGTCCCATTCACCGTTACGTGAACCAGTCCAGCGCCTGTTTCTTTGGTTACGGTAAGCTGGTCTAACTGTTTTTTAACCCCTTCCATTTTTTCCTGAACCTGGTTCATTGCACCAAATAAATTCTTTATATCCATAAGTTAAAGCCTAACGATAAGATTGTATCGGTTGTTTGTTTACCCTTCTATATGCTTATTTTTATACCCTTTTATCATATGGCTGATCCAAAACCTGATAGGCGCTAAGCTATGCACTGCCACAAGCCATACGGCAAGTATTGCAATCGGATCATTCTGTTTTATCAATAGTCCACTAAAAAGCCAAATGATAATAGAAATATCTATCAAAAGCATATACAAGACTGCTGCTAGATAAAAACCATACTGCACCCTACCATCCCACCACATTTTTATCCAATACATTTTGTCATGGCTTAGTAGGCTATCTACCAACCAAGTTAATCCTAAAAAGATAAATAGTTGTTGAATACCTAGTTTAAATCGATTGCTTTGTAAAATTTTAGCAGGCTTTATTTTAAAGCATAACATAGCTACAGCTGCGGTTGAAAGCATTACCAAAGCAAAAAATATAGGGAATCTAACTGGAAAAATCTTTTGAATACTACTTAACTGGATCGATCCATTGCCGTTAGGCTGTATACCTAAAAATAGTAGTTCGGCCACTACTAAAAGGCAAAGGAGCAGTTGTATTTTATTTTTTGATTGCGCTACAACTTCATCTTTAGTAAGACCATTCAACCGTGCATATAGGCTGCTAAACCATCTATCCGGTATAAGGTAAGCAACCCAACTACTGGCTGCTGTTACGCCAACTCCTAGGGTGACAATCATTCCTACTAAATTTAGTAAGCGTAATCCATTGTTGCCTGCGACCACTATAAGGAGTATACCTGATATCGATAAAGGACTGGCCAATAAGGCCATATATCCAGCAACCACAATCGGAAAAAGTAGCTGGGCCTTGCCCTTATGTAGCGGATTTGGATCGCATACCCATCTATATAACCATGCTTTATCTCCTGTTAAAAACACCAATCCATAGCAAAATAGCGCTCTTAAAATTGCATAATGGTTGTTCATCTGCCCTACAAAAATCTTACATTGGTTTGTCATTAGGTAAAAAAAACCACTTGCTTCCAGCGTAGCCATCAGAAGCACCCAAGTAGCCTGTAAGAGCATTAGGTCATTAGGAGGGGAGGCAGGTTGTACCGAACAAGTTAAGAAACCCAAGACCAATCCACTCAGTAAGCCAAGGGAAATCCCACCTAAGTACAGACTTGCGATCAGCACTATAAGTAGCATACCCCATCCAATTGTACAGATCATATATGCAATAAATATGGTTAGATTACAAGCCAGCTACCCCAATATAGACCATTAAGAATCCAATGCCAATTGCACCAGCAAGGGAGGCCAAACCTGGTAACATAAAACTGTGGTTAAAAAGGAATTTGCCCACCCGGGTGGTACCTGTAGTATCTAACTGTATAGCGGCGAGCATTGTTGGGTAAATGGGAATGATAAAGACAGCATTTACCGCTGCAGCAGACGCCAATAATATCTTAGGAGGAATCCCTAATGCGATACCTAGTGGAAATACAGCATTAATCGTGGCGGCAGAGCTACCCATGATAGCAGCCATAAAGACTAGAATAATAAAAAATTGCCACGGTTCAGCAAAATAACTCGAGATAAGATGAAGTAATATAGGTTTATTATTTGCTACAAATGTACTGCTTAACCAAGCAACCCCTAGAAGGGCTAACATCCCTTGTATGCCAGCAGAAAATGCTTTACCCTCCGTAATAGATTGAGGTGAAATCTGGCAGAATAACATAATAAATGCAGCAGTAGATAACATTACCAGAGGCATAATATAAGCAGATGGCAACAGCACCTTTATACCATTTACTTCCCAAGAAGGGCGTAAGGATTGTATAGCATCTAGCAATACAATTACTAAGCTGCCCAGTAAGAAACAGCCAATTGAAAGCTTTGCACGGTTGCCACTTCGAGCCACAACAGTAAGAGGGAGGGAGGGGGCTGTTGCTTTTGTGCCAACCATTGAGGAAGCTGGCATGGCTTTACTTAGTAGATTGGTAACCCATGTGGCCATCAGTACGCCACCCATTGTAGAAGGTATGATAACCTTTAAGATGCTGACTAGGTCGATGCCAGACGCACTTAAAAATCCGCTTAGCATAAGCATTATAGAAGAAATAGGACTGGCTAGTGCACCATGCAAAGCCGCAATAACGGAAAGGGATAAAGGACGCTCCGGACGAATACCTACTTCTTTAGAAACTTCTGCAATAACAGGAAGAATAGAATAAGCGATGTGGTTGGTCCCTCCAAAAAAAGTAATCGCATAAGTGACTATAGGGCTAATATATAAGATGCTACGTGGCTGTTTTCTGATACAGGACTCAGCCAGTTGCACCAAGTAGCTCAACCCACCTGCAGCTTCTATAGCACCTACTGCAGCCACTACTGAAGCAATACAGAGTGTGATTTGAAAAGGAGGATCTGCCGGTGTCGCATTTGCAACCACCATAAACAACCATACACCCAATCCGCCCAGCATACTCAAACTTAAACCTTGTAATCGAGCCCCTAGAAAAGAAGCGATCAGCAGTATACTTAACCCTATCAAAAGCATTTGCGCAAGTTTATTTAGATTATAGCGCGAACAAAAAAGCCTAACATCAGTACTTTACTATTGTACTTTACTGTATACCATTAAAACCCTGCTAATCAAACCTACATAAAATTAGTCAAATCTATATAAAAAATTACAGACTGTAAAATATTTAATTGGAATGCTATATGCTTGGAGACTGTTCAAATTAGATGTATCCATTTATGGGCTAATTCCTTTCTGCTTTAAATTTGCGGATAAAAATACAAACCAAATTAGCAAAGGAGCTGCTTATGAATGTATCAAAACTAGTTGAAATATATTACGCTATTGATGAATTTCTAATAAAATTTATGCCTTACATGGAAAAACAGTTGTTAACTACTTCAGATAGGAAACCTACTAGAACTTGTTTAGTTAATAAAATTGATGGCTCTTTCACGTCTGTAGTTGATGCGGCGGAGCCTTACTACCTGTAAGATCAAATCTTGAATTCTACAAATAATTTTCATGCGAAGAAAATTTTGATCTGCTGCGGAATGTGAGCTTATTGTGCGACCACTGTACCTAACTGTTTAGCGATCCGGCACTCCGTATCCTTAAGCGACTGGTGTACTTGTAATAGATGGGTTTCTTCATCTGTAGATAATTTTTTTTTAAATGCTTCTCTATTTTGCTCAATAAGCTCTTGTACCAAGCGAATTTTTAGCCTAAGGATAACTTCCAAAGTCATCTGGTATACATTTTGCGCCTCTTCTGTAGTATAAATACTATATTTTTTGATCCAAGCTTCACTAATATCATGGGGGAAAGCAGCTACATCAATGGCTATTTTTCTAATGGGTGCTTCTGTACTATCCAAACAACACTGCATATCCACGCATCCGCCCTGTTTAAATACAGTTTGACAATAATTAAAAAGAACTTTGCAGTCGGTAGATCTAAAGACTACGTTTTCTAATTCTAATAGTATATATGCGTACAAGGGTTTTCCTTCCGCTACAATAGTGGTAGCATAGGTCAGCAGAATACGCATAATTTCCCGTTCATACGCTTCAATACTTGCTGTAAGTTTGCTGATAAAAGGAATGTTTTTCCGGTCTACGTATGGCCTATTTTTTGCAGTACTATGATGTTTGGGAAAGGTTTTTTTTTGTGGACGTACTTCAGTAGTTTGATGCTGTAATGTATGATAAGTGGTAAAAAGAACTGATTCTTCTATAGAAAAGAGTTGGCTGCATTTTTTAAGAAATAGGGTGCGTGTTATTTCATCTGGAATAGCTACAATGCTTTGCACCACTGCGCGTATAGCCTTTGCTTGTTCCACTGGATTTTGTTCAGTAGACTGGTTCAGTAGTACATTAGCTTTAAAGGTCACAAAGTCTTGAGTAGTGCAATGGATATAATGCTTAAAGCCATCTGTGCCTACTTTTTTTAGGTAACTATCTGGATCTTCTCCTGCAGGTAACAAGATGACTTTTACCTCCAATCCCTGTGCTAATAATTTATCTATGCCACGAAAAGCAGCTTGAATACCGGCTTGATCGCCATCAAAAATCAGTGTAACCTTAGTCGTCAAGCGACGCAAAGCCTCTATCTGGGCTTCGGTAAGGGCCGTACCAGCAGAAGCGACTACCTCTTCTACACCTGCTTTATGAAAGGCCAATACGTCGGTGTATCCTTCTACTAGGTAACAGTGGTTGGTTTGTTTAATCGAGCGCTTGGCAAAAGAAAGACCATATAATAAACTACCCTTTTGGTATACAGCGGTTTCAGATGAATTGATATATTTAGGACCATCTACAGCAGTAGCCATATGCCGTGCACCAAATGCCACCACTTGCCCTGAACCATTGTGAATTGGGAACATCAATCTCCCCCTAAAACGGTCATAAACTTTGTCTCCATTTTTAATTACCAATCCTGCTGCAATCAATAGCGCTAGGCTGATTCCTTGCTCTATAGCAAAGGTGTAGAATCCGTCCCACCGATCGAGGCTGTAGCCTAATGCAAACTTTTTTGCTACTACAGATGGAATGGCCCGTTGTTCCAAATAGGGCAAGGCTACTTTAGCAGCTTCTGTATGGTTCCAGAGCAAATCTGTGTAATAATCTTTAGCCAAATTCAATAAGATATAGAGACTTTCTTTGGCTCTATAATCCTGTAAATCATCTGTACCATCTGCAACTGGTGTGACCGGTATGCCATACCTTTGGGCAAGATAAGTAAGGGCTTCTACAAAGGAAATTCCTTCTATCTGTTGTATAAAGGTTATAACATCTCCTGCAGCATCACATCCAAAACATTTATAAAATCCTTTTATGGGCGATACTGAAAAAGAAGGAGTCTGTTCCTGGTGAAAAGGACAACAAGCCCAGAAATTTTGTCCTTTTTTTTTAAGTGGGATAAAATCACCAATTATTTCTTCAATACAAGCGGTACGTTGGATCAGTTGAATGGTTGATGGACTAATCATCACAGTAGATTTTGAATAAACGCATATACAAACTAAAGCAATCTAGAATATATCTTTCAGCTGATAGTAGTCTACTTAAAACATTAAGCAAGGCTTTCTTCCAGGAAGCTTAGGGGCCTTTTTGTTCTTTTTAAGTGGTAATGGCATCAGATCGCTAAACGAAAATTTTTTAAAATTAATTTAATCAACAGATACCTCATTATAAAAATCGCTGGCGAAATACTTCGTAAAGGATTATACCAGCTGCTACCGAGACATTAAAAGAAGCGATAGGGCCTTGCATAGGAATACAAATATGATGGGTCGCTAGACTTAAATGTTTTACAGCTATACCTACCTCTTCTCCACCTAAAATAAGTGCAATAGGCAGTTTACAGTTCACTGTATGAAGTACTTCCTTGGCTTGGGCATCACAAGCCAATATATTTAAGCCACTTTCTTGTAAATAATGTAGGGCCTTTCGCAAATCAGTTACGCGACAAATGGGCAATGTGGCCAGGGCACCTGCTGAGGTTTTCATAGCTGCACCTGCTAACATAGCACTACCTTTCGTAGGTAAAACTAAGGCATCAACTCCCATACAAAGCGCGGTACGGGCAATGGCACCTATATTATGGACATCTGTTACGCCATCGAGTACAATGATTAAAGGTGCTTTACCTTTTTCAAAGGTAGCCTGCACCACTTGATCTAAAGGGGTGAACGCAATAGGTGATAAAACGGCTACAACACCTTGATGATTGCCGCACGCCATCCGCTCTAACTTTTGAATAGGCACATAGCTAAAAGGAATTTCATATTTGTATACAAGGTTGTATACAGCCTTTGGAGGTGCGATTTTATTTTTTTGGAAAAAAACTTTTTCAATCGTTTGCCCCGCACGTATGGTCTCTATAACAGCCCTACAGCCAAAAATAAAGTTTGACCCAGTAGTAGATGCTTTTTTAGGAGAGGAAGACATAATAACCGTAATTTTACAGACTAGCTAATATCCTACTCATAGAAGCCATAAAATACTTTAATTTTAGATTAAACTTTGGCTTTATGCCCCTAGCAGCTTATCAATAACGCCTACTATGGCAGCAAGTATTTAACTGGATTAAAAATGGTTGCTAATCAGCATCCATACAATAAAGAAAAACAAGTAAAGAAAGGAAAGTAGCGGGGATAGGACTCGAACCTATGACCTTCGGGTTATGAGCCCGACGAGCTACCAACTGCTCCACCCCGCGATAAAATTTTTATAAATTTAAGCAATAAAAATGATCTAATCTAGCTTAGGTTGCTTCAACTAGTACAAGTTTATATATTTTTTTGTAACATTGCAAATATATTATTCTTATGCATGCAGAAAAAAGCGATTATAAATCTGGTTTTGTAGCCATCATGGGGAAGCCTAATGCTGGAAAATCTACTTTAATGAATCTACTAGTAGGTGAACGTTTGGCGGTTACCCATTCAAAAGCACAAACGACGCGTCATAAACTCCATGGCATTGTTTCTGAAAAAAACCTTCAAATTATTTATATAGATACACCAGGCGTTATTACACCTGCCTATCCTCTACAAACTGCTATGATGGAGGCTGTAAAAGTTGCTCGTGCAGATGCCGACTTGATCATCTGGGTGGTAGATGTAAAAGATCTAGTCCTTTTTCCATGGGTTGATGAAAACTGTGCTAAAAAACCAATTATATTGGTACTGAATAAAGTTGATTTAATTACAGTCAACCAGCTGAATGTGGCAATAGCCTATTGGCGCAGTCATAAACCAGGGGTAGCCATTGTACCTATATCAGCCCTAAAAAAAGAAAACATAGACCCACTTGTGCAACAAATCATTGAACAATTACCCAAGCATCCTCCTTATTATCCAGAAGAAACCCTCACAGATAAGGCTGAGCGCTTTTTTGTACAAGAAATCATACGTGAAAAAATTCTAGACCAATATCGTCAAGAAATACCCTACAGTGTAGAAGTAGTAATAGACCATTTTAAAGAAACGGATAACTTGATTAAAATTCGATCTATTATACATGTAGAACGTCCTACTCAAAAGGGAATTATAATAGGTCAAAAGGGAGATGCATTAAAAATGCTAGGCATAGCAGCCAGAGAAGGATTAGAAAAGTTTTTTCAGAAGCAAATATTTCTAGCACTGCATATCAAGGTTACCCCAAACTGGCGTAAAAGTCAATGGTTACTAAAAAAATTTGGTTATTCAACTAAAAAAAATCAATCTAATGGATCGTAGCCACTACTTCCCCAGGGATGACAAGAGAGGAGCCTACGTAGGGTAAGAAAAACCCCTTTTCGAAGACCATATTTAGCAAATGCCGATTTTGCATAACAAGAACAACTAGGGTAAAAGCGGCACATAGGAGGTAACAAAGGGGCAATGCAATACTGATACATACCAATAAAAAAGCAACAAAGCCATCTAGAAAATCTAGAAAACGGATCTAGCCATTTGGGAAATTTTTGCATAACAACTAAATGTAAATAAAAATACCTTTGAATTCAAAGATTGAATCAGTAATATTATTTAAACAATCTTTTCAAAAGGCCTTTATAGATTTATAATCTACTTATTGGCAATTTACTTCAGATTCTCTTAACTTTACCTTTCGTTAAAATCTACTTCTTGATGCTACTTGTGGTTAAAATATCTGGAGCCTATGTTTTAGTTTAAGCTTTATATCTTTTTGTTTATGGTATAAAGTCTTTGGCTGTTCTCCTGCTTTTAAGGTTTTTAGCAATCTATTTTCTCATCTAGGATTGTTAAACATGGTTGTACCATATGGAACCAAAAACTCAGATTATGAAAGGAGAAAATAAGTTTTTTAAGTGGATGCGTTTACTCAAACAACAGCAAGAGAAGCGTCTGATCTATTGTTTGGAACATGCATCGCCTATAGAGGTAGCTGATTTCTTAGAAAAACAAGCTTTTGATTTGGTACGGAAAATTTTTAGCAATTTGTCTATTTCACGACAGGGGGAAGTATTTGCGTTGTTTAAGGATAATGCGTTGCAAATGCAACTCTACTATAGTATTCCTAAAAGCACTTTTGCAAAAATTTTTTCTTGCATGCCTTCTGGCTTGCGCGTTGATTTTTACCAACGATTGAGCAGTAAAGAGCATGCCCATTTACTTCCCTATCTAAATAGAAAGATTAGAGAAGATGTGATTATGCTAAATGCCTATTTACCAGATACGGCAGGAGGTATAATGAATACAGATTTTGCTACAGTCTTAAATTCAATGACTGTAGAAGAAGCTATTGATAAAATTCGTGAAGATGCACCTTCTAAAAAAATGCTTTATTACATCTATGTAGTAGATGAGAAGATGCGGCTAGTGGGTTTTGTTTCCTTAAAAGATTTGGTGATACACGCTCCAAAAGAAAGGATAGAGACAATTCTTAAGGTAAATTTTATATGTGCTACCGTTGATGAAGATCAAGAAGTAGTCGCTAAAAAAATTGAACAATATGATTTAGTTGCCATTCCTATTCTAAATAAAGAAGAGCAAATCGTAGGTATTGTAAGTTATGATGATGCCATAGATATTATCAGAGCAGAGCAAGTTGAGGATATGGATCGATTTATGGGTATTACTTCAGAAGAAGATGCACCCAATTATCTAAAAGTCTCCACCTTACAACATCTTAAAAAAAGAATCAAATGGATTGTATTGGTATTTATGGCCAGTATCGTTGGTCATACTTTTATGCATGCTAAAAGTACTTTCTTTACCCAGTTTAATTTGATTTTCTATTTGAGTATGATTACAGATACTGGAGGGAATGTAGGAAGTCAAGTTGCTTCCGTAGTACTACAAGCCTTAAATCGTGGCCAAGTTTCACTATCTGATTGGGTTAGGATTATTTTAAAAGAATTAAGGATTGCCATCACATTGGCTTCTTTGTTATTTTTTCTTACCTATATTAAGTTATTTTTAACTTCTAGTCTAGACTCGGATAGGTCTTTCCAGGTAATGTTTGTAGTGGCCTTAAGCATTGTTGTGCAAATTGTTTGTTCTGCTTTCATAGGAGCAGCTTTTCCATTGGCTGCTAAATACTTTAATGGAGATCCTGCCGTAGCAGCTAATCCTATGATTAATATCACAGTAGAAATATTGGGTATTATGATTTATTATGTTATAATTTATTGGCTGATTAATCCAGTTGGTAGTGTTTAGTCTTATGTAAAAAACAGTTGTCTAGTGCTTTTTAAGGTTACTATATAGTTTGCATGGCTACAAAAAGTCTGTAATAAAGATCTACTATCGATCATAGCCTTAAAAGTAAACAGAGTTAGGTTTAAACTTTTTAAGAACGGATTTTATATGTCTTTAATAACGCTTTACTTACCTAAGATGGGGGAAAGTGTCATAGAAGTTATCGTATTGGGTTGGTGTATACAAGAGGGAGAAGCCGTTATAGAAGGTGCATCTCTTTTAGAAGTTGCTACAGATAAAGTGGATGCAGAGATTCCTGCTACTTATACAGGTAAAATTAAAAAATTTTTGGTAAAAAAAGGTGATATAGTAGCTATTGGAACAGCGATTGCTTTATTAGAAGTGGATGATTTAGCTATACCACTTGTTCTCCATGAACCATCTTTTGAAAATGCTAAGCCTTCGTTAGTAGCTACCTCCCACCATTTAGAGCCTAGTGTTTTGGCTATCCACCCTTTTAAAAAGGTAAAATTAAGTCCTTTGGCCAGCCATATTGCTCAATCAAATGGCATGCAAGCAGATGAACTAGAAAGGTTAGCCGGATATACTCGGGATCATCGGGTTACAAAAAAAGCCATTCTAAACTATATAAACAAACGCTTACCCATCCATACTAGTAGTTCGGAGAGCCCTCTATTTTATGAAACGCTTACCCCTCTAGCAGGCGATGAAGTAGTACAAATGGATCGCGTTAGAAAGCTAATTGCAGATCGTATGGTAGAATCTAAGAAAATTTCCCCCCATGTCACCTCTTTTATACGTGCCGATGTAACGGAACTTGTTGCCTGGAGGCAACAGCATAAAACTTCTTTTGAAGCAAAATATGGTGTTAGATTGACTTACAATCCTATTTTTATAGCAGTCATTGCACGTGCGCTCCAACTATTCCCACTCCTGAATGCGGTAGTGGTAAAAGATCAGATTATTAAACGCAAACATATTAATATAGGTTTTGCCGTAGCCCGCTCAGATGGAAATCTATTGGTCCCTGTAGTGAAGCAAGTAGAACAACTTGGTTTGGTTGCATTGGCGCAACAAATCGATGCTTTGATTGATAAAGCACGCAACGGTACCATTATGCCAGATGCATTAACGGGTGCCAGTTACACTATTTCTAATATTGGTTCCTTTGATAATCTCATGGGAACCCCTATTATTGTGCAACCACAGGTAGCCATTCTTGCATTAGGTCTTATTGAAAAACGTCCTGCTGTGGTCCATGTTAAGGGAAAAGAAACCATAGCGATTCGCCACGAACTGTTTCTATCCCATACTTATGATCATCGAATTATAGATGGCGCGATAGGAGGGGGATTTTTAAAATATTTGGCGAAAGCATTGGCCTCTTTTGTAGCCCAGATAGATACCTATCCATTTTTAACTCGTTTGATGCCCTAAGTTGGCCATAGACTGGGTAAGCAGCCATATCTACTACTGATTTTTCTATACTAGGGTCTACTTTATTAGATAGATGAAAGGTTTATCTCTGTTCCTGCTTGTAATTTTTCTGCATGATCTGCCACACGCAAGGCTTTGATCATATCCAATATAGCGCCATCTAATATAGCCGTTAAATTATGTTCAGTATAGCCAATCCGATGGTCTGTTGCACGGGCTTGAGGGAAATTATAGGTTCTGATTTTATCTCCTCTTTCTCCATGTTTTACCATAGATCTTCGTTCTATACCAATAGCTTCCTGTTGCTTTTTAACTTCCATATCATAGAGGCGAGAACGCAATACCTTTAAAGCTTTTTCATAATTTTTAATTTGCGATTTACCATCTTGACAGGATACCACAAGTCCAGTAGGTATATGCGTGAGGCGAACGGCTGAATAGGTAGTGTTTACCGATTGACCACCTGGACCAGAAGAACAAAAAGTATCTTTCCGTATGTCATTTAAATCTAAATGAATCTCGACTTCTCCTGCTTCTGGCAATACCACTACACTAGCTGCTGAAGTATGTATACGACCTTGTGTTTCCGTAGCAGGAACCCGTTGTACACGATGTACGCCAGATTCATATTTCATAAGACCATATACATCTTCACCAGCTATGGTACAGACAATCTCTTTCCAGCCACCAGCCGTACCTTCTATGGTATATACAGTAGAAAAATTCCATTTCATTTTTTCAGCAAAACGTTTGTACATTCTAAAAAGATCGCCTGTAAAAATGGCCGCTTCATCTCCACCAATACCGGCTCGAATTTCTAAAACAATGTTTCTACTGTCATTTGGATCACTTGGCGTAAGTGCCTCACGCAATTGACCTTCTAAATCGACTTTTTTGTCTAGAGCAGCGGTTAATTCTTGTTTGGCAATTTCACGAAAGTCTTCTTCTTTTTCAATATTTAATACTTCTTTTGCTTCTTTTAGATTTTCTAATACCTGTTCATAGTGGTTGTATAAATTGACTATTTTGGATAGCTTACTATATTCTTTATTGAGTGCTGCATAGGCTTTTATATCATTTAAGGCCTTTGGTTGATAAATTGCCGTTTCTACCTGAAGAAACCGCTTTTTGATGGATTTTAATTTTTCAATCATATGATCCTGATAGGTGGCAAATCCAAATATAGCTTATAGTACTCGGTTAAAATATTTTATGCGCTATCCATTTAGCTGCGTGGGTATGTTACAAAAAACAAAAAAATGTACTAAATAGAGTCCCTATTAGCGATAGGTGGTATTAAAAAACGGTAGGCTATTTAACAAGTTTTCCTTGCCAATGGCTTTATAACAAGCTTTAATAGATTTTAATGCACTACACTTTAAGCTACTTTTTGCACAATAGCCTCAAATGCATTTGGATGGTTCATAGCCAAGTCGGCTAATACTTTTCTATTTATATCCATATTACTTTGCTTAAGCTTACCTATAAACTGGGCATAAGCCATACCATGTAGACGGGCTGCTGCGTTGATGCGCTGTATCCATAAACTTCTTATAGTTCTTTTTTTTGTTTTTCGATCTCTATAAGCATATAAGAGCCCTTTTTCAACCGCGTTTTTGGCTACGGTCCAAACATTTTTTCTTTTTCCCCAATAACCTTTTGCTAATTTTAATACCCGCTTTTTACGTGCTTTTGAGGCTACCGAGTTAACTGATCTTGGCATGTGTACACTCTAATTTAGAAGTTGATAGTATCTATAAAACTACAGGACCATAAATACTGTAGTGGCGACATAAAGGTAGAAACAGATTAAATGACCAGTAGTTTGCGAATGGTTGCTGTATTCGCTTCATGTACGAGCGTGCTATGGGTAAGCTGCCTTTTTTGCTTGGTGCTTTTAATTTTTTTTGCCAAGCAATGGTTCTTAAAAGCATGCTTCCGCTTGATTTTACCTGTACCAGTTACTTGAAATCTTTTTTTTGAACCAGAATGTGTTTTAACTTTTGGCATGTCTTTGGCTGTAATAGAGGTTTAATGGCTTAGTGATGGTAAATCATCTATGCGCTTGTGATTTTCTGCTTATCTTCCGAATACTTATAGTATGAACCGGCTAGCTTCTCTAAGCTTATTTCTATACAATCCTCAAATATAGTAAAAAAGATGTAAATAAAAGGAAAATTTTATCAAAAATAAGCTTATTTTTTATGTATTAGCGGTGCTATGGTTAGACTCATTTTTTTTCCTTCTAGTTTAGGAAGTTGTTCTACCTTTCCATAAGTTTCTAACGCTTGTGAAAACCTAAGTAAGATTAATTTACCTCTTTCTTTAAACATAATTTCTCTGCCTACAAATTTAACACAAACTTTTACTTTAGCACCAGCTTTTAAGAAGTTAATGGCATGCCTTAACTTAAAATCAAAGTCATGATCGCTGGTATTAGGACCAAAACGAATCTCTTTTATGACAACTTTTTGGGCATTATTTTTTATTTCTTTGTGCTTTCTTTTTTGCAAGTACTTAAACTTAGCATAATCCATTACTTTACAAACAGGGTAATCACTTGCTTTTGCAATTTCTACTAAGTCAAGCGCTTGGGCTGCTGCAATCGCTAAAGCTTCACGGATGCTATAGACACCAGTAGTGACGTTATCTCCAACCAAACGAACTTCTGATGCAGTGATGCGTTCGTTTAGGTTGAGCGTTTCTTTTATTGTATTTTTCAAATGGCCAAGTATTGATTATGGTCTGTTGTACAGAATCTATTTAGTTGCAGTAGCATTTTTTTGCTATGCGATACCACATAATATACAAATATCTAAACAAGTTTTCAATAAATCAAATCAAACTCATGGATACTTTTGTGGCTATTTTAGCTTACATTTTTTGGGATACTGTTGGGACGGAATATCAAAAATAATCCTACGATAATCCACGGTAGGCTAAGCCATTGTCCCATGTTAAGCCACATATTGTTTTCAAATGCAACTTGATTTTCTTTATAAAATTCGTTCAAAAAACGGAGTGAAAAAGCGACTACTGCAAAAGATCCAAAGAGACGACCGGGTACTAATGTTTGACCTTTTTTATACCACCATGAGAATAGTATTATAAATACCAAAAAGTAGGAGGATGCTTCGTAAAGCTGTGCGGGGTGTCTTGGAATGGCCCAGGTGTATACACTGGCTTGATAGCTTCCATTTTGTTTTTGTAGTGTGTAAGATAGGGGGCTACCATAGGGTTCGTATATATGCGATGGTGGATTAAAATAAGTCATTTGGATCAACTCATTTTTTAAGTTCTTTTGAAGAAAATTTTTAATGAAGATTTCATCTGTAATGCTCTTTTTAAATGTAATGGCTAATTCAATGGGTGGGTAGTTGCCAGGTAGTCTGTTTGCAGTGGTTGCTTTACGTATCGCTAAATTTTGAATGGTTGAACTATACTTCTTGCATAGATGGTCATGTAAGTCTCTGACAAATATTACGCCATAGTTGGATCCAGTAGGTTGGCCAATAATTTCAGAATTCATAAAATTACCTATGCGGATGATCGCACAACCCAAAGCACCTAAAATCACCAAATGATCTACTAGCCATAAAAACGTTACAGTGGGCCGACGATTTTTTAAATGGATACGAAGAGGAAAAAGCGAAATGGTAACCCGTTTTACATATAGAAAAACAGCAAATATAATGCCAATAGCAGCTCCGTGACTTGCCAACCCCCTAAACCCTATTATTTTAAATTTTGGGGAGAAGGTAACAGGCAAGAATATTTCTAATAAGTGGTGTTGATAGTAGTCCCATTCGTAAAAAATAACATGGCCTAAACGGGCCCCAAATAGTACGGCTAAAGCAATATAATTGGGAAGTGCTTCAGCTTCTGCGCTGTCTTTGCCAGCTTTGGCAAACATATAATGTAAAATAGGTATGCCTACCAACACAGCGGTACCAAAAAGTAGATTATACCAACGAAGGGTTAAAAATCCTTTTGTAAGCAGTACTGGAGATAGATCCCATATAATGGCGTTGGAAATAAGCATGATAGATTAAATAAACTTAATAATATTGCCTAAAAATAGGCTTGCTAATATAGCATAGGGCCCAGATGTTTTGAATAGGTAACAAACAACGAATAATACCAATACAACCCATTTTAGCTATTCAGGGCTAAAAATATGGACCCTATCGACATAAACCTAACTATTTAGAATCCAATCTACTAGTAGACGTACCCCAAAGCCTGTAGCACCTGCATGATGGTAGGCCCATGCTTTTTCAGTCCAGACTGTACCCGCGATATCTAGGTGTGCCCAAGCTGTTTTTTTAACAAATTGTTTTAAAAATAAAGCTGCTGTAATAGATCCTCCTCCTGGTTTTTTGCCTGCATTGCACATATCTGCAATAATAGAATGCATATATTCAAAATAAGCGTCTTCTAGTGGCATTTGCCAAATTTTTTCACCTGTTCTTGGAGCAGCAGCCATCAGGCTGTTGATCAATGGTTGATCGCTGCCAAATATACCTGCCATACGTGTACCGAGTGCAACGACCATAGCGCCTGTTAAAGTAGCTAAGTCTACAATCGCATCTACGCCTAGCTTTTCTGCATAAACCAACGCATCTGCTAGGGTAAGTCTTCCTTCTGCATCTGTATTATCTATTTCAATGGTTTTACCATTAGAAGCAGTTACGATATCTCCAGGTTTGGTAGCATGCCCATTAATCATATTTTCTGTAGCAGCAACAATAAAGTGAATCTCTTTGTTGGGTTGGATGGCACCAATAACATCTGCTGTGCCAAGCACTGCTGCAGCACCGGCCATATCATATTTCATTAATTCAATCTGCGAGTTGCCTATCTTTAAGTTGAGCCCACCGGCGTCAAAGGTGACACCTTTGCCTATAAGGGCAATTTTTTGAAAACGAGATCGGGTATCAAATGATTTAGGTTTATAAGAGAGATGAATAAATTTGGGTGGTGCGCTAGAACCTTGTGTAACGGAAAGATAAGCCCCCATACCTAAGCGTTGGCAATCCTCTTTTTCTAATATATTGATATCGAAGTGATGCTTTTTAGCTAATCCAATGGCGGTTTCAGCCAAGGTGGAAGGAGTAACATGGTTGGCGGGAGCATTTACCAAGTCTTTTGCCAGATGCACTCCTCTTACAATTTTTTTTGCCAATTCAATGGTTGAATCATCTGATATAGCATTTAGAAAGTAGACCTTCTTCAGATAGGTAGTTTTGGTATCTTGCTGGGATTTAAAACGTTCGTCTACATAAGCAGCCAATAAGATGCCTTCAGAAAAAGCTTTTAAATGCATCTTGTCGTTGCGTAGTGTGGTAAAATCGACGATTACAGATAGACTATGGAGCTTGATACATGCACTATAGACCATAGCTGCCGCTTGTCGAATGGATTCATCACTAATGGCTTCCTGTTTTCCTAACCCAATCAATATTACTTTACCTACGGTATGAAAACAGTTGGCTGTAGCCATTTCCCCTTGTTTGGCTGTAAATTTAGATTCCTTTATCAAGGATGCAACAATATCATGGTAAGAAGGCTCATGGACCAGATGAGCCGTATCAGCCACAGCTCCATTGTTTTCAAAAACACCAAAGGCATAACAGCTTTGTGCTACTTGTGATGGTTGGCTGTTCAAAAATTCAAATTCGGGATAGTGCATAGTAGTTGCTTTAAGTAGTTGCTTTAAAGTGCACATAAATGGGTTGTGCTTTGTGACCTAGGTCGGTAGGATATTAAATTTTCCTACGACCTTTTAAATATACACAAATAATGGATCTGTCGGATCTATGTTTAATTTTTGTTGGATCTTCCCCTTGTCTTGAATTTTGATTATTATCCGGGACTAAACAACACAAAAGCCAACTATGATGTCGGTGTGCCGACTATTTCATGGTATTCATGAACTACATCTAGAATTTGAAGGATATATAAAAAAAATATGTAATCAACTTAAAAGACGCGTTATTAAAAAGATTATGAGATATTTTGGAACAAAATCTATGGCTATTTACGGATTAAAAAAAACTATATAGCTTTTTTCAAAAAACGAATAAAAAAATGAATTTTAAAGGAATAAACACAATAATATTCAATCATATAATTTTGCTGCGGAATATAAGAACAGGAAACAAATTTATTATTTTTTTTGTCCGATTTTTTAGGGACACTATACTAAAATTAACTGTAGGTGCGACAGCGCCTATTTTTGCACGTGTCGTTCTGCATGGTATGAGGAGCGTACGAGTGGACCTGACTCTATATAGGAAAATCCTCGCTTGAGCGCCTCTTCTTTAAAATGGGCAAATTTATCTGGATGTATAAAAGCAGCTACTTCAAGGTGTTGTTTGGTAGGTTGCAGATATTGACCCAGCGTTAAAACATCTAATCCATTCTCCCGTAGATCATCCATTACTTGATAAACTTCTTCATCTGTTTCTCCTAATCCAAGCATAATACCGGATTTAGAGCGTTTACCATATGTTTTAATCCGTCTAAGCTGCTCCAAGCTTCGCGCATACTTAGCCTGAGGACGAACGGTTTTATAGAGGCGTGCTACCGTTTCTATATTATGAGAAACCACTTCTTGTCCGGCACTAATCATCCGCTCTAATGCCCACCAAATGCCCTTTACATCTGGAATTAATGTCTCTATAGTGGTAGTAGGATTTAAAGCTTTGATGGCTGTAACCGTTTGATACCAAATTTCTGCCCCACAATCCTTTAGTTCATCTCTATTTACCGAAGTAATAACCGCATGCTTAACCCCCATTAAATGAATGGCTTCTGCAACCCGTTTTGGTTCTTCTCGATCATAAGCGGTAGGCCGTCCAGTAACCACCGCACAAAAGCCACAACTGCGCGTACAAATATTGCCCAATATCATAAAAGTAGCCGTACCCACTCCCCAACATTCTCCCATATTGGGACAGTTCCCACTGGTACAAATAGTGTGCAGCTTATACCGATCTACAATGTCACGTACAGCTGTATAGTGCTTACCTATAGGTAACTTAACCCGCAACCAATCTGGCCGTTCAGCGGGTGTAATCGATGGCGTTTTTTGCTTCATGAAAAAGGAATTTTTTCTGGTTCCTATTACAGCTTCTTTTTGCATTACCTAAAGTAGGTCTATTCATTTCTTGCCTTCTCTGGACACAAGAAGACAAGGTACTTAAACTTAATAGATCAATAGATAAAAATATTTTACCGCTTATTTTTCTCATATAAATTATGTAAGAATACTTATTCTTAAGATAGAATGATTTACTAATATAAATAAATATTTATTTATAATCAGTTAGATTAGGCTATTTACCAGAAAAATGCATATAAATATATTGTTCTTCTTTGAAATTCTCTAGAAAAATTAAGCACATCGGTTCCTAACGATTGCTCATAACACGGCAACTGACGTTAACTTTATTCTTCATTGTTCCCATTTGCTTCTTATCGCACCGTACGTTCAGTTTTCCCGAATACGGCGGCCCGACAGTCTTCTTCTTAAACCTTACGCAATGTTCTCGGGATACTTGATCATTCCACTACCAATGTAAAACATACCTATTGCGTAGAGTTGGTTCTATTGTATCTAAAAGTCGTTCTATATTTAGAGCAGTCAAAAACAGATTGGGTATCATAAAGCATTATACAACTGCTTGTCTATTTAAAAAAGATTGTAATATAAGTGCGGCACTTACCTTATCTATATTGCTTTTATCTGCTCTATCCTTTTTAGCGTAGCCAGCTTGGTAGAGTCCCTGTACAGCCAACTTAGAAGTAAATCGCTCATCTTCGTAATAGAAACTTTGTCCTGGAAAGTTTTTTTTTAATTGCGTGCCGATCTGCTCTACGATCTTACCCATTTTAGAAGGTTTTCCATTCAAATGTTTGGGCATACCCATCACAAAGGTGACCACCTTTTCTTGTTGCAGATAATCTTTCAAAAAAAGCCATAAGATGGGGGGATCAATTGTTTTTAAAGGAGTCGCAATTATTTGTAAGGGATCCGTTACAGCAATACCGATCCGCTTAAGTCCATAATCTATAGCCATAATCCTACCTGATTTTTTTTCCATCATTTTTCTGATTTTGAAGGGGCTGTTTGGTCTGGGCTAGGATGCGCCTTGCGACGGTTTCAGCCGCATGCTGTGGTCCTAGTAATCGGCGAATCGTTGGATAGGCCGCTTGTTGTTTGGCTTTACCATTGCCCGATAAAAGGTTGGTTAAAGTTGCATGAAGTTTTTTATCTGTTAGCTGATATTGAATCAGCTCTGGAACAATTGGCTGGTTCATCAAAAGGTTGACCAACGAGATATGCTCTACCGTGATGATGCTTTTGTAAAGAAAGTAGCCTAATGGATGCAACTTGTAGACGACTATTTGTGCCAGATTAAATAAAGCAGCTTCTAAACTAGCTGTTCCAGCAGCAATGATCGCTACTTTTGCAACCGCCATTAGGTCATAGGTTTGGTCATAAATGACTTGAACCGTAGGGGGGCATAGCGCTTGATACAAACGGTTTGGAACCACACTTAATCCAGCTACTACAAACTGATAGGATTTAAAATAAGCAGCCTGCGCAACCATTAGAGGCAATAGACGCTGAATTTCATCCAATCTACTACCAGGTAATAGTGCTATAATCGGCCGATAGTCGAGGCGATTGTCTGCCATAAAAGAGGGATTGATGCGATGATCACCAACTTTTTGAACCAATGGATTACCGATATAATCAATCGTATGGTAGCCATGTTCCTGATAATAGCCTACTTCAAAAGGTAAAATGGACCACACTTGGTCTATATTTCGCTTGATTTTTGTAATTCTTTTTGGACCATGTGCCCAGATTTTAGGCGGTATATAGTAGTGTACTAAAAATCCATTTTTTTTAGCAAATGCAGCAAGCCGCATATTGAAGCCACTGTAGTCAATTAAAACGACAACAGCTGGCTGGTAGTGCTTTAGACTTTTTTGGCAAAACTTTAGCAGCTGCCATAAGGTATACCACTTTTTTAAAAAATCTATCCCCATATAGGCCACTTTTGAACCATCTACGCTACAAGGCTTACCGATCGCTTTAGACATAGCCTCCCCTCCACAAGACCAGAAATCGGCATGGTGATCTATTAATTTAATATGTCTAATCAAGTCAGCTCCATGCATATCGCCGGAGTGCTCACCCGCAATAACATAATAACGCATAGATAATTGGATTTTACATGCCAGCCCTGTCATATATGCTGGAGGCAATAGGCCAAATGAGGAATATCTGTTTACCACAGGCTACAACTTCGGTGAAGTTAAGCAATAAAAGTAAAAAATCTAATTTAACCTCGATTTGAAATTATACTTATTGTAAATCAGTAATAAAAAAGTTATACTTGTTTTTTGCTGCAATGTAGGTAACAAATATCTTTCCATTCTATTTGTCTATGAGCTATTATATATTTATTTGTTAATCAGCACAAAAGAAACCAATTTTGTATTGGTTAATGACTAGGTTTTTAAGTTTTTTTGTATAAAAAGCTTGCAAAATAAAGATTGGGATTTTAGGGTAAAGCCGTTGCAATTTTCTATTGCAACGGCTTTACTTTTAATCTTATTACCAAGATACAATGCTGTCATTTAATAAATCAGCCGCATAGATGTAGGATAAAAAACAACAAACTCTTAATATATTTGCTTTTGGCAATAGCCTTTATCATTGTATTGTTTACAAAATTAATAGTAAAAATCATCTATATATTTAAATGGCTCATCCAAAAAGATATACGGTTACCGCTGCATTGCCCTATGCAAACGGCCCCATTCACTTAGGTCATGTGGCAGGTGCCTATCTTCCTGCTGATATTTACGTGCGTTATTTAAGGCAAAAAAAAGCTACCGTAGTTTTTGTCAGTGGTTCTGATGAACATGGGGTACCTGTAGTCATTCGTGCCCAGCAAGAGGGAACTACCCCCCAAAAGATAGTGGACAAATACCATATGCTTATTAAAACAGCACTGCAGGAATTGCATATTAGTTTTGACATCTTTGCAAGAACTTCCTCGTCTGCTCATTATACAATAGCGTCTGACTTTTTTAAAGAATTGCACCAAAAAGGCATATTTGAAGTCCATGAAACGGAACAATATTACGATCCTGTTTGTAAGCAATTTCTATCCGACCGCTACATCAAAGGAAACTGTCCAAAGTGCAATCATCCAGGTGCCTATGGAGATCAATGTGAAGCATGTGGTAGCACACTTAGTCCAGAAGAGTTGGTGGATCCTATTTCTGCTATTAGTGGTGCAAAGCCTATTTTAAAATCAACCAAACATTGGTATCTACCCCTACATAAGTATGAAAATTGGCTTAAAAAGTGGATTTTAGAAGAACATAAAGATTTTAAAACCAATGTATATGGTCAATGTAAAAGCTGGCTAGACCAAGGGTTACAGCCCCGTGCCGTCACCCGTGATTTAGCTTGGGGCATTCCTGTTCCACTTCCTGAAGCCATAGGAAAGGTGCTGTATGTTTGGTTCGATGCGCCGATTGGGTATATTAGCGCAACCAAAGCTTGGGCTGAAGCACAACAGGTCGACTGGGAGCCTTTTTGGAAAGATCCTGATACAAAGCTGGTCCATTTCCTTGGAAAGGACAATATTGTATTTCATTGTATTATCTTTCCTGTTATGCTCAAAGCCCATGGCCAGTTTATTTTGCCGCAACAGGTAGCAGCGAATGAATTTTTAAATCTAGAGGGAGGAAAAATTTCTACTTCCCGCAACCATGCGGTTTGGCTGCATGATTATTTGGAAGCTTTCCCCGGTAAAGCAGATGTATTGCGTTATGTACTCTGTTCCATTGCGCCAGAAAACAAAGATAGCGACTTTACCTGGCAAGATTTCCAAGATAAAAACAATCGTGAACTGGTAGCCAACCTCGGTAATTTGGTACATAGAACCTTAAATCTGGTACACCAATATTTTGGCGGATTGGTGCCACCTAACATTGCGCTTAATGAGGCAGATCACGCTGTATTGGCTACATTAACGGCTTCTTTTACAGCAGTAGGTAAGGCTATAGAGCAGTTTAAGTTTAAAGAAGCACTCCAATTATGCATGGGTTATGCTACATTAGGTAATAAATATCTAACGGATAGGAGACCGTGGCATTTGGTAAAGTGTAATCCAGAGGAAGCGGCCCCTGTATTGCATGTCGCGTTGCAGCTTATTGCTACCTTAAGCCTGTTGATTAAACCTTTTTTACCTACAACCAGTGAAAAAATTGCGCATATGCTGGGGGTACAAGAAACAGGGTGGGACGATGTCGATGTAGCCCATCTTGTCAAATCAGGAAGTCCAGTAGCATCGCCTGTATTGTTATTTGAAAAAATTGAGGATACGGTGATTGAAGCACAACGGAAAAAATTATACAGTAGATCTACTGACCCAGTCGGATAAACAAATAATTGGCTTAGGAAACTATTTATTTAAAATAAAGCAGCTGTTTAAACTTATATAATAATAGTCTGTGCAAGGAGATAAGTATGCTCTAAAATCAATAGAGCGCTTATACAGCATGCTAGGCTGCTATTATGTAGGAAGCACTTAGCAATTTAATCTATCTATAAAATACTAATATAGCATGTTGCATAAAAAGCAAATCGAACAATGGGTATATCGTTTTGGTTACGATACAGATTATTCTAATGGACATCCATCTATATTGGGCAATAAAGGGTATGGCCTGGCACAAATGTCTTCTTTGGGCTTTCCGATTCCACCAGGTTTTACCATCATAACCGATGGTTGTAGGGATTATTATGCAAAGGGACAAACGATTGCCCAACCCATTTGGGATCAAGTGGTAGCTGAGATCCAACTACTTGAAAAAGAAACAGGTAAGCATTTTGGAGGTGGTCCTTTTCCATTGTTGTTGGCCCTACGTTCTGGCGCTAAAAGCTCTATGCCAGGTATGATGGATACATTGCTTAATCTTGGTCTAAACGATGAAACGGTGCAATTGTTAGGTCATGCTACCCAAGATTTTAGATTTGCCTATGATAGCTATCGCCGTTTTATAGAAATGTATGGACATATCATTATGGGCATCCCCCATCATCTATTTACAGCTGTACTAGATGGCATAAAACAACAAGACAATCTGCGTCATCAGGAAGGATTAAGTCTTAACGCGTTGCATACAGTTATTGATAACTATAAAAAAATAATTTGGACCCATACAGGTACTACCTATCCACAAAATGTCTTTGAACAGCTTAGAAAAACTATAGCGGCCATTTTTGCATCTTGGAATGGCGCAAGAGCAGTTACCTATAGAAGCTTAAACCATATAGATGATCAAGATGGTACAGCGGTTACCATTCAGTCTATGGTATTTGGCAATAGAGGTACAGATAGCCTAACAGGCGTTCTATTTACTAGAAATCCATCTACAGGAGAACGAAGTTTATTTGGTGAATATTTAATAAATGCCCAAGGCGAAGAGTTGGTTTCGGGTCTAACGACCCCTTGGCCCATCACTAAACAAGGTATACCATCCATTCAACAAGCTGACCATGCATTGGAAGAAAAATATCCCCTTATTTTTAGTCAGCTTAGCAACTTAGCGATTGAATTAGAAAACTATTTTAGGGAGATGCAAGATATTGAATATACCGTTGAACAGGGTAAACTATGGCTGTTGCAGACTAGAAATGGCAAGCGTAGTGCCAAAGCCGCTGTTAAAATAGCCATTGATATGATGCAAGAAGGTAAGATTGATGCAAAAGAAGTATTGAAAAGGATAGATTGTAACCACATAGAGCGGCTGTTGCATCCTACATTAGATGAGAGCCAAACCATCGAAGTATTAACCCAAGGGCTTCCTGCTGCACCAGGTGTTGCCTCTGGCGTAATTGTCTTTTCACCAGAAGAAGTAGCAGCCATTTCAAAAACAGAAAGTGTGTTATTGGTTAGGCCGGAGACTACACCTGATGATATAGGTAGTATGGCGATGGCAGCAGGCATTTTAACCACCAAAGGCGGCATGACGGCACATGCTGCTGTAGTAGCCAGAGGTATGGGAAAACCTTGTGTATGCGGTGCACATGATATTACCATAGATCGCCAAAATAAATGGCTGCTTATTGGCCAGACAAAAATCCCAGTGGGTAGTTGGTTGACCATTAATGGTACCACCGGGCAAGTGATAAAAGGTAAAGTAGCCACTATTAGACAGAAGCCTTTCCCTGAGTTTATAACCTTTATGCAGCTAGTAGATAAGCTCAAAAGAATGGAGGTAAGAGCCAATGCAGAAACTGTTCAAGATGGAGCCGTAGGACGATCTTTTGGTATGGCAGGCATAGGTCTTTGTAGAACAGAACATATGTTCTTTCATCCAGATAAGATGTGCCTATTTAGAAAAATGATCTTAACCTTTTCTAAAACATCCCGTATCGACTTTTTAACAAAATTGATGCCCATGCAAAAAAGAGATTTTAAAGCGCTTTTTCAAATGCTAGATGGCTTACCCATTACCATAAGATTATTAGATCCACCTTTACATGAGTTTTTACCTAGCCATCCAAAAGATCTGGCTGACTTAGCCTTGCAAATAGACTATCCCCTTTCTGAAGTAGAAAAGCGTATAGAGCTACTTTCTGAAGTAAATCCAATGTTAGGCCATCGTGGTGCTAGGTTGGCCATAACCTTTCCAGAAATTTATGTGATGCAACTTCAAGCCTTATTTCAGTCGGCATTAGAAGTAGAAAAAGTTGCATTAGAGATTATGCTACCCCTTGTTTTTGATGCCAAAGAAGTAATTTTTCTTAAAAATATCATAGAAGAAGTACATCAAAAAATAGCACCGCATATTGTATATAAACTTGGCGTAATGATAGAGTTACCAAGAGCAGCCTTACAAGCGGCAACCATTGCACCATTAGTGGATTTTTTTAGTGTGGGCACGAATGATTTAACCCAAACTACATTTGGTATTTCACGGGATGATGGCGTAAAGTTTCTAGAGGATTATCAACAAAAGGGGCTGTTGCAAGCAGACCCTTTTGTTACGATTGATCAAGAAGGCGTTGGCGCATTGATTCAAATGGCTGTGACGAACGGTAGGTCCACAAATCCAAGATTAAAAGTAGGCATTTGTGGTGAACATGGGGGTGACCCAGCTTCTATCCAGTTTTTTGAATCGATAGGTTTAGACTATGTATCTACTTCTCCCTATAGAGTACCTATTGCAAAGTTAGCTGCTGCAAAGGCAAATTTGCTCTAACCCTCTTATCCTTAACAAAATATACGGCTATATGTCCCTTATTTTAAGCATTGAAACTGCCACAACTGTCTGTTCTGTTGCGTTACATCATGGTGGTAGACTTATAGCCCATACTGCACTTTGCATGGATCGTTCGCATTCCGAATACTTAATGCCAATTATAGAAGCTTTATTAAACAATAGCAACTGTGATAAAAAATCATTGGAGGCCATAGCTGTGTCTGCTGGTCCTGGTTCCTATACTGGGTTACGGATTGGTACGGCAGTGGGAAAAGGTCTTTGCTACGGATTAGATGTGCCACTTATTTCAGTTTGTACGCTGGAAGCTATGGCCTATGGCATGCGTACATTTGTTGATCAGGGTACCTTACTATGTCCCGCCATTGACGCGAGGCGAACGGCTATTTATACCCTTATAGCGGACCAAGTTGGCCAAATCAAATCTCCTCCCCATGTAGCGCTATTGGATAATAAAATATACCGAGATGGACTTCCCAACCAACCTTTACTTTTTTTTGGAGATGGTGCATTGAAATGCAAAACATTCCTTGCAGAAAATAAAAATATCCGTTGTATAGCAGAAGTGGCTCCTTCTGCTATACAAATAGGCTACTTGGCTTTTGCTAAGTTTCAACAGCAGCTTTGCGCAGATGTTGCCCGTTATACGCCTTGTTATTTAAGCCAGTTTCAGGAAAAATAAAAGAATTTAGGATATTTATTTGGTTTTTTTTTGGATTAGCCTTAATATTGCTTCTATTAACTCATTAGTGAAACCAGATTAGCTTATAATAGCGTCAAATTACTGCTGATCAGTAAATTTCATGTATAAATGAATAAATAATAATAAAAAGTTCTTTACACACAATTTTTAACATTAATATGAAAAACATAAAAAAAACTTTAATGGCAAGCCTTTTGGCTTGTGCTGCATTTAATGCTAAGGCAGAAGTAAATCCATTTAGTTGGGGTGCTAAAATTGGCCCAAGTCTATCCTTTGCCACGGCGTCTGATGATACTAAGATTAATGGAAACAAAGCAAGTGGTAAGTTTTTTGATACCCTTTTTGCTCACGGTGGTCTCTATGTTGAATATGCATTTAACGATTATATAGGTATGGGGCTAGAAGCTGGCTATATGAAGCTAGGAGGAACCTTAACAGAAGACAAGTCCGCGAATGGCAATGATAATACCAATGAGGCCAATACCACTAATTCCAACCCATCTTCTATTAGCATGGCCAGCCATGGTGTGGCTATTCCGCTCCATTTACAATTCTATCCATTGGGTCGTGAAGAGGAATCAGGTATTTTAAAAATTAATGTAGGTATTACGGGCTATCTTCCATTTGCACCAACTTGCACAGAAACTAATAATGGTACAGAAACAAATATAGAGCTTACTTCGGAAAAAAAAGATGAATTACCAACTTTAAAAGGCGCTATTCATCTTGGCCTTGGGTATGAACTTCCATTTGGGTTATCTATTGATGCTAAGTATGGATACCAGATTTATGGTAGTAAACTTAAAGTAAAAGAAGGTAACTCTTCTCAAACTATATTTAATGCCAATAATCCCAACTTAAAAGACAATAAGTTTCCTATCCACCATGCTACGATTGGTGTAGGTTTTAATTTTATGTCTTTATTGACGTAGTAGGCTAGAAATAAAGCAGTAAGCCTTTTTGAGCTTATTTTTTATTTTATCTGGGTTAAATAGGAGCCAGCTGATGTATACATCAGCTGGCTCCTATTTAATAAGGGCCCGTTCGTCTAGGGGTTAGGACGTCAGGTTTTCATCCTGGAAACAGGGGTTCGATTCCCCTACGGGCTACGCTTTCATGCATATGCTACTTATTAAATCTTTTAAATTTTTAATAAAATTAATTTCTATATTAGAAGATATAGATAGCTGTTCATGTTGTGTAGCTACAAAAGCCTCTTTAAACCCTAATTTTTCCGCTTCTGCTATTCTGTGCTCTACTCTTTCTACCCCTCTTAGCTCGCCGCCTAGTCCAACTTCTGCTATAAAACATTTGCTATTGGAGATAACCTTATCCTTTAAGGAGCTTACAACTGCCATACAGATGGCCAAATCTAATGCCGTATCATCTACCCTAAGCCCCCCTGTAATATTTAAAAATACATCACGGTCATGTAGCCGCAAACCAGTCCGCTTTTCTAATACAGCTAGCAACATGTTCAACCGCCTGGGGTCACAGCCTGTAGCATTTCGTTGAGGATTTCCATACCTGGTTGCTGTTACCAATGACTGAATTTCAAGAATCAATGGCCTAGTGCCTTCTAAACAAGCGCCGATAGCTATACCAGGATAGTCCTGTTGAGAAAGTAGCATAGAGGAGGGATTGTTAACACCATGTAGTCCAGTTACTTTCATTTCATATATCCCTAATTCTGATGTAGGACCAAATCGATTCTTTATGATCCGTACCATGCGATATAAGCATGACTTATCTCCTTCAAACTGGAGCACTGTATCTACCATATGTTCCAATAATTTAGGACCTGCTAATCCACCATCTTTATTGATATGCCCTATTAAAAATAGGGCTACATCTTTACTTTTGGCATACTGCAACAATCGTGTGGTACAAGCCTTAATCTGATTGATACTCCCTACTGATCCTTCCTCTTCTTCATCATATAAGGTTTGAATGGAATCTATAACCAATAAAGTTGGTTCCAAATCATTTGCATGTTTGAGTATCTGGACTAAAGCAGACTCCTGTAGCAGAAAGCAGTTTGGTGAAGATAATCCAAGACGAGAAGCACGTATTTTAATTTGATTTTCTGTTTCTTCTCCAGATACATATAATACTTTAATCGCTTTTAATTGTAAGGCCATTTGAAGCAAAAGAGTTGATTTACCAATACCAGGCTCGCCGCCTAACAGTACTAATGATCCTGGAACAATCCCTCCACCCAGGACTCTATTGAACTCCGCATCTTCAGATAGAAGACGTTTACTAGTAGTCGGTTGAATCTCCTCTAATCTTTTGGGATAGTTGGGAGATGGTTGGTTTACCATGATACCACGTTTGGTATTACCGCTTGCACTAAATTGGGTGACCCTATTCCATTCTTTACACCCATCGCATTTTCCTTGCCATTTAACATATTCAAGCCCACAGTTTGTACAAAAAAATGTCATATAAATTTTGTTTAGCGCTGCCTAATATAAAACATATTTTATGCTTTAGTCCATGCCATTTCACATACCATTTGTGTGGTTTCGTTTACCTTAAAGCGTTCGTCTATTCTATGGCCTATTACCCATACAATTTGATCATTACTTATCATGACGCATACCCTTTCTTTGATGGCAATTGGTATTTTGAGATCAATTAATAAATCGCTGATCTTTTTACGTCCTTTCATACCAAGGGGATAGAAAAAATCTCCAGGATGCCATGGACGTATGATCAACGGAAACTGCAACTTATCATAGTCCAATGCTGCGATCATGGTTGTTTTTTTTAGTATATAGTTGGCATTTCTGTAACAATGAAAGTGCAAAAGATGATTCCTGTATGGAATGGATTGTGTCGTATCTGCAATTACCTTTTCTGGTAACCGTTCTATTTTTTTTTTGCTTACCAACCAATTCTCTCTATCTATATATAGTGTATATTCTATTGAATGGATCATTTTTCCACTGGTTCTAGTTGTTGTAAGTAGCTGTTTGATTTGTTTAAAGGTGAAGCCATAAGGACGCAATAGTTCAAATGTTACCGTAGTGGCCCATGGCTGATCGATTATGGAGTCCATGGCTAGGTAATGGATCTCCTCTTTAAAAGTGCTTACCTTTTTTTTTATCTGATCCATATGATTGTCAAACAGGTTTCCAATATCTTTCAATTGTATAGCCGTTGCTTGCATCGTTGACGCAAGCTTTGGATTGACTTGATGTAAAAGGGGGATCACTTTATTTCGAATAAAATTCCTTTGGTAATAGTTGCATTGATTGGAACTATCTTCTTCCCAATCCAACTTTTGTTCTTTTGCATAGTGTATAATTTCCTTTTTTCTAGCAAAAAGTAGTGGACGTATGATCTGATGGTGCATCGGCTGAATGCCATAGAATCCTTTAATACCTGTGCCTTTAATAAAGTTGAGTAGTATGGTTTCCATCACATCGTCCCAATGATGTGCTGTAGCTATTTTATCCCATCTATATTGTTGTAGTAGTCTATCAAAAAATTGGTAACGTAAGCTTCTAGCAGCCATTTGTATAGAAACCTTGTTGTTATGTGCGAAGCTTTTTGTGTCAAATCGAGTGGTATAAAAAGGAACTTCATAAAATGCGGCCAACGATTTTACAAATTCAGTTGCTACATCTGCTTCTCTGCCACGTAAATTGAAATTACAATGGGCTATAGCAAAAGGTAAGCAGGCCTTTTTAAAAAGGTGACAGAGTACCACAGAATCTACCCCACCACTTACTGCTAAAAGAGTGGTTTGATCCCTATCTACAATTAACTTTTTGTGGGCTAGAAAGTATAAAAAAGAGGTGAGCATAGTTTTAAAGTTGAAGCCTTTCCGATAAATAACAAACGATGCATATGGTTACCTTTATCTAAAGGAAGCATAAAATGAAGCAGTATAGTTGCCAAATTATATGTAAATTTATTCTAAAGTTAGGGAATATAGATCCCATCACCTACCATACGCTAGCTAGGCTAGGTAGTTTAGATTATTTTAATTTGTTATTCAAAGCATATGGCAGAGTGCATTAGGATGCCTAAAATGAGTGATACCATGGAGCATGGTATCATAAGCCGTTGGATCAAGAAAGTGGGGGATAAAGTAGCAGCTGGTGATATATTGGCTGAAGTAGACACAGATAAAGCTACTATGGAGTTGGAGTCCTATGAAGATGGTACATTGCTGTATGTAGGCGTAGCAGAAAAGACAGCTGCAAAGGTTAATGATATAATTGCCATTATAGGAGACCCTCAAGAGGATATTAATACGTTATTGGCCTCTACTGTTGCTATAGATGGGGATAGACCTGGTGATACGCATATAGATATAGATCTACCACCTATTCAATTGCCAATTGCAGATGGCCAAATGATAGCGGCTACTGCCGATATGCAGCCATCTTTGCCTTTAGATCGATTTATTGCTTCCCCTTTGGCCAAAAAAATAGCAAAAGAAAAAGGCTATGATCTCGCACAAATTCAGGGATCTGGTGAAGCAGGACGGGTTGTAAAGAAAGATGTTATCCATTTTGTACCCGATAGACTGGACCAAATTTCGATAAATGAGCAGTCTACTACAGCAGTTTATGAAGATTTCCCCATTTCTACTATGCGCCAAAAAATAGCAGAAGTGCTGACAGAGAGTAAAATGAATATTCCTCACTTCTACTTAATGGTTGACATAAATATGAATAAAGTAGTTGAGATCCGTGGAGAGCTGAACCAATACGCATCAACAAAAATTTCTATTAATGACCTAATTATTAAAGCTACTGCCTTAGCGCTTATCCAACATCCAAAAGTAAATGCTGCATGGTTGACTGATAAAATCAGAAGCTACCAGTATGTGCATATAGGTGTAGCAGTAGCCGTTGAAGATGGGTTACTAGTTCCTGTAGTGCGTTTTGCAGACCAAAAATCATTGGTACAAATTAGTAAAACGGTAAAAAAGGTATGTAAACAGGCACAACAAAAAAAATTGACGCCTAGAGATTATACAGGTGCTACTTTTACTATTTCAAATCTAGGTATGTTCGGTATTACATGTTTTTCGGCTATTATTAACCCGCCAGCGGCTTGTATTTTAGCGGTTGGTGCCATGCAAAAAATACCTATTTTTAAGGATGATCAGGTTGTTCCTGCACATATGTTACAACTTACATTGTCTTGTGACCATCGCGTCGTAGATGGCCATACAGGGGCATTGTTTTTAGCTACTTTAAAAGCGTTGTTGGAACAGCCATTGAGTCTATTACTATAAAAAACGTATCCATCTACCTGATAATAATCATATGATCCAAGTTAAATCGACTACTGTTTTAGCTATGATCCACAATGGAGCAGTAGTTATTGGTGCAGATGGCCAAGCTACATTTGGCCATACCGTTGCTAAAAGCAATGTTAAAAAGGTAAGAAAGCTTTTTGAAGGCAAGGTTTTAGCTGGTTTTGCCGGTTCTACTGCTGACGCTTTTACCTTATTAGAACGTTTTGAAGAAAAGCTGCAAAGCTATCATGGTAATATGAAGCGATCAGCTATTGAGTTAGCTAAAGATTGGCGTACAGATCGTATGCTAAAACGGTTGGAAGCTATGTTGGTAGTGGCCAATCGAGAAGGATTACTAATGGTTACGGGTACAGGTGATGTGTTAGAACCGGATTATCCCTTAGCAGCTATTGGATCAGGCAGTATGTATGCCCAATCTGCTGCCATTGCTTTGATGAAACATGCGCCTCATTTAACCGCTATGCAAATGGTACGAGAAAGTTTAACCATAACAGCGGATATCTGTATCTATACCAACCATAATTTTGTATTTGAGTCGATTCAAGATGAACCTTTGATGGTGTAAGTTTATAAAAGAATGGATCTACAAAAAAAATTACATACAGCTTCTATTCTATCCCATTATTTTCCTGAATTGACAACCAGCCAATTAGAACTTTTTAATCGTTTAGGAAGTATCTATAAAGATTGGAATACAAAGATCAATCTTATATCCCGTAAAGATATAGTCCATCTTTATTTGCACCATGTTTTGCATGGATTAGCCATTGCTAAGGTAATTACTTTTTGTGCCCATACTAAGATTTTAGATTTTGGCACAGGAGGAGGGTTCCCTGGTATTCCGCTGGCCATTATGTTTCCAGAGGTAAATTTTCATTTAGTCGATGCGACCGCAAAAAAGATAAAAGCTGTACAATCAATTGTAAGAACCCTTGGGTTAAAAAATATTAGTGTGGATTGGGCAAGAGGAGAAGACTTAAAAGGCGTCTATGATTTTGTAATCGGAAGGGGGGTTGCCCATCTAGCTTTATTCTATCATTGGGTAAAAGACAAAATAGCTAAGGAAAATAAGAATAGCTTATATAATGGCATACTATACCTAAAAGGCCCATCATCCGACTATTTACCCATATCTATGGATGTATATCCACTTCATCGCTTTTTTATTGAGCCCTTTTTTAGGGAAAAGTATTTGGTCCATGTCTATACTACATTAATAACCTGAACTCTGGATTTATTTAATTGATTTATAAAAGTTTTAGAATAGTATTTTATTCGTATTTTTACTAAAAAGTTAGCTACTTTACCTACTTATACAAAATAATTTATGACATAAAAACCTGATAACCAATATAATTTATATAAATATATTCTTTGCTATTTAGCTTTCCCACTGCCCAGTCCCACTCAACTGTAGTTTTACCTAATGCTTTGGCTAAGGTATCATTTTCATCCTTTAGATGAGCTATTTCATCTTTGTATACACTGAAACCGTTGCTATAGATAGTTATTGTAATTTTTGTTAAGTTTTTAGTGTTATTTTTTATAGTTTTCTGTGTTAAGGATACATAAATTTCACTATTTTAGGCAGGTTTGCCTAATAAACGTAAACTTTTAGGTATTTAAATTTTTTTTTAATAAAATGCACTTGGTATTTTTATCTATACGGTATTGTTTCAGGTAAAGCAACAGTTTAGAACCTAAGTTGTTTCTGTCAAAAATTATAAAACCCTACTATAATGAGGATTAATTTAAATCTAAGATTAAATCTTATCTTTTCATCTTTTATACTAGTTATTTCATCGTGCAGTGGAGTACGTAATGAAATGCATCCTTATAAGCAGCATTCCAATGACTCGATAATCAATGATCCAATAGTAATGGACTATAGTCATCCTTCTCAAAATAAAAATCAACGTATAACGCATCTAGTGATGCATTACACTGTAGCTGATTTAGAAGAATCATTGAAAATATTAACTGATCCTTTACGTTCTCTACGTGTTAGTGCGCATTATCTAGTGCCCAAAACAGCTATAGATAGCCAGAGAAAAGTTTTTAACTTGGTTGCTAATGAAAAGTCTGCTTGGCATGCAGGTATTAGTGGATGGGGAAAACATATCACTCTAAACAATACCTCTATAGGTATAGAAATAGTGAATGCAGGCTTATCTGATAAGCCGAATTTAACTAATGCAGAAAAATGGGAACCTTTTAGTGATTATCAAATGGAAACTGTTATATCTTTATCAAAACAAATTGTTCAAAAATACAATATTGAACCCACTAATGTAGTAGGTCATTCTGATATAGCATTACCCTATGGAAGAAAGCAAGATCCAGGTCCTGCCTTTGATTGGGAAAAACTTTATAAAAACGGTGTAGGTGCATTTTATAATAGATCTGAACTTGATATAAACGAACAATCTAACATAGACATTGAAAAAATTCAAGATCAACTGCAAATGTATGGCTACCGAGGAGTTGTTAAGACAGGTATTTTGGATGAAAATACTCGTCGAGCGCTAAGCGTATTTCAGATGCATTTTAGACCTAGTAGCTATTCAGGTGAACCGGATCCAGAGACAGCTGCTATTTTAAAAAATTTATTAGAAAAATATCATAATAAATAAAACATACTAATTAGGATTTAATATAACAAACCAATAAATATATCAATTAAGTAAGTAGCTATCAGAAAACAAAAAAAATACTGCTCGGATCTGTCCAGTTAAATGTGTAAATTATTTTTATATGTTTTAAATTCTATTAACGCGATAGAACTAAATCAAGTGCGGCTGCAGCTACCTTATCTTGAGCGTTGGCATGCGATGCCGTAAAAAGTTCCATTTGCTTGACTAATTTTAACTGCTGTGCTTCGTCATTAAATAATTCTACTATCTTAGGTATGAGTAGAAAAGGGCATTCCTGATCTGTAATAAGTATAACAGCTCCATGATGGGCCAATGACAAGCTGTTTTTAGTTTGGTGATCTTCTACCACATTGGATGATGGCACCAAAATGGTCGGTTTCCTCCATACACAAAGCTCTGCGATAGATAACGCGCCAGCTCTAGAAACAACAATATCCGCTGCTGTATAAGCCATTTCCATATTGCTTAAATAGGGATAACATTTTATATAAGGATAATCACTCATCGCTTTTTTAATCGGCTTAAAGTAGCGCTTACCTGTAATCCATATAATTTGTATATCCAAGTTAGACAACTGATCTTTCCATTCCAGTATCGTTGTATTCAATATTTTTGCACCTCCACTGCCACCAACCACAAGCAGACATTTTTTATTTTGAAAGGAAGAAAAACTAAAATACTCAAGTGCATCCATTCGGTCTTCTTGGAAGGTACAGAGCGAGGAACGTATGGGATTACCTGTATAGACTATTTTTCCCTTTTCACAAGGAAAAATAACATCTGGATAACCTGTACAAACTTTAGCCACCCATCTAGAAAGCAATCTATTGGTTAACCCAGCTACGCTATTTTGTTCTTGAATAAGGGTAGGAATTTTTTGCATAGAAGCTACAAACAATGTAGGGAAAGAAGCATACCCTCCAGTTCCAATAACCAAATCAGGTTTAAATGATTTAATAATACGCCTTGCTTGGTATAAACTTTTTAAAAGAAAAAAAGGCATTAATAGGTTTTTAAGGATACTATTCCTTTGGAATCCTTTTATACTAATCCGCACAATGGGATAACCAGCAGTAACTACCAACCCCACTTCACTACTTTTTTTTGTCCCTACAAATAAGAAAACTGCATCTGGAACCTGTTTCTTAATGCCATCCGCAATAGCTATAGCAGGATAAATATGTCCACCTGTACCTCCACAACCGACCAAAATACGCATAAATAGTATAATGAATTAATCTTTTAGGACAGGTGCTTGATCGATCTCTGCTGTGCCATTAGGCATTGTAATCGTATACTGAGTTAAATCCCTTGTAGCACGTAACCCAATCCCTTTTAACTCATGGGATTTGTGTGCTATTACAATAGGTAAATCTGTAAATATTATTTCTTGCTTCATATCGTATGACAACTGTTCTGTTCGGATGGTCAATTGTTTTTCTGGAACACTAATGAGAATGTTTCCTGTTATGATACAGAGGCTTTGTTCTTTATTGTAAAGAAGCTTATTGGCTTGAATATAAATAGGAGCTTTTTCTTGATCTACTTTATTGCTTAATATAGCGATTTTTATATCATCTGTTAAGGTTACATTTCCATTTTGGGATTGGCACATCTCATGTGCTTTAATGGTCACCTGTAACCTACCATTACAATCTGTACCCAATAACTCAAATTGAATAGTTTCCAGTAAAGGGACCTCATTTAGTACATCATTTTCAGCATAGGCTGGCGCGCATAAGCCGATTAGGATAAGGCATAATCGCGCGATCAGATAATTAGATCGATAAGCAAAAAATCTTTTTTGATCATTGTACTCAACCATAACCTCTAAAATATGACAAACTTTATTATGCGCGATGAGCAGTAGCCTATTTGGCCCATTCAACTGCTAAATAATTGATCTCCCCTGTAGTAGGTTCCATCACCTGTATAAGTACTGCTTCTGCCGTTGTAGTTCGAATGATTTCAGCGAAATCCACTATACTTTTAACCGGTTGTTTATCAAAAGCAAGTACAATATAACCTTTTTTAAGGCCAGCAGTTTTAAATTTACCCTTGGTAACCTCTTGGACCAGGACGCCACCTGTAAGCTTACATTTTGCTTTTGTTTTTTCATCTATATTCTGAAAAATAGCACCTTCCGCTTTTAATGTATTGTTTTTTAGTATTATTTGTATGGCATCAGGTGCTTTTTCTAACAATAAATTGACGCGCTTTTCTTTACCCTTACGATATAAGATAACAGTGAGCTGATCACCTGGTTTGGCACAACCTATGATTTCTTGTAAATCTGCACTTTTATAAATTGGGCGGTTATTGATTTGTATAATCACGTCTTCTTTTTGCAATAACCTTGTACAAGGACTATGCTCTTGAACTCCATCAATATAGACACCAGTGGTTGCTTGTAAGCCCAATTTCGTGGCCAGTTCAGCATTCATATCCCGAATAGTTACACCCAATAGTACACGTTGTACGGCACCATACTGAATGAAATCATCAGCTACTTTTTTTACCAAAGAAGAAGGTATAGCAAAGCCATATCCTACAAAGGAAGCTGATCTAGTTGCATAAATAGCTGTATTAATGCCTACTAATTCCCCGTATAAATTGACCAATGCACCACCACTATTACCTGGATTGAGGGCTGCATCGGTTTGAATAAAAGATTGAATACCTAATTTGCCACTATCATCTAAATATCTAGATTTGGCACTTACGATCCCTTTGGTAACAGTAGAATGTAAATTAAATGGATTACCGACTGCTAAAACCCACTCTCCCACCTGTAGCTTATCGGAATTACCTAGTACCAAAGTAGACAGATTAGATGCTTCAATTTTTAAAAGTGCTAAATCTGTAGCAGGGTCTGCACCAACTAATTTTGCTTTATAACATCTATTATCATGTAAGGTTACTTCGATTTGATCGGCCCCGTCAATCACATGATTATTCGTAATAATGTATCCATTACTGGTATAAATAACCCCAGAACCATTAGAAATTTGGGGCCGCTGTTCATATTCCTTAGGAATCAATAATCCTTCTCCAAAAAATTGTTTAAAAAATTGCTCTAATGGTGTAATAGCTTCTCGTTTTAGGATTTTAGGATCCTGAGAGGCTTTGATGTACACCACAGCTGGTGTGGCTAGCTTAGCGGCATAGGTAAAATCAGGTAGAGCGGGTAGTGCAGATTTACCTTCTGGTAGGAATAGCCTATCTTGCAGTGGCTGAGTAGGCTCTACAATATTAACTTGCTGGAGACGCGTAACGGGCGCTAAGCTTTTTTTCCCTGCATAAGACGCAACCAACCATACCCCCATTATAACGATAATAGCAGTACCAAATAATTTTTTAACTGCGGCATGCTTATTAAGCTGTTCGTACATAGCAATTTTATTTTTGTATTTTTACATATTATTTTCTTGTGCCCTAGAAAGGGATGGCATACCAATCGAACTGGCCTACCAAAAAGGCTACCAAACCTACGCCAGCAAAAATCTAAAATATTTTTGACCTATACAAAGATGCATCAAATATTACGGATCTACAACAGCCTAACTAGGCAAAAAGAAGTGTTTCAGCCCCTTAAGCCACCTTTTGTGGGCATCTATTTATGTGGTCCCACTGTCTATGGGAACCCACATCTAGGTCATGCACGTGCAGCTATTACTTTTGATATAGTTTTTCGTTATCTGCAACATTTGAACTATAAAGTGCGATATGTGCGCAATATTACAGATGTAGGCCATTTAGAAAGGGATTTAGATGAAGGAAAGGACAAAATACAACAGCAAGCGGATCTAGAGGCGGTAAGTCCAATGGAGGTAGCGCAACGCTACACCAATAATTATCGTAGCAATATGCAACAGCTTAACGTATTACCTCCCAGCATTGAGCCGTGTGCAAGTGGACATATTCCAGAGCAAATTGCCATGATTGAAAAGATTATCGAAAATGGGTTTGCCTATATCGTAGATGGATCGGTTTATTTTGACCTAGCCAAATACAACCAAATGGAGCATTATGGCAAACTTTCAGGAAGGATTATAGAAGCGGCTCGCTCAGGAACACGTGCATTGGCGAATCAAATAGACAAAAAAAACCCAGTAGACTTTGCTTTATGGAAAAAAGCAACACCTATGCATATTATGCGTTGGTCTTCTCCATGGGGAGAGGGTTTCCCTGGATGGCATATAGAATGCTCTGCCATGTCGGCAAAATATTTAGGTAAACAATTTGACATACACGGGGGGGGAATGGATTTGCTTTTTCCACACCATGAGTGTGAAATAGTTCAAGCACAAGCTGCCTTAAAAACGAATTTGGCTACCTATTGGCTCCATAATAATTTGGTTACGATTGACGGGGTCAAAATGGGTAAATCATTGGGTAATTTTATTACATTAGATGAATTTTTTACGGGCAACCATAGGGCTATAGATCAACCCTATAGCCCTATGACATTACGCTTTTTTATACTACAGGCCCATTATAGAAGCACACTTTCTGTTACCGTAGAGGGTCTAAAAGCTGCTCATCAGGGATATCGAAGATTAATGAATGGTTGGTATTTGCTTGCTCAGCTCCATCACGAAACAATTGCCTTGTCTACCGAAAGTGGTGCATTAGATAGAGCGATCTATGAAGATTGTGCAGCTTGCTATAGGGCTATGAACGATGACTTCAATACGGCAAAAATTTTAGCAAGTTTATTTAATTTATTAAAAAAGATAAATGGATGGCACAATGGAACACTACGTGATGCATCTGTTTCAACAGCGGCATTCAACCAATTGCGTAGTACCTATTCTACCTTTATGATAGACCTCTTAGGGTTAAAAGAAGAACGTGAAGCCACTACCGATGAAATGATGGAAATCATACAAACCATTTACCAAAAGGCCAAGGCAGAAAAGCGCTACCATCAAATTGATTTTATACGCCATTCGCTGCATAAAATGGGGATTGCCATACAAGACCACCCGAATGGCATACACTGGGCATACCAGTAGATTATAGTGGACTGAAAAAATAGGACAATAAAATTCCTAAAAATTTGTCTTAAAAATCAGTCCACTACCTCCGCAAATTTAAAGCACAAAGGAGCTTTTTTAATCCTTTTTCTAATCCCTAATCCAGAATTCACGTTTATCCATTCAGTGCACAAGTGGGCATACGATATATCGAAAATTATCTTATATTTGCATGCTATAAGATAGAACAAACCGTTTAATCGCCTTTCTACCGGTATAGTTGCTGTTTGGAAGCGATATTTTCCCGCTAAAATAGGCTAAAAAAGCAAATAAAATTACATGATTGTAATCAATGATCTTACCTATCATTTGGGCAAGCGAACTTTATATGATTTAGCTTCGTTACATATTAAACCCAAGGATAAAATTGGCCTAGTAGGTCCTAATGGGGCTGGAAAGTCTACTCTGTTAAAGATTATTACCGGTACGCTTACACCAGATAGTGGCAAAGTCACTAAAAGAAAAGAATGTTCCATTGGTTTTCTGAATCAGGACTTACTTTCTTATCAATCTCAGGATACCATTCGGAATGTAGCCATGCAAGCTTTTAGTGCAGCATTGACTACGCAAAAAAAAATTGAGTCTTTGTGTCAACAGATGGAGGTAAACTATTCCGACGATTTGCTGATGCAACTATCGAATCTTCAAGAAACCTTTGAAAGAATAGGAGGATATGATATACAGTCAAGAACAGATGCGATGTTAGAGGGTATGGGTTTTACGACCAAGGATTTAGACCGTTCGCTTTCTGAGTTTTCAGGTGGATGGCGCATGCGGGTTATGTTTGCCAAATTGCTTTTACAAGAACCCTCTTTGTTGATATTAGATGAACCAACCAACCATCTAGATTTGGTTTCGATTAAGTGGGTAGAAACCTATTTAAAGAATTACGATAGTGCTTTTATAGTAGTTTCGCATGATAGAAGCTTTTTAGATGGTACAACTACTAAAATTGTAGAGATTTCTGATAAAAAATTTACTATTTATGTAGGGAACTACAGTGACTACGCCATACAAAAAGCAGAAAGGAGTACTTTACTAGAAAACGCCTATGCCAATCAACAAAAACAGCTGAAACACGCGCAAGAATTTATAGACCGTTTTAGAGCAAAGGCTAGTAAAGCAAAACTGGTCCAGTCTAGGATTAAAGCATTGGATAAGGTAGATAAGGTAGAAGCACCCACTATGCATCGTAAAACGATAAAGTTCCAATTTACGATCAAGCAAAATCCAAGTAAAATTATTGCTGTAATAGAAAAAATAAATAAGTCTTATGGTGCGGTAAATATTCTAAAAGATGCGACCATACAAATTGACAGAGGAGATAAAATCGCTTTAATTGGTGCAAATGGACGGGGTAAAACTACGTTGCTGCGTATTATAGCTGGACATGCGCTAGCCGAGCAACAACAAAGAAGTTTTGGTAATAATGTAGAGATGGCTTTTTATGCGCAGCATCAGTTAGAAGCCTTGAATATAGAACATACCATTATAGAAGCTTTGCATGCGCATAATAGCAATGAACGCACTGAACAAGAGTTGCGTGCCATAGCGGGTATGTTTCTTTTTACTAAAGATGATGTATATAAAAAAATAGCAGTGCTTTCTGGTGGCGAAAAAGCACGGGTTGCCCTAGCAACGGTACTGCTTTCTCAAGCAAACTTTCTAGTACTGGACGAGCCAACCAACCATTTAGATATGCAATCTATTGATACACTCGGACAAGCCCTACAGCAATATGAAGGTACTTGTTTGTTTGTATCACATGACCGTAACTTTATCCAACAGTTAGCCAATAAAATTTGGTATATTGAAAACAAAAAAGTAAAGGTATTTCCCGGAAGTTATGAAGCATTTCAAGAAGTAGTGGATCTAACCTAAAGGGAAATCAAATGTAGTTTTTTATACATCTATCTAATAAGTCCTCTGTTTAGGTAAAAAAAGCCTCTGCTATAAAAATCTTTTTTATACTAGCCTAAAAAGGTATAAAAAATACCTATTCTGATATAAATCCATTTGCTTGTCGCTCCCAAAGTTTTGCAAAATATCCATTTTTAGCTAATAATGCTGGTATAGTTCCCTCTTCAACAATGATGCCCCTATCAAAAACTAAAATCCGATCCATATCATTTATAGTAGACAAACGATGTGCAACAACCAAGGCAGTTGCACGCTGAATTACTTTTTTTAAATTTTCTTGGATCCACTTTTCCGTAATAGAATCTAGTGCAGAAGTAGCTTCATCCATAATGAGTATGGGTGCATTTTTTAAAATAGCACGCGCAATGGCAATACGTTGGCGTTGCCCTCCAGAAAGCTTTACACCACGTTCTCCAACCATCGTTTGAAATCCTTCTTTCATATTTTTTATAAAATCAATACAATATGCTAATTTTGCTGCTTCCAGTACCTCTGTTTCTGTGGCATCTAAACGACCATATTGGATGTTTTCAAAAATCGTCCGGTGAAAAAGAATCGGATCTTGAGGAATCATGGCGATTTGTGCGTGTAGAGAATCTTGCGATACTTTTGAAATATCCTGATTATCTATTAATATTTTCCCACTATTTAGGTTATACAAACGCAATATTAGATGAACGAAAGTAGTTTTTCCAGAGCCAGATAGACCCACCAAACCGACCTTTTCTCCACCTTTAATTTGAACAGATATTTCGTTAAATATATTCGTCTTTTCTTTATAAGAAAAGGTAACCCGATCCAAACAAATAGCCGCTTGGTTAATAAGTAGGGGACGTGCATTGGGGTGATTTTTGATCTCGTGTGGCGCACTTAAAATGGAAAGTGCAGCATTAGAAATACCGATTTCTTTGGCAATTTGTGTGATATGAAAAGTACTATGCCAAATTAATCCCATTAGATTAAAGAAAGTCATTGTAACTAGTGAACAATCCCCTATGGTAATCCAGTAGTTGTTCCATGCATAAATCAATGTAGAAAATGTAATTACCACAAAAATAAAAGTAAGCCATCCTTTATAAAAATTAGCTTTTTCAATGGCCCAAGAGGCCTGTTCAGATTTTTTTATTTCATCTGTTTGATATTTATTCAAATACTTTAGTTCGTAAGATGTGCGTGAAAATAAACGTACGGCCAACATAGCACCCAGGCTATCTACTATTTGGCCATCTAGTTCAGAGATAGCTTCTGCATGCGTTTTGGCTGTATGATTTATATCTTGCATGTTTAAAATGGTTAATGCCACAAAAATGGCTACAAAAACCAATAAAATTAGTCCAAAAAGAGCATGTATCTGCAGAACCAGTCCCAAGGAAATACAAAAAGTAAGTATGGTAGAGAAAAAGTTACATATGAAAATATCTAAAATGTGCGCACATGCACGAGGCAACTCTGCAATTTTATTGGCTAGTCCACCTGTAAAATGTTCAGAAAAATAGCCATGAGCGTGGCCTTGTGTATAGGTAAGGATGCTTTCTCGAATATCCTTTCGAAATCTCGGCCAAACATACATAGATACCATACCATAGAACCTGTTGGCAATTTCCATGAGCAACCAAGAGGTAAACAATCCCATTAGGGGAAAAGCTAGTAAGTTAAAGGGTGCATCTATACCTGGACTAAGTAATAGAAGCTTATTAATCAATACTTTAACAAAGTAAGGGCACAATGATTCATTCAGTGGCCAAAATATCATGGTAAAGAACATAAAGCTGAAATGAACCGATTGCCGTTTTACAAAAAAAATAATAAAAGGAAAGAGCTTTCTCGGTAAGGCATTCATTTCTTTAGGCATTGTAGTTATCTAGTTAATGGGTAATCAAAATGTTTTAGAATAGGAACGTTGTGTGTTAAAGATATAGGACCTAGTCTTCCTATATCAGTTGGCCCATAGCATGGGTTCAACCCATTATTTTAGAATAATATTTGATAAGAATAGCATTTGGTATAGACTTTGTATAAGTTATGGATTACAACAGCCGTTAACACTTTTTATTAATCTGAATAGACCAAATAAATATCGCTAAAAAGAATTATGTAAACAATATAGATGATTGGGGAAGTTCTGCTGATTCTGTCGCCTTTATTTTAAATAAATGTTATCCTGCTATTTGCATTTAAAAATTAGTGGCCATGTTTGCTATTATCCTAATAATTATGGTTTTGTTTCATCTGTAGCTAATTTTCTATAGTTCTCTCTTTTGTTAAATTTTGGGTGGTGGATACTTTTGAATTAATTTGTTTATTTTTTTCTTAAACTGGTTGCCTCTATCTTCAAAATTTTTAAATAAGTCAAAGCTAGCACATGCTGGGGATAAAAGGATTACTTCTCCAGGTGATGCAATCGATAGTGCCATATGTATGGCGTTATATAGGTTATCGGTTTCTTGTATGGGCAATCTTAGCGGACCAAAGGCTTTTATAATGAGGTGGTTGTCTTTTCCCAAACAAATGATTGCTTTTACCCGCTCTTGTAGAATAGGCAATAGTAGGCTATAGTTGTTTCCTTTATCTACTCCTCCTGCTATCCAGATAATAGGTTGGTTAAAACTAAGCAATGCAGCCGTTGTAGAGCCTATATTAGTCGATTTTGAATCATTATAACAGTCTATGCCTTGTGGGGCACCACACCATTCTAATCGATGGGATAGCCCATGAAACTTAGGTAAAGCAGCATAAATGGTTGCAGGTGCTACCCCTGCTAATGCCGCTGCTGTAATGGCAACCATAGCATTGTATTCATTGTGTCTACCTGGTAAAGCGATTTGTTCCCTGTTAATACAAAAAGAGGTGCCATCCACATTACAATTGCATAGCCCATCGCTATTCCAAATAGAGGATGGATGAATAGGGTGCAGTTCGGGTAAAATATTTTGTGCTTGAAGATATGCAGCAGTGATTGGATCCGATTTGTTATAAATAAAGTGGTCTAATGGAGTCATATTGCGCAATATATTCAATTTAGCTTTTGCATAGGCTTCTACAGAATAATTGTATCTATTCAAGTGGTCAGGTGTAATATTTAATAGGCAGGCAATATTTGGTTTAAAATTTTTAAGACTTTCGAGTTGAAAGCTGGAAAGCTCTAATACATAGTAGTCATAACTATCTTTTGCAAGACACCTTGCAAAACTATACCCCATATTCCCAGCCAAAGCTACATCGTATCCTGCCGCATGGAGCAAATGGTAGATCAGGTGTGCTGTAGTACTTTTCCCATTTGAACCCGTTATAGCTATGATCCTACCTTTTGCATAGGGTGCTGCAAAGGTTATTTCATCTATGATGGGTATACGGTATGCATGAAGCTGCTGAATGATTGCAGTTTCATGGGGTATACCAGGACTTTTAATGACTTGATCAGCCCCTTTTATTTTTTCTATCGTATGGTGGCCTTCTTCAAATGGAATGGCATAAGTTTTCAGTAAATGTTTATAATCATCCTTAATTATACCTATATCCGAAACGAATACCTCTATGCCTTTTTGTTTGGCCAGTAGTGCTGCTCCTGTACCACTTTCTCCTCCACCTAGTATAACCAATCGCATACTTGTATGATTTAAATAGTATTTTTTGTTTTTGGCTGAGTCAGTCTATAGGTTACATATTGATACACTGCTAAGAGAGCGCCAATCGCTAGTATGATACGCGTTATAATGGTTAGACTATTTATGGCTAAATCTAGTGGCTCATCTAATTTGAGATACATGATAGATATTGCGCATAAATTGTGTAGTCCATGGGCGATCATAGGATAAATAATGTGTTTGGTGTGGTAGTATAGATGGCTCAGAAAGCATCCCATCACAAAATACAATAGGTTATTCCGCATATTACCGTGCATCAGACTAAAGGCTAACGCACTAGTTAGCGTGATCCATAATCTGGTAGAAATGATTTTGTAGAGTAGTTTTTCTAAAATACCTCGAAACAGTAGTTCTTCTAAAATAGCAGCCAGGCAGCTTATTTCTATAATCCCATGGTATAAAAAATAGATCCTACTACTAAAATGTCGTATAGACTGTACATTAGGATACCATAATGCTTCTTGAATACTGCTTAGCAACAGTAAGCCAAATGTCATGGTCAGTTGCAATAATACCGTACCAATCATTAATTTGTAGCGATAGGGTACTATATCATCTTTTATGCCCTTGTTTTGTTGTAGATATAAATAATAAATAAAAGCAAGGCAACAAATGATGATGCGCAATATAAACTGCTCAAGTGTGTAATGGTGGCATAAAGGTTTATGCGTTGACTCGATCCATAGGATAAAAAACTTAATAGGCAGATAAAGTCCTATACAAAATAGGGTTAATCGTTTGAGTAATCTAATTTTTAACCACATGGTTGCTATTTTTTACGTATATTTTCATTGAGTTAAAGTTAAAAAAATGGATCATGATCTTATCAATGGCCCCTGTAGCGTGCTCAAAAAACCAGAAGAGCAGCTTGATAAAGCCTTGCGGCCCCTTCAATTTAATGATTTTTTTGGGCAAGAAAAATTAGTCCAAAATCTACAAATATTTGTAGCAGCTGCTAAGCAGAGAAAAGAAGCTTTAGACCATGTGTTGTTACATGGTCCTCCTGGTTTAGGTAAGACAACATTGGCCTATATTATTTCCTATGAGCTGAATACCAATATAAAAGTTACCTCTGGACCTGTATTGGATAAACCAGGTGATTTAGCTGGCATTTTGACCAGTTTAGAGCCTTCTAATGTACTTTTTATAGATGAAATTCATCGTCTGAATCCCATAGTAGAAGAGTACTTATACACTGCCATGGAGGATTTTAAAATAGACATTATGTTGGATGCAGGTCCTAATGCACGTAGTGTACAATTGTCACTTAATCCTTTTACATTAATTGGGGCGACGACCCGTTCAGGTTTGCTAACCGCACCGCTACGGTCCCGTTTTGGTATTAATGCGCGATTGGATTACTACCATACCACATTGCTGACTAAAATTGTTCAGCGGGCCAGTAGTATATGGGGTAGCCCTATTGATCAAGAAGCTGCTTATGAAATTGCCAGGCGCAGTAGAGGCACCCCACGTATAGCCAATAATCTGCTGAAACGTACCAGAGATTTTGCGCAGATTAAGGGGGATGGACACATTACCCAAGCTATCGTTGCATTAAGTTTAACTGCTTTGAACGTAGATGAGAATGGACTTGATGAAATGGACAAACGGATTCTTACCAATATTATTCAAAAATTCAAAGGTGGTCCCGTAGGGCTTACCACTATTGCAACTGCTTGTCTAGAGGAAGCAGAAACCATAGAAGAGGTATATGAACCATTTCTTATTCAAGAAGGATATATCAAACGCACGCCACGTGGAAGAGTCGCAACAGAAGCCGCCTATAAGCATTTGGGATTGCCTTATACCGCTGATGTTTTCGACAAATAGCGCCCGTTTTGCCTTTGTTTAGCACATTATTGTGTAGCAAGATCTACCTATATTTGTATAGGGTGATTTGGTTGGATAACGGCGGTTATGTACAATAATCTATAGGGTCAATATTTTCTCCATATTTTATTTATAATCAAGTAGTAAAATGGCAGGACATAGTAAGTGGTCTAATATAAAACGTAAGAAGACTATAAATGATGCAAGAAAAAGTAAAATATTTACAAAGCTGGTTAAAGAGCTAACCGTAGCCGCCAGAACGGGCGGCGCTGAACCAGAATTTAACCCACGATTGCGTTTGGCCATTCAAAATGCCAAAGGGGCTAATATGCCGAAAGATGCCATATTACGTGCGATTAGTAAGGCAAGTAGCCATGATGTAGCTACTTATCATGAAGTAACCTATGAGGGATATGGGCCACATGGAGTTGCCATCATGGTGATCTGTATGACCGATAAAGTGATTAGAACAGTAGCCAATGTGCGGGCTATTTTTGCGAAATATGGAGGCAGTTTAGAAAAAAATGGTGCCATTACTTTCTTGTTTGATTACAAAGGCTTCTTTACCATTCCTTCTGTTGATATTAAAGATTATGATAATTTTACCTTAGGGTTAATAGAAGCAGGAGCAGAAGCACTAGAAAACAATGGTGCATTTGCCCATGTAATTTGTGCAGTAGAAAATTTTGGAAAGATACAAAGACACTTAGAAGCAGAGTATATTGCACCAACTTTTGCTGGCTTAGAGTATATCTCTCATACTTTTGTTCAAGTAAGTGATGCTACATTGCCCAAGCTTATAAAGCTTATAGATGCGTTAAAAGATGACGATGATGTACAAAAAGTTTACCATAATATTGCTATGCAACCAGATCAGGAAGCTTTATGGGATTAAAAGACTAAAGCTGTCGTTTAATTTCTTTTCGCTCAAAACCCTCTATAATATCTCCTACTTCAATTTCGTCAAAATTTTTAATATGTATACCGCATTCAGAGACAGATTTTACCTGTTTGATCTCTTCTAGTCCATGCTTTATAGTCTGAATGGGACCTGTAAATACAATTTGCTCTTTCCGAATGACACGTATGGGGTTAGATTGTTTGATAAAACCTGTTTGAACTTGACATCCTGCAATATTACCAATTTTTGAAAAAGTAAAGATCTTTTTAACCTCTGCTCGACCTGTAGGTACTTCTTCGATAGTAGGTGCTAAAAGTCCCTGTATCGCATTGCGTACGTCATCTATAACACTATAAATAATTGAATAGTATTTAATCTCTACCCCTTCCCTTTCAGCGAATTTTTTAGCTTGTGCAGATGGTTTAATGTGAAAAGCAATGATAATAGCTTCAGAAGCAGCAGCAAGGAGTATATCAGACTCTGAAACGGCTCCTACACACTTGTGTAAAATATTTATCCCTACTTCTTCATGGGATAGGCTAAGCAATGCATCCGCCAATGCTTCAATAGAACCATCCATATCCCCTTTAATGATAATATTAAGCTCCTTGAAGTTGCCTACGGCTAAACGACGTCCAATTTCATCTAGGGTAAGTTGAGATTTTGTTCGCAATGCCTGCTCACGCAACATTTGTTGCTTTTTTTGTGCCAATTCCCCTACTTCTTTTATACTACCCATCACACGAAAGCTATCTCCTGCTCTGGGCGGACCATTTAATCCCAATACTTGCACAGCTGTAGCGGGAGGCGCTATTTTTTGCGCTATGTTTTGGTGGTTTAACATCGCTTTTACCTTTCCATAGTAGACACCCGCTAGCATAATATCGCCTAGCCGTAAGGTGCCATCTTGCACAATACCAGTAGATATATATCCCCTGCCAGGATCTAAGAAAGACTCAATAATTGTCCCTTTGGCTTTTCTAGAGGGTATCGCTTGTAAGTTTAACAGAGAAGCTTCGAGAAGAATTTTTTCTAACAGTTCGTTGACACCTTGCCCTGTTTTAGCTGATAGCTCTTGGCATTGGTATTTTCCACCCCAATCCTCCACTAGAATGTTAAGATTAGCCAAATCTTTTTTAACCTTCTCTGGGTTGGCTTGCGGTTTATCCATTTTATTGATGGCAATAATAATAGGACAACCTGCTACTTGCGCGTGACTGATCGACTCTTTAGTCTGGTTCATAATGCTATCATCTGCAGCGATCACAATTACAATAATATCGGTTACCTGTGCACCCCTGGTACGCATAGCTGTGAAAGCTTCATGGCCAGGTGTATCTAAAAAAACAATCTTTTTGTTTTGATCGGTAATAATAGCATAGGCTCCAATGTGCTGGGTAATACCGCCAGCTTCTTTTGCAGCTACTTTTGTAGTACGAATATAATCTAATAATGAAGTTTTCCCATGGTCTACGTGTCCCATAATCGTTACAATAGGTGGACGTTCTACAAGTGGACCACTGGTCTCTTCTATATCTTGATAGACTTCTTCCTCTTGTATGGCAACAAATTCTACACTATAGCCAAACTCATCGGCAACTACAGTGATGGCTTCTGCATCCAGACGCTGGTTGATCGATATAATCATACCTAAGGACATACAAGTAGAAAGTACTTCATTTACCGTAGTGTCCATAAAAGAGGCGAGTTCGCTCGCTGAGATAAATTCCGTAATTTTTAAGATTTTTTCTGCTGTTTTTTCTTGACTTTGACGTTTTTCTTCAGCTTTTAGATGAGCGTTACGCCTATCTTTTTTATATTTAGAGCGTGTGGCATCGCCGGTACCTTGGTTTAATTTTGCTAAAGTTCTTTTGATTTGACTTTCTATTTCTTGGGAAGATACCCCTTCTTGTTCTTTTGGGCCTAATTTTGTTTTAGAATCTTTTTCTTTACGAAAGGTATCCGAGTTTATATTAAAATTAGCTAATCCTGTTTTTTTACCATTTATAGATCTAGCTGTAACAGCGCTATCTATACCCTTTTTGAACCTATTTTGTAGTTTTGTACGCCCTATTTTAGATGTACCGATGCCAGCGTTGGATTTTTGGGGTAGAGAACCACTGTTCTGATGGTGCCTTCTAAAAGTAGGTTCAGGTAGGGTCATTTTACCTACGATAGTAGGTCTTTTAAGTGGTTCTGAAAAAGATATTTTATCTGGCTTAACAGGGACTGGTTCAACGCTTTCTTCTAAATAAGCTGCCTTAGCATCGGCCTCCGTTATTATTGAAGGAGGAGGTATTTCTGCAGTCTCAATCGGAGTGGAACGAACCGTAGAAGGGACTTTAGCTTTCGTTTTTTCAGTAGTCAAGTCAATTTTGCCAACTGTTTTTAAACCAGGTAAAACTGGAATAGAAGCTTCATAATGGGCAGGTAGGAGAGGGGAGGGTTGTTCTCCTATTTTCACTTTTACTGGTGTAGCTTCTTTTTGTAGGACTCGTGCTGGTTCTTTACTTTTTGCACCATCATGCTTATCAGATGGTGCAACGATATTTAGGTAGGTTTTACCAATGATTACATGTGCAGCTTCTTCTTTATCCATACCAGCTGAGACAAATTCAGTAGCTAATAGGTTAAATTGTTCGATCGTTATTTTAGCATTAGGCTTATTATCTACCACAAATCCTTTTTGAGCTAAAAAAGAAGTAAGGGTCTTTGTTCCTACATTTAATTTTCGAGCCACTTGGCTGAGTCGCATGTTTTTTTCTTGATTCATAGGATGTATTACGCTACCTAGCGGATGTATTTAGGTCAACGATTGAGCGCTTGATCTAATATAGCATAGATTTCGTCTATTGTTTCTTGTTCTAAATCTATACGTTGCTCAAGAGTTGCTCTGGACAAGGTTAAAACACTTCTAGCGGAGTCTAAACCAACTTTATGCAGTTCTTCCAAAATCCAAGGTTCAATGGTGTCATTAAACTCAGAAAGTGGAATATCATGCTGTTCTAAATGGTTGGACAGATCCCTATACACATCTAGTTCTTTGCCAATTAACCGACTGGCTAGTTTAATATTTTGGCCTCCTTTACCAATTGCTAGTGCTACTTGATTAGGATCCAAGTAGACAGAGATCCTATCGTTGCTTTGCTCAATTCGATTAATACATGCAGGGCTGAGGGCACGTGTAATATACAATTCTAAGTTATCAGTATAATTAATAATATCAATGTTTTCATACTGAACTTCCTTGACAATGCCGTGTATACGAGATCCTTTGATACCTACACAAGCGCCAACCGGATCGATTCTGTCGTCAAAAGTTTCAACCGCTACTTTTGCACGCGCACCGGGATCCCGTACAATTTTTTTTATGGCAATAAGACCATCCTGGATTTCAGGAATCTCATTTTCAAATAACTTTTCTAAAAAAATAGGTAATGTCCTAGAAAGTATAACACGAGGTATTGCATTATTAATTGTTACCTTGGAGACAACCGCACGAATATATTCTCCTTTTTTAAACTGATCCTTAGGTATTTGTTGTGATTTTGGTAAAAAAAGCTCATTGCTTTCGTCATCTAATAAAATGATTTCATTACTCAAAATTTGATTTACTTCAGCTGTAATCAAAGAACCCACCAGTTGTTCATATTTATTATAAAGGGATTCTTTTTCCAGTTCTCGAACCTTTTGTACCAGCATTTGCTTAGCAGTCAGAATCACCCTTCTGCTAAAATCGGAAATTTTCATTTCTTCAGATAGTTCTTCTCCTAGTTCAAAATCAGCCTCTATTTTTCTAGCCTCTGAAAGGGGTATTTTATCAGGGGCGCACCCATCTGTTGCATTATCTGCTACTACTTCACGAAAACGCCATATCTGGAGATCTCCTTTATCAAGGTTGATAATTATATCAAAATTATCACTATTCCCAAATTTGCTAAGCATAACTGCACGCAATACATCTTCTAAAATACGTATGACGGTGGGGCGATCAATATTTTTAGATTTGGCAAATTCTGCAAATGACTCTACTAATTTATTATTATCCATGTGTCACTAAACATAAGCATGTATCAAGGTAAAATATGCACAAAAAGCAGCATAAACCGCACGTCTGCAAGATAAATGGCTTTACCAGGGCTAAAACTAGGTTACGCGTTTTACTTTTTATTAAACGTTATTATAATGTACGGTAGGGATTAAAAATAATAAATTTATATTATTGCAACTAAAAATCTAATCCTAAATAGATGCCATGCAGCACCCTACACAACAAAATTATACTTTTTTAACATAATGCCAGTCTACAGCAGTAATATTAAACGCCAGACAATATACAAAAAATATCTCTAAACTATTTTAGCTTCTCTTAGAAATAGTAAAATAAACTTTGAATAAGCTATCGATCTCGGCCATTTTTTTTATATCTATTATAGCGAATGCCGGCCAATTCTTTTTGTAAATGTATCAGTTCTGTATCGATTACGCCTTGACCGATGCTTAATAGAATGCCTAATGCAATACCCGTAAATAAAACGGAAGTGCCACCCATACTCACAAATGGTAAAGGAAGGCCTGTAACAGGGCCGAGACCTACTGCAATTGACATATTCAATAAAGATTGAAATACAATTAAAAGAGTTATACCTATAGCTAAAATCCCCCCATAATAACTAGAAGCTGTAGGCAACAAAGCAATCGATCTATATAGTAAAAGTAAATAGAGCACTATGACAAATATACCGCCTATAAGGCCATACTCTTCAATTAAGATGGCATAAATAAAGTCTGAATAGGGGTGGGGTAAGAAGTTGCGTTGGGTGCTATTACCGGGCCCTTTACCCAAAAGTCCACCTGTTGCAATAGCAATATAAGATTGTTCGGCTTGAAAGGAGAGATTACCTTTCATAAATCCCTCTATTCGTTTAAGGGCTGTTCTCCCACGTTGACCCCAGATTAATGCGCCGCCTCCAACTAATATACCAGTAAGTACAATAATGAGTAAATACTTGATAGGGATTCTACCAATGAACATAAGGGTCAAGCAAGTGGCAAATAATAGAATGGCACAAGAAAAATTGGTTAAAGCAATTAACCCACTAATGAGGCCAGACCAGATTAACATAGGCAAACAGGCAGATCTAAAGCAGGTAATATTTTTTTGTTGCTTGGCTAGCATATGGGCGATCCGTATAATAAGGGAAAGTTGTGCCAGGTCAGATGGTTGAAAAGATTTATTAATAAAAGGAATATTCAACCAACGCGAAGCTTCATTTAATTTCAGTCCATATTGCCAGGTTACAAGCAAGAGTGGAATGGACATCCAAAGGGAAACTTTAGCGATAGCGGCATAGTAGCGGTAATCAATCCGGTGGCTTAACCACATAGCAGCTAATCCGCCACCTATAAGCAGCGCCTGCCTTATTAAATAGTATTCAGTATTGTGATCCATTTGTCTATAGGCTAAAGAACTAGAAGCGCTATAAACGACTAGAATACTGAGATGGGAAAATATAAAGGCAATGCCCCATATAATGGGATCTCCTTTTAGTTTTTCTTTAATCAACTGCTTCATAGGCAATGCACTATATCCTAATATCCCCTTACTTATATGCACTTAGTTAAAAGTAGGGTAACCGGACTTTTTTATTAGTCTATGGTATTTTTTTGATAGCATAGTTACTGCTGCAATCCAAGTGATGCAAATTAAGATAAATAATAGCATTGAAAATGGCGCCAGTTGATTGGGCTGTGCCGTAGCAAAAATAGTATAACAAATGACTTGTACAATCGCACCTACAGATTTTCCTATTTTGCCACCTAGTATGTCCACTGCTGCTTTGCCTTTTGTACCCATCTCACGGTCTAAAGGAATGTATACCATTTCTTTGGTTGCATCAAAGAAAGCGTATTTAGTCCCTTTAGCCAATACGTTTTGTAGACCACCTATAGCTATAATAATTGTTAAGGTAGATATACCCATTATAGTCTCTGGTAAAAAATTCAAATTCGTCGCTACTATAAAAAGAAAAAAAGAGCTGCCCACTACCAGTGTTGTAATGGGTGTAACCAGTGCTGCACCTAGCCAACTTAGTTCCCGAATGATTGTATTGCCGAAGCAAGAACAAGTAAGGGTACAAATGCCTGTCCAGAATAATACTTTTCCTTGATAATTAATAAAGTTTGCAGGGTCTTTTTTATAAAAAAGGCTGGTTTCATAGTACCAGAGTCCTTCTATTAAATGAACAACTGTGGAGTAAGAAATCATCAATACACAGATTAGGCCAAGGTATTTAGACTTGGAAACTAATTTAAAACTTTCATACAGACCCAATTGTAGTTTGGTATTTATGTGAACGGCTTTACCATAGATGATATGCTTTTCAATATACTTGTGTACAAATAGGATAAAGAGACACAAGAACATAATAACCACTGTAAGAGCAGCTATTTTTAGTTCTATTTCTGTTTTACGTACCCCTAGAAAGGGCAATAAAAAATGATCGCTACGAGAAAAGTAAACCATAATACTGCTGGAAATAAGTAGATTAGCTTGTCCAACTAAGTTCCAAAAAAAGTAAAAGTGGCTTGCTTCTTCTGTTTTAGTTATAGTATTAGCCAGCTGCCAATATAATAAGGTAAAAACAATCATAGGCCAAAGTTCACCCATTACATAGAAAAGCACCAATGTCCATTTCCCCCACATCATGAAAAACCATTTAAAATGGGGATGGAGCGTAATACAACCATCTACCATACAAGGATCAGGCTGTAGTAGCGCTTGATAAGGGAATAAAAAAAAACCAAATAGGATGAAAAAAAAGAGGAAAAAAAGTATAATGCCTCTGAAGATCTTTTCTGTAGTCGTCTTATTGCATAAGAGTGTATAGATCACTACAAATACAATCCCTGAGGGCATTTCAATAAATAGTTTGATAAAACTCAATACCTCTGCTCCTATTAAAGTAACGACAAGACTATCTTTTATGCCACGAATTAAATTTTGATTCAGTAGAATAAGAAACATTAAGATAGCCATAGAAAAAATTTTTTTTAGCGTACTGCTCTTAATAGGCCAGTGCGTAGAATACGATTTTTTTAATAGCGCGATTACTTGTTTCATATTTATTTTTATATTATAAAATGTATTGCACAGATCAAAAATGGTGGTATCACAGCTGGACTGTAATCTTTAGAATTTTCCCAAGAAAAGCATTACAAGACCGTGGGCAATACAATAGGGGACGATTTGCAAAATGCGCATGGTTAATCCATTAAAGATGGTAAAAAATTTCTTTTCTACTGTAATGTTATGTTTTAAGCGGCCTATCCAAGTCATACGCACCTCGGCACCACAATTTTGTGTAGCGATTAGATCAAAAGGCATTGTTAAGGCAGATACAGCTATACCCAATAAAGTATTAACCAGTATATTGATTCCTATTCCGTTTATATCTTTTGTAAACGCATAGGCTAATATGCATGGAGAGGCACTTAGTATATTTCTTAAAAGAACAGGGGTAAAAATATCCATAATCCTTTCTTTTCGCTTTATAAAAGGACCTTTATTGGCGGCAATTTCTTTTATTTCGCTGTATACGGTGACAATTGTTTCAACTATTCCCGCTAAGAAGCATTCCCAGCTAACCAATAAGGTAAAATAGGTTATTGGATAATAGTTAATAGAGCAAAGGAAGAGCCATTGCGAAAGTCCAAAGGATAAAGCAGCTATAACCTGTCGAAATGCATAAGTATGGGCACCTGAAAAAAACAATTTGATGTTTCTACTATGTATACATCTATTAATAATCGAGGCATAGGATTCGCCCGTTTCTTGGTGGACTACTTTTATAAATTGAGCAGGTGCTACTAGATAAGCTACCATCATGCAGACTATACCATGTGCAAGTGGATCAAAAAAAAAGCGATATAAAAGTGTATTATGCTGCATAGCCATAAATGATATAGATAATTTGGGTTGATCTATACATCTAGTGTGTCACTAAATGTGATACAAATAGATATATTTTTTAGGTATACAACCTAATCTTGTATTTAGTTGCTGCGTTGTATGCGAATTATCATTTGTTCAGGGGAAATGCCATGTGCATTTTGCAACGGGGTTAGCAACAGATTCTAAATATAAACTTTTCAAAGGATTTTTTCAATGGAGGCTGACCAGGTTCATAGCTAAAATGGCCGTAAATAGACAATTTCGGAGAGTTACCAAAAATAAAAAGGTTTTTCCTAATCATTTAGCTGTTTTTAAAACCTTATATCTAACTATTAACTACATGAGCAGAAAGTGGACTACACCTATTCATAATTGGAGTGAGGCTATGGCACATTTTTTAATTAAATTCGAAAATAGAATCTAAAACACAAAAAAATAATTTACACAATTAAATGGACAGAGCCCAACAAAAATTAAACATAGATGCGACAAAGCCCTAAAAAGTGTATGCAGTTTGCTTTTGTGCATATTTTCTTAGCTATATTCTATTTGTTTGCTGGATGTGGTATGGAACAGTTCAGTGGGCAATCGCTTGATTTAGCTAATTCATTTACTACTTTTCCTCCTTACTTTTCTATACAGGCTGTTTTCAATTTTATCAAACCACACCATTCTTTTGGTGGACGTATAGTTTGCTCTGTAGCCTATGATCAACAAATTCATTTTATCGTAAAGGGTCCTTTCGGGATAGAGGTCATGCGTGGCCTTATCGATAAAAAAGGTGTGACCGTTGTCGATCACTTGCGTCATCTAGTCTACCAATGGGATTATAAGTGTATCAACCAGTCATATCATTTCTATTGTAATTATTCATTTATTCAGTCATTGCTTTTAGGCACACTTGCTAGATCTGTTGATCATAAAATATCTATACCAAATGTATTACCTGCTCCTTTAGCCTACATTTATGATGCATTTACCAGTAAGGTTATAGGCATTGAATTAGTTGATAGACAACAGGGATATTGGTTTAGAGCTTTATATCAACATAAAGTAATCAAGAATAAAACTTTTTTATATGGGATTAAAATAGATTTTTCATTAAGAGATAGGAAACAGCCTAATAAAGGCAGGATAATTTTACATAAACTCCATTTTAAAGGGCTTAAAAAGCCGAATATTCGTTTAAAGATACGTGGTAATTATCGTAAAATAGTAGTATGCCCACAGAGCTGGTAAATGTTCATGTCTCCCTTTTTAAGTGGGTAAATATTTTCTAAGTTACCTATTCCTGTATCAACTAATCTAACAAAATAAAACAGTTTTAAAAGTAATTTGAATATATTTTTACATGCTGATTTTAAATGTAAAAATATATATCGTTCTCTATCTACTTTATTCATACATATACGTTATGTTAAAAAAGCATTAGATTTGTTTATAGACTAGAAAAAATATAGCCTAAACATGCTGATCCTATTTGATCAAAATGTCATTTATATCAAAAATTTCTTTTATTCTTCAATACCAAATAACAGCCCCACATAAAATTAAAAAAAATCCATTTTATGCTATTAGATTTCGAAAAACCAATTGTTAAACTTGAAGAAAAGCTTGTCAAGATGCAAGAAGCAGCTAAAGCGCAAAATGCACCGGCGCTTATGGCCTCAATTGCTAAATTAGCCAATGATATCAAGGCGTTACAAACGAAAACTTTTCAAACTCTAACCAGATGGCAACGGGTTCAGTTGGCCCGCCATCCAGATAGACCTTATACACTTGATTACATCCAGCAGATTACAGAAAAATTTTTTGAACTACATGGAGATCGTTTTGTAGGTGATGATAAGTCAATCGTTGGTGGTTTTGGTACGATAAATGGGCAAACTATGATGTTAATTGGCCACCAAAAGGGAAGAACTACCAAGGAGCGACAATTCCGCAATTTTGGCATGGCCAATCCAGAAGGATACCGCAAAGCACTTCGTTTGATGCGTTTAGCGGAAAAATTTAATAAACCTATTATTACCTTTATAGATACACCAGGTGCCTACCCAGGTGTGGAAGCAGAAGAACGTGGGCAAGCAGAAGCGATTGCTAGTAATATTCAAGCTATGTTTGGATTACGTGTGCCTATTATATCAATTGTCATTGGAGAAGGTGCATCAGGTGGTGCCTTAGGAATTGCAATAGGTGACTATGTACTTATGTTAGAACATGCGTGGTATTCTGTGATTACACCTGAATCTTGTTCCTCTATTCTTTGGAAAAGTTGGGATTATAAAGAACAAGCTGCAGAAATGTTACAACTAACTGCCAACGATATGTCTAATTTTTGTTTGATAGATGGACTGATCAAGGAACCAATAGGAGGTGCCCATAGAGATTTACCAACTGCAGCACGACTTATTAAAGAAAGTATTCTAGATCATTTAGAAAAACTATCCAGCAGGTCTATTGAAAAATTAGTTCAAGCGCGAACGGATAAGTTTTGTGCAATGGGAAGAATAGGCTGAGCAATTTTTTTGGTAGGGGAAGTGGATCTATTTATATAGAGCAGTGAATCGTTATGGAGATACAGTTTACTTTTTTCTAAGTGAGCGTATCAGATAAATTAGTAAATCGTATTGAATTTATACTTACAGGTGGTCAAGTTCATGATAGTCAATGTGCTCAGGCCTTTAATCGTCGTAAATGCAAGCATACTTTCTTTGATCAAATAAACAAGCTCATTTAAAAAGACTTAAATCTTAGCAAAAGCAATACTTGGAAAAATAGTGCGCATCGTTACTAATTTTTAAATTGAAATAGGGAGTAATAATAATATTTTTTTAGAACAAATGCAATAAAATCTTTTTTCAACTAGGGCAATTCTTTTTCTTCGAAAAACTTACTAGAAAAGAACTTACCTACTACATAACCTATACATGCAGCAGCGATTATTAAAAAAAGATCTTTTTCTAATTCTATCATTAAAAGAAGAATTTTCTTTTTCTCGTAGACTACTAAAAATAGATCTAGATACAAAAGTAAATACAAACAACTACATAGGATCCATCTTGTGGAAATTGATTTTTCATTTTTTATTTTCTTTATCCAAAGTCCACCCAGTACAATAGCTCCTACTGATAATAGCAACAGTAAAAAAGAAAAAATTGGATATAAAAGAAGATTGGTTAAAAAATTGTAACACAGTGCCAACCCACCTAATATGTTTTGAACGGCACCCCCAGAATGGGTCTCCTTTTTGAGTATTTCATCTAAAGAATCAGCAGGCATATCTTGTTCATTGGTAGTATCTGATTCTATATCGCACAAAGTTTGTACAGCCACCTCCCCTTTGTGGCAAGAGCTAATAGTATGACTCCATTTAAAATTTATTGTTATACAAGCAACTATGCTCAGTAGATAAGGTAAGAAGTGCATAAATTTTCAGCTTAATTACTTTTTTATAAGTGCTTTTTAGATTAGATTAATGTGAAAGCAAGTCGATTGTCTCCATATTTCCCTTACTTTTAACCCAATATCTTAATTTTTGGAAAAAGATCATAGTTTAAATATATGAATATTCAAAAAAAGCTTAATATTTTATTTGCCAGAAGAGGCACCTGCCATGCTGAACGATTACTTCCTCAATTAGTAGAAAGCGATCTATTGATTAGTGATAGACAGCTTAGTGATCACCTTCGCTTTCTTTATCTGTATACAGATTTATTAGCCTACTACGACAACAACAATCAGCGAATAGATCAAAATATCTGGCGAAGATTTCTAGAGCAGGATGATACGGTTGTACGTTCTCTAATTTTACATACCAATATTGATACATTAAAAAAACGTATTCATGAAGATTTTTTAACACTACGGCGCACGCATAGAGGCATTTTAGATGGCAAGTCTATGGAGACCATATTGTCCGTGGCGCAAGAGCTGATTATATTATTGGATTATTGGCATAAAAACCTATCCAATGAGGATGTGGTTCGAGTCAAACTAGCTACCATTATAGATGAAGAAATCAATACCCATATCACTAAAATATATGGGTTGCTCCAGCAGTATCATAAAACCAGTTCTATTCAATCTTTTATAAACTTTTCTACTTTTCTTTATCAGAAGTGCCATGATACTTCTTTATGGCAATTAAAATCCGATTTGCTTTATGATGAGCTAAAGGGTAGGCAGCTTAATGATGATCAAGTTATTGATATTTTTGATGATTTTTTTGACGCAGTTTTTAATACTATTTATACTTTAAAGGCGCTATCTGCTAGCGATTATTTTGACACTCTTTTTTCTAAAAACAAAGAGCCGCATATGGCACTTTTGATAGCTTTTTTACAGCTGCTAGCCTATGCAGATGCGCACCTTAATTACATCCCACAAAGGACCTTAGACCACTACTATAGGCATGTATTAAAATTTAATAATAATCCTTCCATTCCGGACCAAGCTTATGTACATTTTGTGCTTAGTCCCAACCATTCTTTTGCTTTTGTACCAGAAGGAAGCCTGTTGGTTGCAAAAAATCCAGTTAATGGTGAAGATATTTTGTTTGAAACAAAAAGGAATCTAACCGTAAATAAAGCCAAAATTTCTGAGATTAATACGCTATTTACTACTAAAAAAATTGATAAAGAAGGATATCAAACTATTGAATTATCTGCTGCTACTTATAATAACGAACTATTGCAAACCCTTCCTTTTCAATTATTCCCTACGTTAAAAGATAATAAAGTAGCCAGAAAGCAAACCAACCAACACTTGGCTTTATTGGTTGGTTCTCCTTTATTGTACCTTGCTGAAGGCAGTCGTACCATTTATGTAAAATGGAAGTTTAACTTTGAGTCTTTTCAGCTATTAATCACGCGAAATCCAAATAAAGAAATTAATAATGAAGAATTTTTAAAACAATTGTCAGATATCTTTCACAGCATGTTAAGGGTACAAATTACTACTAAAAATGGATGGTTGGATATACCAAAAGAATTTGTAGCGATACAGTTTATCCATGATACCTGTTGCCTAGATATGACACTATCTCTAAATACAGAAGTACCACCAGTTGAAGCGTTGCCTACCGGATATGAAGGGAGTATAGTTAATCCTGGTACCCCTACTTTATCTATTGGCATACGTGATGGGGCATCACTTACTGGTTTGCATCTTTTAAGTGGATTGGTACTGGAAAGAATAGATCTAAAAGTTAGTGTACAGGGATATCGTGGATTAGTTCTTCAGAATCAATTAGGTATTATTGATAATAGTCAAAATTTTGAACCTTTTGGCCCGTTAGCCAAACTAGACAGTAGTTTTTATATAGGAAGTGGCGAAATTTTTTCTAAAAATTTGACTGATTTGAAAATACATATCAAATGGGATAGTCTTCCTACTATAGAAGGAGGGTTTAAGAGTTATTATGATGCTTATCCTATTAAGGTGAACAACGATGACTTTAAAGTAAGTATAGCCTACCTAAACCATCAGCATTGGAATCCATCTTATGTTCAAAATAGGCAGCGTGTATCTCTTTTTCAAATTGTTAAAACCAATAAAGGTAGTGAGCGATTAGATGATCTTAGAACCATTAGTGAAATTGATGTAGCTGCATTACGGATTACTAAAACAAATACGCCGTTAGATGTTTCCGTTTATGGTCCTAAAACAGCGGCTGGCTTTTTAAAATTACAATTATGTACACCTGAGCAAGCTTTTGGCCATGCCATTTATCCTAATTTGATGAGTAGTGTACTCGTTAAAAACGTTCAGAAAAAGCAGGAAGAAGATGCCATTATTTTGAATGAACCTTATACACCCCGTATCAAGACCATTACCGTAGATTATGAAGCAGAGGAGTCTATTGTATTGACTTCTCCTCCTGGAGAAGAGGAAGAAAAGTATCTAAACAGTTTTTTTCGTATTGCTTCTTTTGGCTATTTAAAACTATTTCCCAGCAGGTTAGTGGCACCAGTTATATTATTGCCATTGATACCAGAGCAATTTATAGCTTTTGGCATAGAAGATCTCAATGGTACAAATTTATCCATGCATATAGTCATTCGTGAAAATAGTTCAGATCAAGAAACCCCCAAACCCAAATGGTTCTACTTATATGATAATATTTGGGAACCGTTTGAGGAAGCGATTGTTGTAGACGGCACCAATGGGTTATCCAAGTCTGGCATTATGATCTTTGATTTATCTAAATTGCCTAGTGATCTCAATAAAAATAATACCTGCATGAAGCCAGGATTAACTTGGTTTAAAGCACAATTTATCAATGATATCGGCATCCTACCCACTATAATAGGCGTTTATATACAAGCCGTTGCTGTATCAAGGTTTATGGATAAAAATGGAGTTTTCTCTGCTCCAGTGTTACCCGAAAAAGCGATTCAACAGCTCCAAAACCCTATAGAGGGTATTGAATTGATCCTACAACCTTGTCAAAGCTTTGGAGGAAGACAGTTTGAAAATCATGAAGCTTTATATAGACGGGTTAGTGAGCGGTTAAGGCATAAAAATAGAGCCATATCGGTCTGGGATTATGAACGAATTATCCTTGAAAAATTTCCAGAAATTTTCAGAGTAAAGTGTATCAACCATACCTCAAAAAGCAGGAATAATATGGTAAATCCTGGTCATATAACCATTGTAGTGATGGCTAAAACAGATCTTAATGTGGGTATGCCTATGATAAGTAGGCAGCTATTAGCTGAAATTAAAACATATATTCAAAGTGTAAGTACTCCATTTATAAAGTGCGAAGTAGTAAACCCCACTTATGAGGATGTAAAGGTTAATGTTACAGTTAAGTTTAAACCTGATTATGAAAAAGGATTGTTTTTAAACTTACTACACCAAGATTTATATAACTTTTTTTCTCCATGGTTATTGAACCCATCGGAAGATGTCCAGTTGGGAGGCAGTATACCTACTTCTAAAATTATAGACTTCATTAATAACCGTTATTATGTAGAAGGCATAGGAAATTTTTCTATATTAAAGTATGCTGGTAAACCTCCAGACTTAGCGTTAGATAAGATAACAACCTATGATAGTCATTTATTTGCCAGCCATCCATGGTCTGTCATGGTTTCTTCAAAAAAGCATAAAATAGCTGTTGTGGATACATTTGATACTGCTATGAAATTGCGTCACGGTAGCATAGGTGATATGGCTATTGCTGAAGATTTTATAGTAGGTCCATGGCAAGTGCCTAAAGAAGAAGAACCATTCCCATGTATAAATCAATATAGTCCTATACCAAGCTTAGAAGAATACTGTTTAATCACTAAAAAATATATTAAAACCGATCATGGCCATCACTAGTAGAGAAGAACTAAAGAAAAGCTTTGAAAAGGGATCTATTCCTACCCAACGTGATTTTGAAGATTTGATAGATTCTATGTTCCATAAACAAGATGATAAAATTTTTTCTCAAGATTATGGCTTAAGTTTATCTCCTAAAGGTAGTTCCGCTAAGTTGATAACCTTTTTTAATAACTTAAATGATTTTAAACCTACCTGGAGTATTGAACAATATCCTAAAAATACGCCAGCTTTTGGGTTTAATCTTGTTGATAAAGAAGGAGAGAGTAGATTCCTTGTCCAGTCTAATGGTCATGTTGGCATAGGCACCACTAATCCATCAGAAAAATTAACTGTAAATGGTAACGTCAGTATGCATGGGCGTAGGGGAGCATATGCTTCTGGTGAAGTCCCTGGAGATGGCAGTTGGTATAATATTACACCTCCATTAAATGCATGCCATGCATTTGAAGTCATTGCTAAAATTGGTAAAAAAGGACGTGGTTTATATGCGATGAGTCATGCTATAGCACTCAGCACATTTGGAGATTCCAGCAATAAGGTTAGTACCGTAAAGGCCTATTATGGAAGTTTTAGAAATAAAATTAAGTTTCGCTGGGCTGGAGATACTTTTAACTATACTTTGCAAATAAAAACCCAACGTGACTATGGAGAAGATAGTATGATTAAGTATTATGTGACCAATTTGTGGTGGGAGGAAGAAGAATGCGAAGCTTTCCACCAATAACATTGGTTATGTTGCGTTTGTTTTAAGGAGTAAGTTAATTTAGTATTTTTAGTTAAAAATTGACTAAAATCTTTACTATTAGGCCGAGATTATTGCGATATTTTAGCTGTTTAGTTCCGTATAATTGTAGTATATTATATGGTTCAACAAATAATGGGAAAAAATACAGAATATTTTAATACTAATCCAAACCATTTCTTACTGGGACTAAACAGTTAACTTTACATCTTTACTGTAACAACCTATACGAATCACACACCTAAGGGGTGTTTTCCAATCATTTTTCTATTCTTGTATTCGACTTATTTTTTTTAAATTGCCGAAGATATTCGGGTTACTTTTTTTTACTTTTTTTTATTCCAATTTTTTATGTGTTGCTTTATAAGCTTGTTATTATTCCTTCTCAAGGCTTTAGTTGTTATGATTCCAGTGTCCTTCTTGGAGGGATCCTCTTGTTCTGCTGAAAAACAAGAAATGGAAGTTTATCATCCTAGATGGTCTGAGTTAAATGAGCCAGAGGAAGATTTGCCTGAAGATAAGTGTCTGGTTACCAAATTAGATTTAGGAAAGTTGCGCTTTCATATTGCACATGGCCAACAATCCATTCATCCCGATGATGCTGGTTTTAAGTGTAGTAATAATATGGTTCATATCGATGAAGTCGACAATAAAGTTGACGATGAAAAAGCGTTTAACTGGGTATTAACCCCTAACTTTTATGGCCGTGTGACATCGGAAAAATTTCCTAAAACGATAAAATATGGTATGAAGTATAGGGTTAATCATGATGATGAAGAAGGTGGTATACCAAAAGAATTTTTGGATGAATGGTGGACTGTAGATCCTATAAAAGGGGGCACCAAAGAAATCATATTGATTATTTCTAAAGGAATAGAAGGTAAATTATATATAAGCAAATCACTACAAGAAGCCTTAAAAAATAAAAAACAAAACAATGAAATTCAAGATTATGAAATTTTAACCACTAAGCATGCGGTAATACGGCACAATAAGTATGTTAAAGAAGGGAAAAAGGTTTATACTTTTATCCATATAGCTGGCTAAAAGAAGCCTTCTATTCTAGATATAATGGCTTATTTTTAAGTAGTTGGCTGATTGACAAAGTTTTGGCATGCCCCACCATGGGCAACATATGGAGTTTTTCTATGACCATTGTTTGATAACTAGATAGATCTCTGATGCTTGTTTTTTAGCTCCGATTAATTGTCCTTTTTGAATGATTCTAATATTTTCTATTCCTTTTATAGTATAGGCTTTACTTATTTGGAATTCCGCATGTTTATATTTTTTCTATTTAACATAATATTAATTATATAACAACTTTATTAAGTTGTTAATAATATTATTTACATAAAACATATAATAAAATTATTTTATAACATCAATTATGGATTAGAGTTTGTGTAATCAATTCTATGCCTTTTTCCATGAGCTTTGCAAATAATTCTTTACTGAGGTACCCCTTATCGGAAAATACTTTTCCCATTAAATTTTTACATAAATTTTCTACTGGCCATCTATCATTGGCCTTAAAATAATTTACACACTTAAATGGACAGAGCCTTCGGTAATTCAGATTCTGCTAACTTTTAAAAAAAACACAAAAAGTTTTAAAAATTAATATTTAATCTGATAAACAATATAATTTGTACCCTATTATAGTATTTCTTTTCAATTTTGTAAATATTTTTTTAACTTAACTAAGTGAGTATGTATGAGGCTTATATAAAAATCCATATAACAGACTGAATGTCAGACTTATATATTGCGCTAAATAACATTACCTCTTCTAATTGCAAGCCATCTTTAAGTATAGCCTTGGCTATATTGTATTTTTCGTTTAAAACTTTAGTGCCGATATTTACTATCATCTGGCCATTATTGCGCTATTTTAAATGTTTTTTTTCATCGTCGGGTCATTTTGTTATTTGTCTATATAAGAAATGTCCTTTTTTTTAATTTATAGGTCTTCTTGCAAGAGATGATCCATAACAGGGGCGAAAAGATTGATCACTATACTTTACTAGGTTATAAAATTTGTTCCTCTCATAGATCAGGGACTAAGAAAGTTGGAAGTTAAGGTAATAGCTTTTGAGCTGTTCGCTAGACTAATCGCCCTATGATAGACAAAACAAACACAGATACAAGAGATTTAAGTATAATACACAATTTAGTTTCTTAAAATAAGAAATCAGATAATTATGTATAAAAAGCATCTACACAACCTTTCAATATATAAGATGATTTAACTAGGTATATTATTATAAGTAAGATAGATAGAAATAAAAAGGTTTAAAAATAAATAGAATATATTATATAAAATAATTGATTATAAACTTTAAATATAATTTATATGAAAAAAATAAAAAGTAAATCACTTTTATGTATTGGTCTATTAAGCGTCAATACCTTTTTTTCTTGTACCAATACAAGACAAGCAATGAATCAAAATAAAGAAGAGAAAGGACTGCTCAAAAAAATTACCACTTTTTCTTGTACCAATACCAAACAAGCAATGAATCAAAATAAAGAAGAGAAAGGACTGCTCAAAAAAATTACCACAAGACCGACCGCAGGAAATATGAGAAGAGCGTATAATACGAACCCTAAAAAAATTATTTATTTAGCAGCAGCAGGAGCAGCTACGATTATTGGTTCTGCTGGAGTAGCAGCTTATTCTTTTTCAAACATGTCATCAGAAGGATCGAATATAGCTGGGTTTAATAATACTAATTTTACAACTATATCTCCTTACCACTATGAATCATCAACCCTAGGTACATTCAACCAAACCGGTTGGAATAGTAATGATTCTACAGGTTCAACATTAGCATACAGCGCATACGAACCATCAAATATAACGGTTCCTACTTATTATCCTATTGATCTAGCAATACATCAAAGAAATAATGAAGACCTTGAATCTTTATTGAAAAATTCAGGAAGTAAAGTCAATGAAATAAATTCTCCTGCGGGTCCTCCTCTTACCCTTTCAATAGAACTAGATAATTTAAAAGCATTTAAAATGTTATTAGCACATCCAGATATTGACGTTAATAAAATAAATAAGTATAGCGAATACCCTATTCATAAAGCAATATCTCGATGTAATCGAGATATTCTTACTTTATTACTTAACGACGGAAGAGTTAACATTGATGTAAAAATCGGTAAAAATACCAATCTTGTCGAATTTGCACGTGAATCAAAATGCGAGAAAGTTATAATTAAAGATCTGATATCTGCTATAGATAAACAAAAAAAACAGAATATATCGGACCTAAAAATTAAGACAAAAAAATAAGAAATTTATTTGGCTGTTCTGTAGCCTGTAAATCATTTTATGTAAGTTCAGTGTTAGCTCTATCCATTTAGAGTAGTCAATATTTAATATAAAAATCAGTAAAAAATGACTTACAGGCTCTGAATGCACAGGTACTGTGTTAAATTTATATAATATATAGATTTAGCTATTTTTAGCTTACCCTTTTCTTCCCCTATTCGGATTCCTTCTTGTCTACCTTCTTGTCTACCTTACAAATACTTGAATAATAGGGTTGAACAAAATCATAGGTTTATCAAAAAACGGATAAAACCCATGTTGGTATTTAAGAGTTTCCATTCGGCTAACATTACCATTACAGGAATAGAAAATATTACAATCATTCAAAAAGGACAATTAATCGGAGCTAAAAAACAGGTATCTACTTTCGAGAACTTCGCTAAACTTATGGCCGTATAATAATCAAAATTAAAGACAAGGGGGAGAACTATACAAAATTAACTACAGATTTGACAGAACCTGAAATACTATTTTAACCAAATAAACGTATAGATAATGAATAAATTTTATTAGATTTGGGACATCGTTTTATCCAATTAATTATACTATTTTAATATACTTATGAAAAAATACATTCATCCGGAATATAGACCAGTTGTCTTTTTAGATACTTCTAGTGGTACTAAGTTTATGACACGTTCTACTATACATACATCGGAAACTATTGAGTGGGAAGATAAAAAAACATATCCTTTGTTTAAAGTAGAAGTTAGTTATGTTTCCCATCCTTTTTATACAGGTAAGAAAATTTTTGTAGATACAGCAGGTAGGATTGAGCGTTTCAATCAAAAGTACAAAAAGAAAAATGCTACTACTTAAATGGGCTAATATAAAGTCTATTTTTTGTTCTAGTCAATAAATATAATTTGGTATTAAACTTAGTCAATGGTGGAAATTAAAAGACCTTATTAGTCGTTATCTCAAATTTTTTTTGATGTTTCCAGTTTTAACTATATCTGTTAAATCAATTTTTTGCATCAGCTATTATTTTTTTGTATGATTTCCAATCAAAAAAAGCAATCTAGTATATTTCTTATATGCATCAGCTTGTTGTAGATATATGCTGTTGCTAAAAAAGGGGAATAGGCTAGGTCTTCAAGTAACAAAGATTTAAATCTATTATTTGATATGCAATTTGCCAAGATACCTGATCACTATGCTTTTAAAAATGGTTTAATAAGAGTCGCTTCTACGGATAAGGTAGCACATGCGCAGCTTTTTATAGGTCCTACTGGTTCTGCAAATCTTGCTTTAGCATTAGCCTTTGCTACTTATTTAAATTGCATCTTCCCTAAGAAAACAGATGCTTGTGGCAGTTGTTTTTCGTGTGCCAGCATGGAAAAATTGACCCATCCAGATTTGCTGCTAGTTTTTCCTAAAAAAACTAGTAGTGCAATTTTTGATTCGAAATCAGATAGAAATTATCTAGAGGCATTCCGTGATTTGCTTAAAAAAAATCCTTTTTTGAGCTTAGAAGAGTGGATTACTGCTATGTACTTCGATCGTAAGCAATGTCAAATTAGTAAAAAAGAAGTTAGTAAAATTATCCAACAACTTAGCTTAAAACCTTTTATGGGGCCATATAAGGTTGTCTGTATATGGCTACCAGAATATCTCCATCATACAGCAGCTAATGCACTATTAAAAACCTTAGAAGAGCCACCTCCATCTACTGTTTTTTTATTGGTTGGTTCCAATAGTGAAAAAATATTACCAACCATTAGATCACGTGTTCAACATCATGTTATTCCTCCTTTTTCCGAAGAAGCCATTGGGCAAATGTTGCGAAATATCTATAGCGATTTAGATAGCCATCGATGTAAAGAAATAGCATTTCTAGCTCAAGGGAATCTGTCTAAAGCTTTTCAATTGATCGAGCAAAGTGTTGGGGAAAACTTTGATTATTTTAGTCAGTGGATACGTTGTTGCTATAGTGGTAATTTGATTAAATTAGTTGCGCAATCTGAAGTATTTTGTAAACTATCTATTGAAGCGCAAAAGAATTTTTTTACTTACGCACTACAGATTAGTAGAGCTACCTTATTGGGCAAATTCAATGATCCACTTTTTCAAATAGGTTTACCTGCTGAAGCAACGTTTATCAAGAAATTCGGTCTTAATGTAACTATAAACCAATTAAAAAATATTATAACACAATTGATACAGGCTTATTATTATGTAGAACGAAATGGCAATGCAAAAATGATTTATCTTCATATGTCCATTCAAATCATAGATATTTTTTCCTCCGTTTAGCTATTGGCTCTGGGTTCTGTCGCATGTGTAGTTAATTTTGTATAGTTTTCCCCCTTGTCTTTAATTTTGATTATTATACGGCCATAAGTTTAGCGAAGTTATCAAAAAAAGAGATCCATCATTGAAACCATTATCGATCAGCTTAAAAACATTAGACAGATAGAACATTCCAGACATATAAGTATACCTAATTTCTTTGTCAATTTAATAGCTGGAATTACAGCTTATGGACTAAAATAAAAAACCTGCTATATCCAATATATATACAACTGGTTTACAATAACTCTAATCTAGAATTGACGTTAGTAAAGATTTTAGTCAATTTTTAACTAAAAATACTAAAGCAACTGACTCCTTAAAACAAACGCGACAGAACCGGGAAAACTATACAAAATTAACTACAGATGCGACAGAACCGTCCTATGCGCTAAACAGAAAGAGAGTGGGGTTGTAATAATTCTTCTAGGCTATAGGCTTGCTCTAAGCAATAGTTGCCTATTTGGGTTCGGCATAACGCATGGAGGTAAGCTCCAACGCCTAATTTTTGTCCCAAATCATGGATAAGGCTTCGTACATAGGTCCCTTTGCTACAAACTAATTTGAAATCGACAAATGGTAGATTAAAGGCTGTCAACAAGAAAGCATGGATGGTAATAGAACGTGGGAGCAAGGCCACTGTTTCTCCTTTTCTAGCCATTTTATAGGCTCTTTTTCCACCTATTTTAATGGCTGAATAGATAGGAGGTATTTGTGTTATAGACCCAACAAAAGTAGCCGCAGCAGCACTTACCATCTCTTCAGTGATGTGCTCACAACTAGAATGGCTATTAAAAGGTGTTTCTAAATCCATAGATGCTGTAGTCTTACCCAGCAGCATTTGGCCCGTATAAACCTTATCTAGCCCTTGAAGGGTGCTGATTTTTTTAGTTTGCCTGCCACTACATAACAAAAGTAATCCTGTAGCTAGGGGATCTAAGGTACCCGCATGACCTATTTTTTTTATTTGTAATGTACAACGAAGTTTCTTTACGACATCAAAGGAAGTCCACCCCAAAGGTTTATGAACCATAAAAATAGCCTCAGAAAGGTCATTTTGTAGTTTATGCATATGAATGAATATGAATGAATATGTATATATTACAGACTAGGCTTAGAAGATGGCACTGCTGCAAGCTAAATAAAAACTATTTCTTTAGATTTATAACAATATTGTGTACCATTCCGTTCGGCTACAACCAACTCCCCTGCCCTATTCACAGATAGTATACGCCCTTCTAACCATCTATTTGCGGTTGCAAAGGGATAAAATCCTGTTTTACGGTAGAGTCTGTTGACATACTTTTCCCAAAGTAAATGATCCATGCCGTTTTGTAGCTGAGCATAATAACTACCCAAGGCATCCATAATATGGGCCAACAATAAAGCTCTATCAAAGGGCTTTTTTGTATGTATGGCCAAGGAAGTGCAATTAGCAGAGTCAAAATACAGTTGGTTAACGTTTAATCCAATACCAATCACTGCTGCTTTTATTTTATAGCCCTCTCCTATATGGGTTTCAATTAATATACCACCTAACTTTTTATCTAAGTAATAGAGATCATTGGGCCATTTTATAGCCATCCCCTTTGCCAAGTGGTCTACTAGTGCATCATACATTGCTAAACTAGTAATAACATTCAAGGCAAATACCCCGTCTATTGTTAGCCATTCCGGATATAAAATAAAAGAAAAAAGAATATTTTTACCTGATTCTGAAATCCATTTACTACCACGTTGCCCTCTGCCTTTATATTGATGATCTGCAATAAAAACGGTTCCTTCTGCTGCATGTAGTAGATAGGTTTGCGCCAGGTCGTTGGTAGAAGCACAACTTTTGTAATAAAATGAAGCCCTATCAAATGGGGAATCAGTCTGAATAGCATCATTCAATGGGTCAAATAGGTCATGCATGGGCATATAATTTATATCCACTACTTTTTATTCTAAAAGTGAAAATTTGAGACAACTGCAATAGAAAATTGCAACGATTTTATGATAAGGCTATGTCGCACCTACAGTTAATTTTAGAACGGAATTTCATGTAGACAAATAGCAAAATTACCTCTGCTGAAGAACGATAACCTTTAAAATAGGGCATTAACCTAGGGCTAATAGCAAACATTCCCACTAAAGGGTTAAACAAAAAGCATAATTTAAGCGTTTTTTAAAACAAATCCAGCACAACTAAAAGCTATACAAAATCAATCATAGATGCAACGCAATCATTAATTTTATTCTTTTATTTTTTATATTAGGGCTTTAGCGATGCCAACGGCAAACAGCCATATTATATAGTTTGCCAACCAAGTTAATTTGATAATATTACTAATTGCTACCAAGTAGGCAAAAATACTGTTATTTCTTGTACTAATGTTTATATACAGAACAATAAAAAGCTTAGTAAAACCTGACTGCATAATTTTTGTAAGTACGAATCAATATGAAAGGTAATATCAAAGCAATTGGAAATTTTTTAGCAGTACTCCTTGCCTTACTCTCCATAGGTATGCATTGGGGTGTTGTAGTCATACCCATCCTTGCTGGGTATAAATTTAATATGTTATGCATTGCATTCCTACTCCTATTTTTATCCACAGTTCTTTGATAAATAAGCAGTACTAGCATGCATTTATTAAACATACTAGAAATAGTGATTTTTTAAAGCAATCGAACAATTTGCATTGTAAAAAATAAGTAGAACCATAAAACATAGAACCTCTATGACCTATTACACAGAACAAGGATTAGAGCGCATGAAGAAAGAGCTAATTTGGTTAAAAAGCGAAGGGCGCATTCAAGTAGCCAATGACTTGGCAGAAGCTCATAAAAAAGGAGATCTAAGTGAAAATGCGGAATATGATGCTGCTAGAGATGCACAAGGATTGTTAGAAGCAAAGATTGCTGCTTTAGAAACTTTGGTGGCCAATGCCAGAGTACTACAAGCAGACGAAATTGACTTATCTCGGGTTACTATTCTCTCTAAAACACGCGTTAGGAATAAAAAAACAGGTACAGAATCTGTTTTTATGCTTGTATCTCAGGGAGAAGCTGACCTAAAGCAGGGTAAGATTTCTGTTGAATCCCCTATGGGAAAAGGATTACTAGGTAAAAAGGTATCTGAGACTGCTCAAATCGATACTCCCTCTGGTATCATTGAATTAGAAATTTTAAAAATCGGCTTAGATCTTTAAAATTATTCACCCAAACCTTACACAAGAATTTGCTGCAATCTTTTATTTCTATTAATTTAGCAAGTATATAAAAATAGTTTTAGAAATATGGCTTTACGGATAACAGAAGCATGTATTAATTGTGGTGCATGTGCAGTTGAGTGCCCTAACACCGCAATATATGAAGGTGGAGCGGATTGGCAATGGGCTGAAGGTACGCAGTTGAAAACAGTGGAAGCAGGAAAAGCATTATTGGATGCAACTACGCCACAAACACCCTATACAGATGACACATTTTATATTGTTACAGACAAATGTACAGAGTGTGTTGGTTTTCATGAAACACCACAATGTGCAGCAGTTTGCCCAGTAGACTGTTGTATATTAGATCTAGATCACCCAGAAACGAAAGAAAGATTGCTAGAAAAAAAGAAATTTCTACATGGATGTTAAAAAGTTTCACCAGAGCCAGGATATATAATATATACAAATTAACTATACAGTGGAATTACAGAGAGGATTAGATGAGGTTTATTCCAAAAGAGTAAATGCAGGAAAAAGAGTTTATTTTTTTGATATAAAGTCAACCAGAAGCAAAGACTATTATCTTACCATCACAGAAAGTAAGAAAAGAACAGAAGTGGATGGAATGGCTTACGAAAGGCATAAAATTTTTTTATATAAAGAAGATATAAATAAATTTATTCGTGCACTTAATGAAGTAGTTGATCACCTTAAAACTACGCTAATGGCGGACTATGCATTCGATCAATTTGATCGGAATACAGAGCAAAACCCAAACAAATAAGCTACTTAGATCAAATTAATACACATTCAGAGTGCTTGTAGCCGTCATATTAAAGTTTTTGATTTTATACATTGACCTATGGCTTTAAAATGTGGACTTGTTGGGTTGCCGAATGTAGGCAAATCTATGTTATTTAATGGTTTATCAAATGGGAATGCAGCTTCTGCGAATTTTCCTTTTTGTACCATAGAGCCTAATCTAGGTATGGTAATGGTGCAAGATCCACGTATGGAGCTGCTCGCTACATTAGCAAGCTCTAAAAATAGTATACCTGCTGTTATAGAATTTGTAGACATAGCTGGATTGGTCAAGGATGCCCATCAAGGAGAAGGTTTGGGTAATAAATTCCTTAGTCATATTCGTGAAGTAGATGCAATTGTACATGTGATCAGGTGTTTTGAGGATAAAGATGTATTACATGTAGCTGGTGGTGTAGATCCCGTTTTTGACAAGCAAATTATAGATCATGAATTACGCTGCAAGGATATCGATAGCTTAACCAAAAGGTTAAATAAAATGGAGCAATTTGCTAAGCATGCAGCAAAGGCTTCACAAGATGGCTATAAGCTATTGAACCTATTTTTAACAGCACTTAAACAAGGGCGTAATGCACGAGACATTCTCGTAACAGCAGCAGATCACCGATTGATTGATGATTGGCAATTACTTACTTCAAAACCTGTTATTTACTTTGCCAATGTAGACGAGGCGACCATACTTGGGAACAAGAACCCTCACTTATCTGCTCTACAAGAGGTTATTAGCGAAGAAAATAGTAAGATGATTGTGGGCTCAACTGCATTAGAAATACAACTTAATGCATTAAGTGGTGAGGAAAAAGATTTTGTCTTACAAACATACAACCTTAAAGCAGCTGCATTAGATACCCTAATTCAATCGACCTACTCGTTGCTTCAGCTTATCACCTATTTTACAGTAGGTCCACAAGAAGTACGAGCATGGACCATTCAAAATGGTACGAAAGCAGCTCAAGCAGCAGGCCTGATTCATACAGACTTTCAACGTGGATTTATTAAAGCAGAGGTTATTGCTTTTGAAGATTATCAAAGCTATAAAAGTGTACATGGTTGTCGTGAAGCGGGAAAGCTACGCATAGAAGGTAAAGATTATATAGTCCAGGATGGTGATGTAATGCTTTTTCGTTTTAATGTGTAGGTAGGCTAAATGGCATATATCAAATGAATGCTACCTACCTTCTTCTAATCTGTACCATAGTGGTAGCTTTATTTTGTAAGAAAAGCAGACTTACCTACTTATGGATAATCGCTACAAATTTAGTAGCGTGGTACCAAGGTGTAATCAATAGCATCGGTATCTTTTTTTTAGCGCTATTTATCTCTATTAGCTACATATATTTACATTTCCCACTAAGCAAATGGACAAAAATTTTATTACGTACTATATTATATATATTTATATTAGCTATTGCATTTCATTGTATTCCAGGTTTTTTTAATATATCGGCCATCCATAGAATAAAGCTATCCACATTATCTACGCCTTTTTCAATGGATCTAAACTTTGATCAGCCCATGGTTATGCTAATGGTTTATTGTATGAGTGACCTATCTACTTTAGAGAAAAGTAATCACCTAAGCTGTGAACAGCTCATAAAGCATACCGTTGTGCCGTATATATGCTCTATTCCATTTATTTTTATACCCGGTTATCTAAGTGGCCTTATATTATTCGACCCCTTCCTGACCAATATATTGTGGATATGGATCATGCATAACTTTTTTTTAGTTTGTATGACAGAAGAAGTACTTTTTCGTGGTTGTTTACAAAGGGCACTCCAAAATGGGTTAACGCGTTATGGAGTGCACAATGGACTATGGGCCGTTATACTCACTTCATTCCTATTCGGCATAGTACATTTCAAGGGAGGCGTTATCTATATGGGACTCGCGACTATAGCTGGTTTTTTGTATGGATATGCCTATTACAAAACAGGTAAAGTAGTATGTGCGATGACCGTCCATTTTGCTGTAAATCTACTGCACTTTTTACTATTTACCTATCCCATGGCAATGGTTAAATAAGATTGTTTCTTCTAAAGAAGCAAAGCCTAATGATGGCTTTGGCCGTTTAAGTCTAGTGGTCATCATATGCATGTATGATATAATTGAATAATATATTTCCAAACCATTAAAAATTTTTCTAATGCTTATTTTCTCATTATAAGAGTATACTAGTATGCTATATAATTTTAATACTTTATTTTAACCAATTTTATGTTAGCACCTCTAAGCAGCTGTTTGCCCAAACCATCCATCTATAATTTAACTGAAAAAGAATTGATGCTTTGGTTGACAGAACAGGGTGAAAAACCTTTCCGTGGTGGCCAAATTTGGAAATGGATCTACCAAAAACGGGTCAGTAGCTTTAGTGCAATGAGTGACTTAAGCGTAACCACTCGATCGCTACTAGATAAACATTTCTCATTGACTTCCATAGTAGAAGATAAGATTCAATATGCTAAAGATGGAACGATTAAATGTTTACTGAAACTGCATGATGGCCATTTAATTGAAACAGTTTTAATGGAACATAGCTATGGGCTATCCATTTGTGTTACCACACAAGTGGGTTGTAATATTGGTTGTACATTTTGTGCCAGTGGCCTCCTACCCAAGAAAAGAGATTTAACAGCAGGCGAAATAGTAGAGCAATTGCTCCATATGCAAAAAAAGTTGGATACAGCGCCTGGGCAAAAAAGAATTAGCCATATTGTGGTGATGGGTATTGGAGAACCATTCGATAATTATGATCATCTTTTGCGCTTCATACATATTGTCAACCATGGGAAAGGCCTCGCTATTGGTGCACGACATATTACGGTCTCTACCAGTGGACTAGATCGCAAAATCAAAGCTTTTGCAGATGAATGCCTACAGGTCAATCTTGCCCTTTCCTTGCATGGAGCCAACAATATACTACGTACACAGATTATGCGGCTCAACAAAGCCATTCCCATAGAAAAACTTATGGAAGCGATAGATTACTATTTGGAAAAAACAAATAGACGCGTAACTTTTGAATATATTCTACTAAAAGATATAAATGACTCAGAATCATGTGCTTTTGAGTTATCCAATTTAATATTAGCACGCAAGCAACGCCACTTGATTCATGTAAATCTTATTCCCTATAACCCGGTAAATGAATTAGTCCATTACAAACGCAGTGTGCCCAAAACCATTTATCATTTTATTTCTACACTGCGTGCACAAGGCATTTATGCAATCGTGCGTGGAGAACATGGTACAGATATTGACGCTGCTTGTGGACAATTACGGAGCAAACAACTACACTACAAACCAAGCCATTAATTCATGTAGTAACTTTTAGTATAAATAATTTAAAAATGGTAACTTGATGTTTCTGCTACTGATTAGCAAGCAAATATTTACATTAAAATGTCCAAGATTTTTTACTTAAATATCGAATATTATGAATAAAACAGCTGTTACTAAAAAACAAATTTTAGCCTATCATGCGCAATTTCCTGCTGGTAAAATAGGTACCTGTGTCACCAAACCGCTTCATACACCCCGTGATATCATTACAGCTTATACACCTGGTGTGGGTATAATTTGCGAAGAAATTGCTGCCTGTAGTGACCGTATTTATCAATATACCAATAAAGGCAACTTGGTAGGTGTGCTATCCAATGGTACAGCTGTATTAGGTTATGGAGCTATGGGACCTTTAGCTGCTAAACCGATTATGGAAGCAAAGGCAATGATCTTAAAGAGGTTTGCTGGCGTGGATGCGTTTGATGTGGAAATTGATGCAACTGCTCCTGAAGAAGTAATACAGGTTATTAAAGCATTGGCACCTACTTTTGGTGCGATTAACCTAGAAGATATTAAAGCACCTGAGTGCTTCCAAATTGAAGCATCTTTAATAGATCAATTGGATATACCGATTATGCATGATGACCAACATGCTACCGCTATTGTGGTAGCGGCTGCTTTATTAAATGCCTTATTAATTGCAAACAAAGCTATTACAGAGGTACAAATCGTTTTTAGTGGAGCTGGTGCAGGAGCCATTGCAACGGCAAAACTTTTGATTTCCCTAGGCGCCAATCCGAGGCAGATTATTATGTGTGATAGAAAAGGAGTGATTCGTCAGGATAGTGATACACTTAATCCTATTAAAGCACCCTTTGCTACAGACCGCCCCGTGCATACCTTACATGATGCAACAATTGGAGCAGATGTTTTTATAGGACTTTCTTCTGGGAACATATTAATGAGCCAAAGTATAGAGCGAATGGCTAAGGATCCTATTATTTTTGGATTAGCCAATCCTGTACCAGAAATTTCTTACCGAGATGCTGTGGCTACTAGACCAGATATTATCTTTGCGACAGGACGTAGCGATTTCCCGAACCAAGTAAATAACTTAATTGCTTTTCCTTACATTTTTAGAGGTGCCTTAGATGTAGGTGCTTCTGCTATTAATGGAGCCATGCAACAAGCTGCTGTACAAGCTATTCAAAAACTGGCACAAGAAGAAGTACCCGTTGGCATTCGTAAATACTATGGTGAAACCATCCATTTTGGTAAAGAATACATACTCCCCAAACCGATGGACACCCGTTTACTCTCTACCGTTTCTATAGCTGTTGCACGCGCTGCTATGGATTCTGGCATAGCTAGAAATCCTATTAATGATTGGGATGCTTATGCAGTGCAATTATTAAAACGAGTCAATCATCAAAACTAAAGGCAAGTTATTGATAGAGTTGCTGCCTTTTGCAAAAGGCGCCTATCTAAAAATAGCGTAAACCTATCTAGCAAACCAAATGGTTATACAGAAGCGTGGAATAATGGCTACATAATGATGAATAGATTGATTACGAATTATGAAGATATCCCTAAATTGGCTGAAGGCTTATATAAATTTTTCATTAAACGCTTTAGAATTGGCTCCTCTTTTAACCCAAAGGGGGTTAGAAGTAGTTCAGATACACCCCACCATTAAGGGTGGTTTAGAGGGGCTTATAATAGGTGAAGTGCGATCATGCCTACGCCATCCTAATGCAGATAGATTACAGCAAACCTTGGTGGATATTGGATCAGATAGGCCGTGCACTATTGTTTGTGGTGACCCTAGTGTAGAAGCTGGTCAGAAGGTAGTGGTTGCACCGGTCGGTAGTACCATTTACAATTATGTAGACCAAACCCCTTTTCAAATTAAAAAAGTTAAAATTAGAGGGATCTGGTCTGAAGGAATGCTTTGTGCAGAAGATGAGATTGGCATCGGACCAGCACATGCTGGCATTATAGTATTATCCACTATGTTACCTGCCGGAACGCCGGCTAAAGATTACTTTAAAGATCTAGTAGATGAAATTTTAGAAATCGAAATTACACCCAATAGAGCAGATGCTTGCTCACACCTAGGTATAGCCAGAGAGCTAAAAGCTATTTTACACCTTCCTACTACACTTCCTTCCATACAGGCTTTTCATACTGTTCGATCTGATCGGCCATTAAAAATAGATCATATAGATCCTGCACTATGTGCACGTTATACAGGAATTTTGCTTAAAAATAACGCTATTCAACCCTCTCCCCAATGGCTTCGGACTAGATTATTGCGCATTGGTGTAAAACCTATTAATAATGTAGTAGATGTAACCAACTTTGTATTGCATGAATTGGGACAACCCTTACATGCTTTTGATTATGAAAGCATTATCGGCCAATCGCTGATGGTGCAGCTATGCGCTCCAGGTACTTTATTTACAGGATTGGATGGAATAGCCAGAACACTGGCTGGTCATGAACCAATGATTTGCGATGAAGCGGGTCCTATAGCAATGGCTGGGATTATGGGCGGATACAAGACACGTATTACAGAAACCACCCAACATGTTTTTATAGAAAGCGCTTATTTTCATCCAACCGCTATACGTTGCGCAGCGCAACACCATCATATTAAAACAGATGCTTCTTTTCGATTTGAACGTGGGACAGACCCCAATCTTCCCCTTTATGCACTAAAAAGAGCAGTGCTATTGTTACAAGAACTGATCCCCTCTGCAGAAGCATGTGACCTAATAGAATATTATCCAACGCCATTAGCACATTTTAATATTCCTATTGTGTATACAGAGATTACGCGATGTTTGGGTAAAGCAATTGAGCCAACTACCATTAAACAAATTATAACAGACTTAGAAATAGCTATTGAAGCAGAAACCGAGCAGGGATTTACTGCAAAGGTACCACCTTACAGAGTAGATGTAACCAGAAAAGCTGATCTGATTGAAGAAATTGCACGAATATATGGCTATGACCGAATTCCTAACCATTTAACTGCTGCTTATTTCGCTCCTGAAAGTACAATAGATAAGACCCATAAAGTGGCAGAAGAAATTAGTAAAACGTTGGTATCCAATGGCTATTATGAAATATGCACCAATTCTTTAACCAAAGAAGTTTATACAAATATAGGAGCTACAAAAAAAACAATCTCTATTCTTAATCCACTAAGTGCATCTACCAATACATTACGGTCTAGTTTGCTCTTTAGTGGACTAGAAGTGATAGCTTACAATCTTGCACGCCGTCACCACGACTTGAAACTATTTGAATTAGGTACCATCTATCACCAAGATGGCACATCATATAATGAAGAAAAAAGGCTAGCCCTTTGGTTGACTGGGGAAATAGAGCTGCTTAACCAGATAAGCCAGATAATTCCTATAACTTTACAAAACGTTCGGGCTACTATAGAGCAACTTCTCCAAAAGTTGGGTATTATGGATTTATCGTACAAAGCAGTTACCCACCCATTCTATACACAGGGCGTTGAAGTCGTAGAGAACGGTAAATTAGTGGCAACTTTTGGCCAGATTCACGCATCTATTACAAATTATCTTTCGTTGGAACAACCTGTTTTCTTTGCAGATATTTGTTGGAATCAATTGTTAAAAATCAGTAGACTACATAAAATTTATCAACCTATTTCTAAATTTCCTGCTGTTAAAAGAGATCTATCGTTGATAGTAGATAAGGGAATTTGTTTTCAAGACATAAAAGATTTAATTTCAAGGCAGGGGCATAAAAATATTCAATCCATCCATCTTTTTGATGTCTACGAAGGCCCAAATTTACCAGAAAATAAAAGCGCTTATGCCATTACTTTTACCCTGCAGGATACTGAAAAGACACTAGATGACAAAAGTATTGATCAAATTATGTATCAACTGATGCAAGCTTTTGAAAGTGAACTGCATGTCATTATTAGAAGATAATTCATCTAAAGAGGATCACCTCATCATAGCACGATTTGAAAAAACAGTTGCAAAGCTATTAGAAGTGCATGCAAACTACCAAAAACAAATTGTACATTTAACAGAAGAAAATCAAGCATTAAAGTCTTTACTAGAAGCGTCAAAAAGAAACCTTAGTACACCTACAGCAAACTATGACTCCCTTCGATTGGACCATCATTTAGTCCATCAGATTAATCAGTATATTAAAGAGATAGATCTCTGTTTGGCCTATTTTGAACAAGTGTAACAGCATGGAATCACTTTCTATAAAAATTAAAATCAGTGACCGAATCTATCCTATGAAGGTACAACCAGAAGATGAAAGCTTTGTAAGAAGGGCGGGTAGCATCTTAGCAGAACGGATTAGAGGATATCAAAAAAAACTTTGCATTCAGGATCAGCAAGACCTGCTAGCTATGGTAGCATTTGATTGCCTAGTAGGCTATTTAAAAATGCAAGAAGCCGCTGGTACAACAACCAATCAGCTGATACAAAAAATAGAACGTTGGAACGATTCTATTGAAAAAACATTAGAGTAGATAGATGGATTCTATAGCGATTAGCTATAGGCAATCAATGTGGGTTTGGGCGTTGTTTTATTCTTAAAGTGACCAATAGAAAGCTGAACCGATGGTACTACCTTTCCTAATAAAGGGCTGTATCCTATTGTACATGCTACTGCCGGCCATGACATACGTACATGTTCTAATTGTACTCCTACGCCATAGTTGTCTACCCAAATCTGGTTCAATAGCTGATTGCTTTGATTGTATAGCCCGATAAAATGGGTAAAGCCAAGACAAACAAAACGAATGGGCTGTATGACAATTGGCTTATGCAAGGTGCTGTGTAACTGCACATTAAGCCGTCCATAAATAGGTTGTTGCAAACGGTTATCTTGGTAAACTGGTGCCAATGATTCAGGGTCACCGGGGCAGATGGCTAGCACACGTTCCTGAGGCATACGGTAACCTATTATATAGTTTATGGCTATACATTGGCGCATCCCATTACAGGTTCGTATGGATGGACCTGAGTAGACGAATCTAAGTTTAAGTATGGCTTCTTCTACTGTTTTTTTATGTATAAAAGCTCCTGATTCAAAGCTTAAATGCAAATATTTAAAAGTAGGATGGGCAATATTTTTAATGCCATTGATGCCTATATACTGTCTGTTATTGTATGCGCCATTTTGGTAGCCATATAGCACTTCTATAGATCCACCGTTGGGTAGCTTTTCCAACCCATTCAGTTTGTACACATCTCTTATAGTCGTGTACCCATCCGCTACCCAACCTACCTTACCCAAAATAAGTCTATAATTATGGTAAGGATTACGGAGCGTATCCAAAACAGATGGCCTAAATTGTTTTATATAGCCACTTAGCCCAGTGATCCAATAGTAAGGCAAACAAGATGTCTTTGCTGATATAGCCCATAACTTGCCGATCCATAGATTCTTGTAATCAAATCTATAGGTATCGTCTATCTGATTGTACCATTGACCTCCAAAAAAATAATTTCCATGCAGCTTAGGTAGTTCATATGTGCATCCGTATCCCCATCTTTTTTTTAGAAAAAATTCTTGGGTTAAGCCATGTCCATGCCCCCATGCATTATGATGCGTTATGGTCAGCAACGGTCCCTCATCTAGGTTTAAGTCAAAGGTTATAGGAAATCGATCCTTGGTTTGTATCATTAGGTCTGATAAATGGCTGTTGCCATTTGAATCAACCACTTTACGGATAATAGATACAGTCGAAAAGTAAGGCAGTTCCATTAACCGTTTTTCGATAGATAATAGTATTTTTCGATCAAAAATTGCTCCTGCTTCCAGGTTAATCACTCTATAAATTAATGAAGCATCAGTGGTAGGAGTCAACCACCTAACCAAACGTAAGCAAGGATATGTCTTAGCAGTTATTGGGCCTATAGCACCTGTAGATGCGATGGTTATGGTTCTAAGGGTATAAGAAACAGCGGTAGAATGGCTGGCCTGTACCTTATGTAGTATACAAAAAAAAAGTACCAACCCAGCGGTTAAACTTATATATTGTGCAGCACCTCTACATTTTTTACCCATCGGTACAAGCTATTTAAAATATTATTATCCTGTATGTACAGTGGTCTATATGAATCAAATCTAGGATAAGGCGTTATGAGACAACATACCACCTTATTACCTAGAAACGATTACCACAATCATGTAAAAGCGGTAAGAAAAAGGGTATAAAATAATTGGTTTTTGTAATAAAAAACCAGTAAAAATCTATTTACATTACTGTAAATCAGCCAAATAAATACACAACTTAGATTTTTAAGTTATTTTTCGATTTTTACTTACCATTGATTAATATTCATCTTCATTAAAAATAAAATCATCACCCGTTGGATAGTCAGGCCATATTTCTTCAATAGAGGTATATGGATAATCATCGTCATCCAATTCCTCTAGATTTCTAATAACTTCAAAAGGGGCGCCTGACCGTTTGGCATAGTCTATTAATTCATCCTTAGTGGCTGGCCAAGGGGCGTCTTCTAAATGCGATACGAGTTCAAGTGTCCAATACATAATATAAAAAGTAAAAAATAAATTAAATTTAAGGAGTCTTAGTAAGTTTTAAACCAACCCTTAAGCAGCCAAAAATAGAGTAATTTCTAAATTTATACAAGGAACTTTCTCTATGGTTGCTATTGCTATTTATTATTTAATTTTTATCATGTTAATTTTAACGTTAAAACATTGAATTATATAATATAAATTATTGATTTTAGATGCAAATTTCTTTTTTTATTGCCAAACGTTATGTTAAAAAACAGGGCAAAATAAGACTAATGTATAGGTTATCGAGACTTGCTTGTTACAGCATGGTATTGGGTACGGCTATTTTATTACTCATATTGGCTACCATGAACGGCATGCAAAAGCTATTATCTGCTTTATTTTATACCTATACACCTGCATTAAAAATAGAATGCCAAACAGGAAAAACATTTTTATGTGATAAAGAGTTTAAAAAAAAAATTATGTATGTTGCTGGTGTAACCGATATAGTAGAAGTATTAGAAGCAACTGCACTGACGCGTTTGCTCGATCACCAAGCTATTGTAACCATTAAAGGCGTATCGAATAATTTTTCAACAAGTGGTTTTTATAAAAATTGCAAACGTATGGATGGGGTTGCTTTCTTAGGAGATGGTAGGGCTAAAGCTGCGGCAGGTATAGGCATTGCCCAATTTTTACAATGGACTCCTCATAACAATAAGCTAGAGGTTTTTTATCCAAAGCAGGATGGCCACCATCTCCATAAGCCGTATAAACGTACCACCTTAGAGATAGATGGTCTTTTCTCTATAGCGCCTCCAATAGATTGCAAATATATCATTGCGCCTATTCGCTTCGTGGAAGAATTGACGAATGGCTTAAACAAACGTACGCATTGGGAGGTGGTGATACACGCTACAGCTGAGGTTCAAAATACGCAAATAAACATAGAAAAACTACTACCAAATGGCTATAAAGTAAGCAATCAAACTGAGCAAAATGCAACACGACGTAGGGCTATTTTCATTGAACGGCTTTCCGTTTGCTTTATTTTTGCTTTGGTATTGCTCTTAGCTTCACTCCATATTTTTTTTATGCTATGCATGTCCATATTGCAAAAGCAAAAAGAGATTGCAATACTTGTTTCATTAGGCGCTACGCCAGGAGCAATAGGTAAAATTTTTTTCTATAATGGAATGCTGGTAGCCTTGAAGGGTATCCTATACGGCCTTATGCTTGGTTGGGGATTAAGCTTTTTGCAGCAAAAGTTCGGGATCATTACTTTTACTAAAGTAAGCCATAGGGTGGCTTACCCTGTAGAAATCCATGTGTTGGATTTTATATACACAGCTATGGCAACCACTTTATTTAGTCTATTGGCTACTCTTTGGCCAGTCAAACGAGCCATGCAATTAGCCAAAAAATCACTAGATGGCATCGCTGCAGTCCAATAAATCGTTCTGTCGCGTTGTGTGTAGTAGATAGACATAGTGGAATGATTTTTACTGTCTGTAAGATCAAATCTTGACTTCTATAATCTATGATTGCTATAGAAACCCTTTATCAGAAATATCTAACAGCGCGGTCTGTCACCACAGATAGCCGCTATTTTGCACCAGGTGCACTTTTTTTTGCCATTCGGGGCCCTCACTTTAATGGAAATGCTTTTGCTGCAGAAGCGCTAGCAAAAGGCGCCTGTTATGTAATTGTAGATGATCCTGTCTATGCGAAGCGATCATCTGCTTATATCTTAGTTAAGGATAGTCTTGCTACACTTATCCAATTGGCTGGTTACCATAGGGCTCAATATAGTCCTCTTTTTCCAGTTATAGCCATAACGGGCTCTTACGGTAAAACGACTACCAAAGAGCTTATCTATCACACCTTGCGGACCACTTACAGAACAGTAGCCACCAAAGGCAACTTAAATACCACTATTGGGGTCGCTTTAACGATTTTATCGCTACAACAGGATACACAAATAGCAGTTATAGAAATGGGTGCTACCCAATTAGGTGATATTACTTTATGTTGCAACCTAGCACGACCTACACATGGTATGATTACGGCTATTGGAGCTGCTCATCTTGAAGGATTTGAGAGTATAGCAGGTGTGATCCAAGGCAAAGGCGAGTTATATGATTATCTATATACTACAGGTGGCACTGTTTTTTTGAACAGTTTAATGCCACTATTGTCTAGTATAAGCAGGAAATGTAATCAACCAATTACCTATCCGCAACACAGTGACTTTGCACCACTGGAGTTGGTTGGTGAGGAGCCCTACCTCCATTGTAAAACCTCAAAAGGGGAAATTTTTGCCACCCATTTATTAGGGAGAGCCCATATACACAATATAGCAGCAGCGCTCTGTGTAGCCAAATACTTTAATGTACCTACTGCAACAGCCCACGCAGCCATTCAAACTTATGTTCCTACCAATCAACGGATGCAATTGGTGATTAAAGGAAGCAACCAATTGATTATAGATAGCTACAATGCCAGTCCTGCTTCTGTTCAGACCGCTCTTGATGCATTGTTGCAATTAAAGGTACAATACCGTATCGTTATATTAGGTGATATGGCTGATTTAGGCAGTCAGACTACTGTTTGGCATAACAAAATGGTTGAACAGCTTCGCCAACACGATTATGATCGCGTACTACTATGTGGTCCTTTTTTTACCGCTGCAGCCCACCAACGCCCGCATCCGAAAATGTACTGTTTTACCCATAAAGAAACATTGGCAGACTATTTAGATAGGCATACCTTTCAACATAGTGGTATTTTATTAAAAGCAGCCCATCATTTAGCCATGCATACACTAGCAGAACGGTTAAAAGAGCCATAGACTACTTAAAATTATTTTATACCCAATTCAGTCTATTTTTTATAAATTATATGCACGTTTTTACTATAATTTCAGTAAATTTACTTAGTTTAATAGATAAAAGCGCTATAGGGATAGGTGGGTGAGTGGTTTAAACCAGCAGTTTGCTAAACTGCCGTATGGATTATTCTATACCGGGGGTTCGAAGCCCCCCCTATCCGCTTTTTATTTTGCTTATAGATTCGGGGCGTAGCGTAGCTCGGTTATCGCGTCTGCTTTGGGAGCAGAAGGTCGCAGGTTCGAATCCTGCCGCCCCGACTGACAAGTTGATAGCCAAATATCAACCAGCTTCATGTAGCTTCTTTTTCACTTAGGTTCTATCTCTTTAGTAGTGCAAACTTGCCAAGTGACTAAAACTAAATAAATATATTTTAGGTTCCGTAGCTCAATGGATAGAGCAACTGCCTTCTAAGCAGTAGGTTGAAGGTTCGAGTCCTTCCGGGACCACTCTATAAGAATAGATTGGGCAATTTGAAGCCACTCTAGTAGAAAATTTCAACGCGTTAAAGTATTATTTTTATATTTTAACGTGATTGAGTGCTTCTATAATAGATTGATGTCCCTTTCGAGTAGCCAAAGTAAGCGCTGTTTCTTGCCATTGGTTGGTTATATTAAGATTGGCACCAGCTGCAAGCAGTTGCTTTAGGATCGCACTATGACCTTTTTTAGCTGCCCACATCAACGCAGTATAACCTGAATGGGTTTGTATATCAAGGCGAGCACCAGCCTCTAACAATAGCTGTATACTTTCTTTTGAGCCATTTTTGACCGCTAAAATCAGCGCAGTATTACCTACATTACTGGACAAATTTGGATCAGCGCCCGCGCAAAGCAACGCATTAACAATGGCAGGATGATTGTACTGTGCTGCATACATCAATGGTGTTAATTCCCCAATGGCATCTACACCAAAAAGGGTTTGCACGATTTTTTGTCCTTGAATTTGCAGATTAACAGTAGCCGCTAGTTTACTTTTACCCAATTGATTGAACGATGCACCTGCAGCTATTAATGCCTGAACAATTGGTAGATGACCCATTTTAGCTGCTTGTATAATAGGGGTAAATCCTTGATAATTGGCTGAGCTTAGACTAGCACCAGCAGCCAATAAAACTTGAACTATTTCAAAATGGCCATTTTGAATGGCACATAATAGGGCTGTATCACCCTCTATGGTTTGAATATTTAGATCGGCTTTTGCAGCAATAAGTACTTTAACAATATCTACATGCCCTTTCCAGGCCGCTTGCATAAGCGCCGTTACCTGATGGGCGTTTCCCTGATCTATTTGCACACCAGCTGCAATAAATCGTTTGACAACGGCCACATTACCGCCTATTACTGCGCGCATAAACGGGGTTCCATCACCAGCTGTAGGTACGTCTACTTTTGCACCTGCGTGCAACAATGGATCAACTAGGGATAGATCCGTAGCTGCATAACCTAAGGGTGTCTCACCTGCAGCAGTTGCTACATTAGGATCCGCAGCTGAGGCAAGCAGTTTGTCTATTACTGCTTTATGCCCTTTGGCAACAGCATAGGTAAGGGCAGTATAACCCAGATGAGTGGTGGCATTCAGTTCCGCACCTCCTTCAATCAACTGTGCAACCAGATCATGATCTCCGTTCAATGCAGCAACTATTAGTGGGGTAACCCCCTTTTGATTGGCCATATGAATGGATGCTCCTGCTTTGATAAGCCGCTTGGCCATATCCGTATAGCCCATAGCAATTGCCTGAAGCACAGCAGTAACAGCTTCTGAATTAAAAAATGATTAAAGCTTACTACCAGCTTTATAAAAAAAGGGCTAACTTTTAACAATGGATGAAAAGCTAACCCTTAAGCGAAACAAACAAAACAAGTAAAACACCTAACCTGAAAGACTACGTCCAAAAGAACGAGACCTAAACCGATTAAAATTTGAGCTTTGTCTAAATGGTCTTTTTGCTTCTTTTTCTACTGGATCATTATGAATAATACGCCAGAGTCTTCTTTCTTGGGGAGAAGAAATCATAGACAAAGCAAAACCTGTAGCACCCGCTCTACCGGTTCTACCAATTCTATGGGTATAATCTTCAGCAGCTTGGGGAAAATCATAATTGATTACATGCTTGATATGATCAATATCTAATCCCCTTGCAGCCACATCAGTTGCTACAATAATAGTATAATGCTTATTTCTAAAGTCCCTTATGACACGCTTCCGTTGGTGTTGCTTTAATCCACCATGAATGGCGCAAACTTTAAAATTTGCTTGCTGTAATTGATAACTAATGCTATCTGCCTTTACTTGCGTTCTTACGAAAACAATAATAGATCCCTCCCGTTGATTAAGTTGCTCCAATAAAACTTGAAATTTTGCAGCCTCTGGCACATAAAGAGATTCTTCCTCTATGTTTTTAGGCTCATCATCAGAAACCTCGACATTAATACGCGCCGGTTGCCTTAAATAGGACCCAGCCAATCGCTCAATGTTTCTATCCAAGGTAGCCGAAAACATCAATGTTTGTCGTTCTATCGGCAAACGCTTAATAATTTTATCTATTTGAATAGAAAAACCCATATCTAACATTCGGTCGATTTCATCCAATACCAAAAAAGTAGTACGGTGCAAATGTAGCGAGCCTCTACATAAATGATCTTCTACACGGCCAGGTGTACCTACAATAATATTAGGGCTCGTGCGCAAACGCATTAACTGCTTGCCAATGGGCTCACCTCCTATTAACAATACCGTACGCAAGTGGCTACAACCACGGATCATACTCGACATCACACCTGCTACTTGTTCAGCAAGCTCTCGTGTGGGGGCCAATACGAGTACACTCGCCTCAGGCCGATCCATAAGCTGTGCAACTACAGGTATAGAAAAAGCAGCTGTTTTTCCACTACCTGTTTTAGAAGAACCTAAAATGTCTTGGCCGGTTAAAGCTACTGGAACCACTTGGTCTTGAATAGCAGTAGGACAATTATACTGCATCTTGGCCAACGCTCCCAAAAGAGCTGATGGCAAATTATATTTTTGAAAAGTATTACTCAATGTATATCTAAAGTATAATATTAAAACTTAAATCATTCTTCTTCTGTTTCTTACACATCAAGTACCTTAATGTTACTAGCTACTTCTTTACCTCTATCGCTGGTTATTTCAAAACCTACCGATTGACCTTGGTCTATCATGCTTACTCTAGACGCCACAAGCGCACTTATATGGACAAAAACATCTTTACCTCCATTTACTGGCTTTATAAATCCATAACCCTTGGCTGGATCAAACCATTTTACTACTCCTTCCATCATGGAAAACAAAAAAAACTATTATTAAAAATTAAACGCAAAGCGCTTTAACCTATCTTGTACTTATAAAATTATTAAATAAGCAACCTATAGGCACCTTGACTTAAGGTTAAAAAAAACGCGTGGTGCAAGTTAAGTTTTTTTATTCAAAAAAAGAAAACTTTTTATCAAAATGGTGTACAATTAAGTAAATAGAGGCTATATTGCTATGGATAAAAAACAGCTATTCAAACTTTTCAACTAAATAAAATTTAGTCTTTTTAAAAAATTTTGAATCAATATAGGTTTAGGCAAAGTTTGAATCTGTGAACAATTAAATGATACTAAGGAAAATTGATTCAATAGATCGTTGGCTACTTGCAAGAAAACTGAGGTGACCTCTATTTTGTGAAATTTTACGAATAACTTCTGATGGGTAAGCAAATGACAGTGCTCTTTTTCAAAGGTAGTAATGGATAACTGATGGCCTTTAGCTAACCTAAGCAAAGGATCTTCCATCTGATGTACCACTAAGCGCTGTTTATTTTCTAACAAATAAAAATCATACATCCCTTGCCAAATATCTCTTTTTATACGCTTCTTCATATATATAACTTCCTTATACTGCAAAATAAAATAGTCAAAATAACGGACTCGTTTATATAGTTTATTGGTTTTAACAGGTAGTACTTTTTGTCTGTCGGTATAGAAAGCCAGACAATAGCTGTTGAAAACACAGGTAGTACAAAAAGGAGCTACTGGGGTACATTGAAGTGCACCAAAATCCATAATCGCTTGACTATATGTGTCAGGTTGTATAGGATCTACTAATAGAGTAGCAAACTGATGCATTTGTTTTCTACCTTGGGATGTACCTATATCATAGGTTAACCCAAAAATACGTGCCAATACGCGGTAGACATTTCCATCTACAGCAGCTACTACTTCTTTAAAAGAAACGGCGGCAATCGCTGCGGCTGTATAAGGGCCTACTCCCTTCAATGTAAGGAGTGATCGGTAACTAGTAGGGAAAACGGCATTATATTTTTCAACAATAGTTTGCGCACAATGATGTAGGTTACGGGCTCTGCTATAGTAACCCAATCCCTGCCATAAACGGAGCACATCCTGTTCTGTAGCACGGGATAATGCCACTACAGAAGGATATTGGGCAATAAAACGCTCATAATAGGGAAGTCCTTGCACAACTTTTGTTTGTTGCAAAATAATTTCTGATAACCATATCTTATATGGATCTTTAGTGGTACGCCAAGGCAAACAACGCTGATGTAACTTGTACCAAGAAAGCAATAACCTACGAAAAATAAGATGGCTAATGGTATTCATTAATATAGACGATACGATAATGAAAAGTGTAGTGCATATTTTATTATATTTGGCAAGAAATACTACTGTAGACTGAATAATGCATAACCATTGCGCAATATAGGCAAGCATAGACAAATTTAAGCGGGGACAAACCATTTTTATGTGTATAAATAATAAATAATATCCTTGCAACAACAAGCTTCAGAAAAGAAAAAAATACTATGTCTTTACAATTAACCAATCCACTTGTTTTTTTAGACTTAGAAACTACAGGTACCAATGTGGTACATGATCGCATCGTAGAAATTGCAATGATTAAACTTATGCCAAACGGAAACCGCCTTACCTTTTACAAAAGAATTAATCCAGAACAAACTATTCCTATTGAATCTAGTTTAATCCATGGGATTTATGCGGAAGATGTAAAAGACAAACCAACTTTTAAACAAATAGGAAAAGAATTAATTGCCTTTTTAACAGGCGCTGACTTAGCTGGTTTTAATTTGCTGCGTTTTGATATACCTATATTAGTAGAAAGTTTTTTACGGGCAGAATTAGAGTTTAAAGTAGAAAACCGTAAAATTGTAGATGTTCAAAAGCTTTTTCACTTAATGGAAAAAAGAACTTTAAAGGCAGCTTATCAATTTTATTGTCAAAAGGAACTAGATGGCGCTCATAACGCTATGGTAGACATAGAAGCTACTTTAGAAGTATTGACGGAGCAAATAAAAAGATACGAAAATCAGCCAGTAGTGGATTCATTAGGCAATGCATTGGGTATCATAAAAAATGATGTGGCTACCCTACATCATCTAACGAATACCAACATGGTGGATTTTGCAGGTAGAATAGTCTACAATGCGCAACATATACCCATCTTTAACTTTGGCAAACACAAAGGGAAAAGTGTATCAGAGGTACTCAAATTGGAACCTTCCTATTATAAATGGATGATACAAGGTGATTTTCCTTTGGATACAAAACGAAAATTAACCCAAATTAAAATGTATAGTGGACCGAAAAAACCGGACAAAGTTTTATAAATTTTGTTTCCGTACTTTTTTAACAATTGTATGTGACTATGACTGGTATATTGACTTCCATGATCGCTATTAAAGTACGCTGGAACAGGATATTTACTAAGAGCTTCTTCTAAGATAATAGTAAAAAATTAGTATTTGAAAAAAATAATCAAATCGCATATATTAAAGGAACATCTGAGAATCTAAACTTAAACCACAACTATAAACTATAACTTTTTTACCATCTGTAAGATTAAATTTTGATTTCTACAGATGCTTTTAAAATGTATGGCACTTGAAAAAATTTGCAGATATTATACTGCCGCTACCTATTAAAGCTTTAACCTACTCTATTCCTTCTAAGTACCAAGATAGATTAGAGATAGGTAGTAGTGTGCTTGTACCATTGCGTAGCAGCAAACTCTTGCTTGGGATTGTAATCGGCTGCCATAATATCCCTCCCTCCTATCCTACTAAGGATGTATTAGCCATATCTTACACTACCCCTTTATTTACAGCTCAGCAATTGGCATTCTTAGAATGGATGGCCGATTATTACCTATCTAATCTTGGTGAAACGCTATCGATGGCATGGCCTAAAGTACTTAACAACATAGGTTTTCAACACAAGGAGCCTATGGGAAGCTATACACTATCTGCAACCGAACAAACTATTTTAACTGCGCTGCAACACCAATCTTTATCTTATAGATCTATTGTGTCATTAATAGGGCAAAAAGATACTAATAAAGCACTTATAACACTGCTGTCTAAAAGATTGGTAGAGGCAACGGTCGAGACTACGATTGATCCAGTAGAGACTGAAAACTACTACGTTACCCTTTCTCCCACTATTCACTTAGATCCATTTACCATAACCAAACTAGCACCACGATCAGCTAAACAACAAGCGCTTTTAGCCCATTTTTTACCCAATAAAGAAAATTTTCCTCTATATATTTCTAAAGAAATATTGTTAGGGTATTCTAAATCAGCTTTTCATGGATTATACAAAAAAGGGATTTTGATAAAGACAGATCCACCTCAGTTAGCTACATCAACCTTTACGGCACCCTGTAGACCATTATCTACTTTAACAGCCTATCAAAAAAAAGCGCTTATAGAAATTGAAAAGCAATTTGCTCAAAAAACAGTGGTACTATTATATGGTGCTATAGGAAGCGGCAAAACAGAGTTGTATATGCATCTAATTGCATCTGCACTCTGCCAACAAAAACAAGTATTGTTTTTAGTACCAGAAATAGGTCTAATAACGCATATAGTAGAACGTATCAGACCTTTTTGGGGAGAATGGTTGATGGTATACCACTCAAAACAATCGAATAAAGAACGTTTAAAGACATGGGCACGCTTGCTAAACCCAGCTGCATTATTGGTTATAGGCACACGCTCTGCCCTTTTGCTGCCCTTTAAAGCACTACAACTGATTATTATAGATGAAGAACAGGATCAAGCCTACAAACAGATCGACACAATGCCTACCTACCATGCACGAGAGAGTAGCATTCTATTGGCGCAACAGCATCAAGCAAAAGTTTTACTGGCTTCAGCCACACCTTCTATAGAAAGCTATTACAATGGCCAAACTGGTAAATATGGGTTGGTAAGATTAAGCCATAGATTTGGCACAGCAGGAGAACCTAAGCTGTTTTTTATTGACCTAAACATAGAAAAAAAGCGTAACGCTATGCGAGAAAATTTTTCTCTAACGCTACTATCTAATCTTGAAAAGAACCATATGGAAGGTGGTCAAGCAATGATTTTTCAAAACAGAAGAGGATATGCAGCATACTTTTTATGTGCAGCTTGTGGATGGATCCCACGTTGTCTTACTTGCTCGGTAAGTCTTACCTACCACCAAGCATCGAATCATCTCCACTGCCATTATTGTGACTATGCTAGGCCTCCTTTTTCGACGTGCGATCATTGTGGATCTAAACAGCTACACAATATAGGCTTTGGTACAGAAAAACTAGAAGAGAGCTTACAACTTATATTCCCAAAACAAAAAATTAGTCGGATGGATGTAGATAGTACAAAAGGGAAAAATAGTTACCAATCTTTATTGAAAGAGATAAACGATGGATCAATAGATATCTTAGTGGGTACACAGATGATGGCCAAAGGATTGGATTTTGCCAACATGCGCCTTATAGGTATACCCGATATAGATGGATTACTTTACTTTCCTGACTTTAGATCCAATGAAAAATGTTTTCAACTGATTACTCAGTTGGCGGGAAGAGCAGGTAGACGCCACCAACAAGGCAGTGTATTTATTCAAACCAGGCAGAGCCATCATCCTTTATTTCAATACTTATCTAATGGTGATTATGAAGGGATGTATCATAATGAATTAGCAGAAAGAAAGCGGTTTCTATATCCTCCTTACGTTAGACTCATTAAACTACGTTTAAGTGGTATAGATGAATCTACCTTACAATCAGGGGCCATGAAATTGAAAGAAATATTAGAAAAAAAATTTGAAGGCATGGTACTAGGCCCTCAACAACCATTAGTGGGTAAGATCAGGAATTATTTTTTATTAGATCTATTATTAAAAATAGCCAGTAAAAATTTAAGTACATTGCAGCGTACAAAAGAGGATGTAAGAAATGGTTGCAAATATATGCTAAGTAAAGCACCCTATAGCAAAATCAAAATAGTATTGGATATAGATCCGATTTAATGTGTAATTCGTAGAGACTGTCGCAATAAATATGGCTCTGTTGCGTCTATACGCAACAGAAGGGATAAATTAAAACCACTAAGATACTTTTATTTTAAATCTTTTTTCAAGCCATTTAGGTAGCAAAATAGCTCCTAAAATTAGGTAAAGATAGAAAGTAGTTATACGCCATAAGAGCACAATTAGTAAGGTATAGTCCGCTAAAATAGGTTCAAAAAATTGCTGAAACAAAAGTTCAGCAATACCACTTCCACCTGGCAAAGCAGGCACCAACATCAAGGTCCACATGACTACTTGTTTGCCGAAAATAGCCAAATGTTCACCAAAAGAAGTAGGACAATAGGCAGCAATTAAACAATTCAATAACATATATCGAACCGTCCAAATTAAAAAGGTACAAAACAACATCTTACACCAAAAAAGAAGACTTTTCCCTCTAAACTCATCTGAAGTAACGATAATATCTTTACTAAGCTGATAGGCCGATCGACGCCATCGCTTTAGAAAAGGGATACTAGTCAGGTAGATTAAAATCCACTTTAACAACTTGGGATTTACGAAGACACCAATGGCCATTACCAAATTATACAGGAAAAAAACAATATAAATAATAACAAAAAAGTGCTTCATGCTACTACAGAATGAGCCTGCCATAGCAAAAATAGGATCATATACTCCGCCTAAACCAAATGAACCTGCTAAAAGAAAGAAAAAATTGTCCATCATCCCCAGCACTACAATATAGGCCATAGATCTACCCAGTGATAATCCTTCTTTAGATAGCAGAAAAATAGCCACTAACCCTCCCCCTACTACAGATGGAGTTACAGCAGTCCCAAACTCCCAAAGAATAGCTACATAAAAACAACTACTCCAACGCAAGCTACCATTGCTTAAGACGCGTAACCTATATATATGACCAACTTCTCGTAACAGAATAGCCAGGAAAGCGATATACACATACTTCCAATTAGGGTTACCCAGTAATGTAACTATTTCACTTGAAATTTTACCAGATCTATAAAATAGAAATAGGGTAACAGCTAGTCCACCCAATACAGGAAGCCATACTTTTTTAACATTTAATGTTTTAGGTGGATCTTGCGCATCCATCTGGGTCTGATTGTTCATTTAAATTGATTCAGATAATTCTATAGAAGCCGTTATGCCTTTTACAGAGGGCACCCTGAAATAATTTGAATCACTACTGGGTGCAAGTGTTAAGGCTTGGGCATGGGAAAGTGAATTCGACACCACATCTGAACGGAGACTACTAGATTCTAGTTTAGAAGGTTTTTCTGCTAGCATAATGTTATCGTCTATATCTAGCTCATCTAATTGTTCTACCCAATCTACCATTGCATTTAAGTCATGAAGCATCTTTTCTCGCTCATGTGGCGGCAATTCAAGCCGACAAAGATAGGCCAATTTATTTAAAAGGTCGTCATCAATAATCATATGTACTTTAGATAAAAAAGTTTAACAAGTAGTAAAGTTCGTTTATAAATCAAATAAATAAAGCCATACGATGTTATATGGACAACTATGCCGCAACAATAGATGGATACTATTTGCATGTTAGATCGCTTCGATGCTATACTATTTATCCGTGTAATAACAATTGAACCACCACATCATTCTTTTTAGTAAAGTCCCATGGGATCCTATGATTATTATCTTCTAGATCGATACGTGCAGCTGCATCTAAAAGCATCTGCACTATTTTTTTATTTCCTGCTTTTACTGCCTTATGCAATGGAGTACAGCCATGGTTATCTTTTTGATTCGGATTTAATCCTAATCGCAATAAGTAGGCAACCATTTCATTACTACTTTTATCATCTCGACACTCAGCAGCCCAGTGCAACAAAGTTTCACGATACTGGCATGGAATAGATTCTATTTTCAGATCTCTTACTCGTTCAATCAATGCTTTCATAGTAAGTATACGCTTCTTCTTGTATGCCCAATCTAAAGGGGTAAACCCGTTACCATCTAAGGCATCTACCTTTGCTCCTTTCTCAAGCAACTGTTTGGTAATAAGAGCATCTTTATCGCAATAGCCAGCCCAATGTAACGCGGTATTGCCATATGGATCTTTACTATTAGGATCTGCACTTGCATGCAAATAGGCACGCACTTTTTCAAATTCACCTTTTTTGACAGCTACCATTAAAGGCATTAGCTCCGATGATGCGGCAGCTTTTTGGCGGCAGTTGCTGGCTGTCAAGAATCCGAAAGTTATAACAAATAAAGCTAGATATTGCATACAGTACACTAAATAGCAGATGGATTGGTAGACCAAAAGATAGTCCAATAACATGCAGACGCAAGCAGGTAATAAGCCAGATGATCTACCAGCCGATTTGTCCATGGAAGGTAACACAAAGGTACGCCTACTATGTAGATCTGCATAAGTTACCAGCGATGAATCTAGCAACAATCTACCACTTCTACTTCAAATAGTAGAATTGCATTTTTAGGGATACCCCCTTTTACACCGTCACGGCCATAGGCTAAAGTAGATGGTATAAACAAACGTGCTTTTTCATGCTTTTTCAGGAATAAGAAAGCTTCTTCCCATCCTTGAATAACACGACCTTCACCTACTTGAAATTCAAAGGGTTTATAATCCCTTCTTGGATTATAAAGGTTATTGGCCTTGGCAACCTCTTCTACACTAGTATCAAAAATAGTACCATCTAATAGTCTACCAGTATAATGGACTTTAATGGTTTGACCTTTTACTACAGGGCTATCTTGAGAAGGTTGATCAATTGTATAAAAAAGACCAGAATCGGTTGAAAAAGCTTGAATATGATGGGTAGTTAAATAATCTATAATAAGCTGCTTGTCTTTGGCTAATTGCGCACTACGAGATTCCGCTAGCATTTGGCTATACGCTTGATCGGTCATAATTTTATCTAATTTAATATCAATTAATAATGTATCCTGTTGGTTTAAGTTATGATGCTTTAAAAGTTGCGCCAATCGGACTGGATCTTCTTGTTGTAAATAGTATTGAGGGGTGCATTTAAAAACCACCCGCTGCTTTTCTTGCATCATACCTATCATCTCAGCTATTCTCTTATTTTTTGACTGAAAATTATTGTCAAATGGAAATATATATTCTTGTTGATTCATCCATATGCTTTCCTTATGACTGCCCTGGTTTGCTTCCTTTCTATGGATGACTTTCATAGTAATAAAGGCTTGAATCCACTGGCCATCTTGTACTTTTTTTCCACTACTTTTCTTGCCTATGGTTTTATAAGAAAGACCAGATGGCATAATTACAAAGGGATAGCCATAGCAATGGTATTGATGATTGTAACAGACTAGCCCCAAGGATAGTACCAATGCGGTATATACTATTTTGCGTTTCATATGACTGTATCAATAATTAAAGGCAAAACTCTTGCAATATTTTTTCAAACCGATCTACTGTTTCAACCAAACTCAAATGAGAAACCCCTCCTGCAGCATTTTTATGTCCTCCACCACTAAAATATTTTTTAGCAATTAGATTGGCTGGCAAATTACCAACAGAACGCAGGGAAAGATATACGGTGTCATCCTTTTCCTTTAAAACAGCAGCCAAAGATATGTCTTTTAGGGAAAGAGCATAATCCACCAACCCTTCCGTATCACCACTCTTTAATTCGTATCTTTTATAATCCTCCTTTTGAATAACAAAATAAGCTACATGTAACGGAGATAGGACAACCAAACGTTGACTAACTGCAAAACTAAAAAAATGCAACCTATTCAGAGACTTGTTGTCATAAATAAGCCGTTGGACGTTAAAAGTGTCTACACCATATTCTATCAAATCTGCTGCAATACGATGGGTAATAGCCCTAGTATTTGGATTTTTAAAGGAGTTGGTATCGGTCACCAGACCAGCATACAAACAAGTGGCAATAGCAGGGGTTATCTTTTCTTTCTGTTCCAATGCTTCAAAAATTTGAAACAGTACCTCTGCACTGGCCGCTGCTTGGGAATCCCACAATAAAAGATCTGCAAAATTTTCTGGTTCTATATGGTGGTCAATAATAATCTTAAATACATTAGATTGCTTCAATAGATAGGCCCATTCATCCAAGCGACTAATGGCAGAAAAATCTACACAAAATAGTAGATCTATATCTTGCATTTGGGCCAACAAGGCGTCCTGTGTATAATGGGCTGCTACTATTACCGTATCTACAGCGGGAAGCCAAGATAGAAAAGTAGGATATTCTGTTGGCGCAATTACATGAACAGAATGGCCTTGTTCTCTTAGAAATAAAGCCAAAGCCAAGGAGGTACCTAGTGCATCTGCATCAGGCCTAGCATGCATTAGTACGGTAACTTGCCTAGGACTAGCCAACTGTTCTTTTAAAATAGATATATCGTACATATAATAAGCAATCTAAGAAAAATTTGTGGTATAGAAAAACCAATTTGATTGTAAAAATAATTATTGAAACCGTAATAGATAGAGCACTAGACACTGCTTCCTTTATTATATCAAAACATAGATAAAAGATTAATCTACCGCTACCTTAGACAGCATAGAGGTGGTTCAATAATGTATAATAATTAGATTACTCTATTCTATATCTTTCATCCTTAACTTGTGCCAATTCTTCCATAGTCTTAAGAAAGTAATAAGGCTGCATCCACTGCTCTATCTGCTGCATTTTTTGATTATGCTTTTCTTGGGTAACTGCTTCCTTATCCCTATGCTTTACACAGGCAATAAAGATCCCTGTCTCATCTACAATCGGATCACTGATCACATTTAACCCTAAGCCAAAGCATTTTCCTACAAAAGCTTGGGCCTGCTTAAGATGAGGGATATTATCGTCCAAAAAGCGCAATCGATCTACCGATTGTACGGCTATACCCTCGCCATATGCTTCTGCTATACCTTGTAAGGTACGCCCATCCACTTGCTTTAGTTTATTCAAAATCAATTTGGATTTTTCTTGATGCAACACTTTTTGATAGACTTTGTCGTGGACCGAGTTTAAAGGAAGCAAATCCCCTACCTTGACCTGCTCTACCATCACGCCCAATAGATAAGCATCTCCCAAATCAAAAAGGGGGGAAACCTTTCCTACAGCCCCTCTATTGTACAACCAATAAATCACTTTTCGAGCAGCTGCATGCATACCAATCGTGTAATCTGATGGCACTACCGTCTCTTTCTGAATGCTTAAGTAGCCATCAGTAGCTAATTTTTCCAAATCACCTAAACTTTTGACTTGATCAGCAAGATGGGCTACCTGCTTAAAATGGGCATTACGGGTATGGTCACTGATTATTGGCTTTTTCTCAATGACTGCTATTTCATAATGCCCTTTCTCTTGTTTTACCAATTTATACAAGGTATGGAAAGAATTATTGACAACGGGCCCCACTACCATGCCCTCTTTTAGGGTATGCCTTATGGTGGTAAAGGCATCCGGCAATCCATCAGCTGTACAGCTCAAACTAGTATCTATAAGATGGCCATCTGTTTGCTGTTTAGCAAAGATATAAGGATCCGTCGTAGTGGAAAATTGCACTACAAGTGAACTAAGTTCTTTCTGAAAATAAGAAATATCTTTTTCATTTGGCTGAATAGGAAAAGTAATATACTGGATGGTTCTGCTTTCTGATGAAGCAGTATAATCGTTTTTATGGGCAGCCATATAGTCCCGCAATTGCTGATTGGTAATTGGAATCAAATCATCTTGGACCAAAGTAAAAGGAATGTGCAGATAATCTACATCACAAAATAGGCCAGCACGCTGTGCAGCTTGCGCTTCTTCTAATCCAGTAACAAAACAACTGTGTACCATAAGCTGGTGTAACTTATGTTTGGCTCTTTCCAGCGTGATTTTTTTTTCATGGGCAGACCACCATTCTTGTCCACTTTTAGATTTAGATAATGTGTTAAGAAAGGTCAATAATTTTTGTTTATCGAATGCAGCTGTTTGAGGATCTTTAAAATATGCTATAAGCGATGGATGAATATGCTCTCCCTGTACCAAATCGACTAGTTCAGAGTCACCTACCAGAATCCCAACTTGGTTTATTTCCTTTGTATAGAGTATATCTTGAACCAATTGATGCCATGCATCATTCTTTAAACGCATTTGCGCTTCTTGCGTTGGCTGCTTACCTGTACTGACCACATTATGACAAATTTCTTCATAAACCTTACGGTAATCCATATAGCTTATTTTTTTACCCAATAGCGTACCAATTTGATCCTTACCACTGAAAAAATGGGGCACAATACGGCCGAGTTCACTACCCAAAAACAGAACCAACAAAAAGAGGACAACTATAACGATAAAACGATTGCCCGTCTTTCTAATCTTTTTAAGAATTACCATCTATACAAACGATTTAATTTAAATTCTTTTCTGCACAAAATATAGCTAAGGATCATGCAAATTTACTTCCTAATAAAATAGGATCAAAATAGATCATTATAGAACGTTTCATTATTCATCGGTAAGTTACCTTAATAGCCCCTTGCGTTGCAATACAGTGGTCAAAAATTTGACCTCATTATCCCCATGAAAAATTTTAAATGGAAGATAAAAAAACTGAACCTTAGATAATACCAATAGAAAATATCCTTTTTTTTTATAGGCCTTTGTAATGTCCATCCATGCTATAGGCATTGCTTGTTTTGAATTGATCTGCATCATTAGATGTTGGCTATTGATTTCATAAGCTATACGTTCAAACATAGCACGATTGCCATCTAGATGGGTAAGTCCATAAAATTGAATCACCCAAAAAATTAAATATCCAATAAAAAATAGCAGCCCAACCAACACAAACCAGATCGTCTTTATAAAAAAGGTACTACTCATAAAAAGAACAAGCAGCGGAAAAATCCACCACTGCATACGTAAAATATTTTGTATTCCTAATTTTATATAAAGGTTACTAGGTATTTTATATTTTTTTGTCTTTATAATCATAATTTTCAAATAAAACTACTACCCAACAGGTTGCATAGCCTATGTAGCCAAACGATTTAAAATATGTGGTGAATATAATGATTTTAACTATAACTTAAGTATATTGCCTGAGCTTAGTTGCTACAATAGAGTAACCATAAAAATAAAAATATATGTTTGCTACATTATCATTATCAGACCATAGTATTTCCAGCACTACTTTAGCGATCCACCAAAGTAGTGCTGCAGGGAGTAATCCAACAACGCCTCCATTTTGGTTGGCTATACCTTTTATCGTTTTATTATTGATGATTGCTACAGGACCGGTTTTTTTTGCCAATTTTTGGCACAAACACTACCCAAAGATAGCGATGTTGTTGGCTACCTTTGTTATGGGTTACTACTGTATAGTGTTAGAAAACAAAATTAAACCTATAGAAGCAGCTGCGGAATATATACAATTTATGGCACTTATTACTGCTTTATATGTTGCAACTGGCGGTATTGCCATTCAAGTAAATGCCCGTGCTACCCCACTGGCCAATATAGGTTTACTCTTTATGGGCGCTTTATTGGCCAATTTAATCGGTACAACAGGCGCTTCTATGCTTTTTATACGTCCTTATCTAGGATTAAATAAAACACGCATTAAGGCCTATCATATTATCTTTTTTATCTTTATAATTAGTAATATAGGGGGCGCATTAACGCCTATTGGGGATCCTCCTTTATTTCTAGGTTTTTTAAAAGGGGTACCTTTTAAATGGACTGTAATACATCATAGTTTACCTTGGTTAGTAGCTATTTTGATGCTATTGTCTATCTTTTACTTTTTTGATAGAAACAATAAAGTGGCACTGGATTGTAGCGTATATCCTGCGACTTTATCTATTACAGGCAGTAAAAATCTAATTTGGTTGACCATGGCTATTGGTGCGGTTTTTTTAGACCCAACTATTTTTGGTTGGTTGCCTACTATTGACTACCATGGCCACTCTATTTCATTTGTACGTGAGTTGATGATGCTGACCATAGCGGCACTTGCATACCATACTGCAAATAGACAAATATTGCAATCGAATGGATTTACTTTCACCCCTTTAAATGAGGTCTGCTTAATTTTTATAGGTATTTTTGGTACCATGATTCCAGCGCTTGAATTAATTGGAAAGTTTGCTGCATCTGAAATGGGCAAGTCGTTGATTACACCCAATACTTTATATTGGGGAACAGGGCTTTTTTCTTCCGTATTGGATAACGCGCCTACTTACTTAAATTTTGTAGCGGCTAGCATGGCCGCACAAGGTGCTAATATTGAACTTATAGCTAATGTACAAGCATATGCGGCAGGTGGCATCTACCCCAATTCAGTGATTGGACTTAAAGCAATTTCTTTGGCTTCCGTTTTTTTTGGCGCGATGACGTATATTGGAAACGGCCCCAATTTTATGGTTAAATCTATTGCTGAACAAGCAGGTATATCTATGCCTGCCTTTGGCCACTATATTTTTCGATTTTCTATGCCTATTTTGCTGCCTGTACTTTTTATAATTTGGCTAATTTTCTTGGCAGCGTAAAGGGATACGGATCAATCTAAGGGCATAGCTGTACATTATCTAAATGAATCAAATAGTAAACAGGGTAGTTGCTTTGTTTCTAACGATTAGCTTATGCTTATCCCTATTATTTGTGAAAGAAAAGCATACTAGTTTGGTATGCAAGGATATAGCAATCTCCATCAAGGCTTATCCAGGCCAATCTCTTATAACAGTTCAAGAGATCCTTGATCTTTTGCAAACAACACATTCTATCTCTTTACAAAAGACACGCCTAAAAAAGATCGACACTTACGCCATACAAGATCAATTGAAGAGACATCCGCTTATAAAAAATGTATTGGTCTATAAAACTTGGAACGGCGTTTTAACAATCTCCTTAGAAACCAAATATTTTATTGCGCGTACCATTAACCTAATAGAACCAAGTGGTACAGACGCCTATATAGACGAAAAGGGTGCCTTGATCGCCCCAAAAGGGCTACCGCGTCTTCGACTGCTTGTTATAACTGGTAAAAACATAACTACAGAAAAAAGAAAACGCGCTCATAAGGGATTACTGGCACTATTACACTACATGCATAGGGATCCTTTTTGGCGAAGACAGATAACAAGCTTACAGGTAGAAGATAATGGTAAAATCATACTCGGCACTCAAATAGGTGGACATCAAATAGAATTTGGGAAAGCAGAAAACATAGAGGAAAAGTTTCAAAAACTGCGGCTTTTCTATAGCCAGATTATGCCTTATAAAGGATGGAACGCATACCATCGTGTAAATTTAGAATTTAAAAATCAACTAGTTTGTCAATAATTTAAGGCTTTTCACATTTTTTTTGATGAGATGGCCACAAGACACAACAAGAACGAATGCAACTAAAACAACTTACCGCATGGAGAAGGTAATGGTGGTAGCTTCTCAGCCAATAACGCAGACCATGGTGCAATCCTAAATATTTTACGGCGTGCAGTAGCGCCACGTACTAAGGTAATATGGCTTTTGGCGATACCAAAAATTTGTGCCAATAGTGCAATAATGGCTTTATTGGCTTTACCCCCTTCAGGAGGAGCCATAACCCGAAGGTATAATATATATTTTTCGCCTTCACCTACCCAACCTTCAATTTTATCCTGATGACTTTTAGGCCTTGCATAGATATGTAAAAAATATAAAGATGGATGTGACAAAGTCATTTGGGTTTCTGTTTATTAATGATGAATAGTTATAAGACCATTCTTTATGCGTTTTTGAATTAAAATAACCACTATTAATCTAAAAATACATGCATCATTGTAATTTAAATTTGCTGTATGCATTGGATTAGCATTATCTAAGGAGACGTTGCGCTTAACCTAGACCACGAAAGGCAGCATTGGATCGTATGCTATTATTTTCTAAATTTACACTAGTGGTTTAGTGGCTAACTATAAAATTTTAAGCAAAATGAATAATTATATAAACGATTATACAAGCAACAGGCGTGCCATAGATAATGGATTACAGCGCTATATGGTTAAAGTATATGCGCATATGGCTTTTGGGCTGTTGATTACGGCGCTTGCAGCAGCTGCAACCTTTACTTTCTCACCTTTAACCCGCTTATTTTTTGAACTTGACCAGTGGGGAAATATTATAGGTCATACTTTTTGTGGCTATGGGGTCGTGGCTGCGCCATTTTTGATTGCAATGTATCTATCGGGCAACTTTTCCAGGGCAACATTCGCCCACTCACGTTTCCTTTTAGCGTTGTATGCAGCACTTACTGGCATTTCATTGTCCTGGATAGCCTTTTATTACACCATTGATTCTTTACATAAAGTTTTTCTCGTAACGGCTTGTACCTTTGGTGTGATGAGTCTCTATGGCTACACCACCAAACGTGACTTAACTGCTTTGCGCTCTTTTTGTATGATGGCGCTTTGGGGACTTATTATAAGTGGAATAGTAAATTTCTTTTTTGACAGTGATGCAGTTGACTTTGTAAGAAGTTTTATAGGGGTAGTAGTTTTTATTGGTTTTGTCGCATACGACACGCAAAAATTAAAAAGCCTATACTATGAGGTACAAGACACAATCTTAGCAGAGAAAGTCGTACTAATGGGTGCATTTAACCTCTATCTTAATTTTTTAAATCTTTTTTTATACCTGTTGCGTTTTTTAGGAAAAGGAAAAAGAAGAAATTAACATATCCAAAGGAGCTATCCGGGTAAGGTACATTATGCCAATGTACCGCCTCAAATGCTAACATTCAGCCTTATAAACTAAATTTTTCTATAAATTGGTATGGCATATTGGATATGCATAACGACTGTCTACTCAAGCGTCCTTCTAAGTCCATTTTTATAAGCTAATCGCTGCTTTTTTTGAAGTAAAGACAATGTAAATTAATCAGATATCTAACTGGTATACTTTATTTTAAAGACCAGTTCGACTAACTATAAGCCAAAATATTCTTCAACTACAAGATGCACTACAAGACTGCTGCCCATTTATGGTTTTCAAAGCAATGGGACTATAATATAGCAACAGTTTTTTTAAATAGCTGAAGTCATTCATGCATATGGATAGCAAGATTATTTGGGATAAATGCCTTCTATATATTCAAGGTCAAATCAGTGCACAAACCTATAAAACTTGGTTTAGTCCTATTATAGCCAAAGATTTCAAAGATGGTATCTTGACCATTCAAGTCCCTAGTCAATTTTTCTATGAATGGCTAGAAGAACACCATTTACCATTGCTGAAGCAAGCAGTACGGCAAGAAATAGGCCCCCATGGCAAACTAGCCTATGCAGTTGTGATAGACAAAGGGAATAAAAAACAGAAGCCGTTGATGGTCCACTTGCCTACCTATCCAGGACCCACACCAAAAGGTGCCATTCCACAACTACCTACTATTTCAGAAAATGAAATTTTTCGATTAAATCCCAATTATATTTTTAATAACCTCATAGAAGGAAGTTGTAATCAGCTAGCTAAATCTGCTGCACAAGCAGTCGCAAAGCAACCAGGAGAAACGGCTTTTAATCCACTGACGCTTTACGGAGGTATAGGATTAGGGAAAACGCATATTTCTCAAGCAATTGGAAATGAAGTTAAAACATTTTTTCCAGATAAAAAAGTAGCCTATGTTTCCTCGGAAAAATTTACTACGCAGTTTATAGAAGCGTTGCGTAACAACTACGTTCAAGCTTTTACAGGACAATATCTAACAGTAGATTTACTTATTTTAGATGATATACAGTTTTTAGCTGGTAAAGAAAAAACACAAGAAATCTTTTTTCATATTTTTAATCATCTACATCAACTAAAAAAACAAATTATCATTACAAGTGACTGCGCACCGCGTGATTTAAAGGGATTACAAGAACGACTGCTTTCCCGATTCAAATGGGGCTTAACGGCAGATTTACAGTGTCCTGATTTTGAAACCCGCGTGGCCATTATACATAGTAAGGTGGCAGCCGATGGCATTACGCTTTCTTCAGATTTAATCAATTACATTGCCAAGCATGTGGATACCAATGTACGAGAATTAGAAGGCGTACTTATTTCACTTATTGCACATGCTTCATTGACCAAACGCGATATCAACTTAGCCTTAGCACAACAGATTTTAAAGGATATTGTAGCACAACAGCGCACTGCCGAAACGACTATTGAAGCCATACAACAGAAAATAGTAACCCACTATGCCATTTCTTTGGATGCACTCAAGGGTAAATCTCGTAAAAAAGAGCTTGTAATGGCTCGACAAACTGCCATGCATCTTATCAAAAAATATACGACACACTCTTTAAAAACTATAGGCGCCTACTTTGGTGGAAGGGATCATACAACGGTGATACATGCTATAGCGGTCATAGATAAACTATTGGATAAAGACCCGCAATATGCCGAATTATATGCATCTCTTGAAAATAACATCAAAGCAACATTAAAATAAAAAAGTATCTATGAAGGCCAGTGTATTACCAAACAATAGGCGTTTGGCCTGTGGCCAATAGATAGGCATTTGTCTTACTAAAATGTCTATTTTGGAAAAATCCTCTATGGGCAGATAATGGAGAAGGGTGTGCCGATCTTAGTACTAGATGTTGCTGCCCATCAATAAAGTGTCCCTTTTGTTGGGCATAACTTCCCCATAGTATGAAAACTACATGTTGCTTGCGATCCGAAATAGCTTTTATCACTGCATCGGTAAAAAGCTCCCAGCCTTTTTTTTGATGAGAGCCTGCCTTATGTGCTTCCACGGTTAAAATTGCATTCAATAATAATACGCCTTGTTTGGCCCAATCATCCAACGAGCCAGATGTTCGCTTTGGCGTGCCCATATCTGCTTGCAGTTCTACAAAAATATTCTGTAATGAGGGAGGAAAAGAAATGGCTGAAGGAACGGAAAAAGACAACCCATCTGCTTGCCCTGGACCATGATAAGGATCTTGTCCTAAAAGCACGACCTTGGTATGGGTAAAAGGTGAGAGCGCAAAAGCCCTAAATAGGTTTTTAGCTGCTGGATAGATGATACCATTTTGGTAAGCCTCCCTGACGTAATCGGTTAACTTTTTAAAATAGGGTTTTTGAAACTCTGTAGCAAGTTCATTTTTCCAGGATGATTCTATTCGTATATTCATACTTGCAAGTCTTAAGTGAAAAAGATAAGCTTGTAACAACTTTAACATGCATAGCGTAGGCTACAAAATACAATTTATTCTAAAAATAAACTTGATTTTATCAATTTCTTTTTAGAAATTTGTTTGTGTTTTCCACTATTTCAGGGTTGGGAATTATTTAATATAACATGAGACATTACGAAACAGTATTTATACTATCACCAGTACTTTCTAGCGATGAAATAAAAGCATCTATAGCTAAATATAGATCTTTTTTAATGAAGCGTAATGCAACGATAGCACATGAAGAAGAGATAGGTTTAAAACCATTGGCTTACCAGATCAAGCATAAAAAAAATGGGGTATATCATTTGATAGAATTTATAAGTGAACCTGGCTTGATTAAGGAGTTAGAAGTTACTTATGCACGAGATGAGACCGTATTGCGTTTTTTAACATTTGCTTTAGACAAGCATGCATTAGCGCATAACATGGAAAGAAGATCAAATGAAAAAAGAGAATCTAAGAAAGAACTATAGCCCTATGACTCTAGTAAACGAATCAATACAAAAAAAAACAATTACTAAGAAATTTTGTCGCTTCAAGCGGTACGGTATTAAGTATGTAGATTATAAATGCGTTGAGTTTTTGATGAAATTTCTCAATGAGCAAGGAAAAATATTACCTAGACGCATTAGTGGGAATAGTTTAAAATATCAAAAAAAAGTAGCACGTGCAGTAAAGCGTGCCAGGCAACTTGCTTTGCTTCCTTATGTAGCGGACAATTTAAAGTAAACCAAAAATGGAAGTAATATTAAAAAGTGCATATAAAACATTAGGAAACAAAGGCGATATTGTTTCGGTTAAAGCTGGTTATGCTAGAAACTATCTTATTCCTGAAGGGGTTGCTGTTGTAGCAAATGCTACAAATAAAAAAATTGCATTTGAAAATGCAAAGCAAGCAGCACAGAAAGGGCTAAAGCTAAAAGCTGATGCGGAGGCACTTTTACCACTGCTCACATCGGTTAAGGTAGTAATAGCTGCAAAGGTAGGCGAAGGTGGTAAAATATTTGGCTCTATTACCCCTTTGCAAATTGCTAAGGCACTTAAAGCAAAAAGTATTGCTGTAGATCATACTAAGATAAATATTGAACACCCTATTAAACAAATAGGAAATTATCAAGCCGTTTTAACTTTGCACGAAACATTTTCTTACACATTAACTTTTGACGTAGTTCCTGCTTAGGGACTATTCTGATCCTGGGGGCTTCTTAATAGCGTGTGAAAGGGAAATTGTTGCTAAAAACTCTTTTGCAGTATCATTTTTTTGTTTTTTGTTTTTTTTGATAAAAGCTATAGAAGCCCCTTCCCCATTGATTCTTAAATATTATACCCATAATATTCTTCCTTCTAGTAATATTATATTGGATATCTTGGTAAAGATTTTGTCTTTAAACTGGCAAAGTCTTTAAACTGATGCTTATAGCAGGCTGTAATAGCTACCATGGCTGCATTATCTGTACAATAGGGCATAGCGGGTATAAAAACTGTCCAATGATGTTGTATAGCCAACTGCTTGAGCTGCTGACGCAAATGGCTATTCGCAGCGACACCTCCTGCCAATGCAATGGTGGAAATACCGCTTTTTTGAACAACTTGGGTCAATTTAACCAATAACATACGCACCAATACCGCTTGAATACTGGCACAGATATCAGCCCGATTGGTTAATACAAATTCAGAGGTTTTGCTTCGAATAAAAAGTGCAAAAGCTGTTTTTATACCGCTAAATGAAAAATCAAAATTGGGCATATGCGTAGATGGAAAGGCAAAAGCGTTCGGGTCACCTTCTTGGGCATAGTGATCTATTAAAGCGCCACCTGGGTAAGGTAATCCCATTAAATGGGCTATTTTATCAAAGGCTTCTCCTACAGCATCATCTTGGGTTGTGCCTAAGATCTCCATAGCACAATAATCTTTTACCAATATAATCTGGGTATGCCCTCCACTAACAACCAAACACAAAAAAGGGAAAGTAGGCTTAGGATCATCGATAAAATTAGCCAATACATGGGCTTGAATATGGTGGACAGCTATTAAAGGAATGCCAAGAGAAAAAGCCAATGCTTTGGCAAAACAACTTCCAACCAAAAGAGGGCCTAGTAATCCTGGACCTTGTGTAAATCCAATGGCATCTAATGCAGATTTTTCAAAGTTGGCTTGTTCAAGTGCAGCATTTACAACAGGAATAATATTGGTTTCATGTGCGCGCGCAGCAAGTTCTGGAACAACACCACCATATTTTTGATGGATCAATTGACTCATGACCACATTACTGACTATTTTTCCATCATGGCTTACAGAAGCAGCTGTTTCATCACAAGAAGATTCAATACCTAAAATGGTTAATTGTTTTTGCATAGGCTGTTCTTTTAACTCAAACTTTGGATACCATACCACGATTGGCCAAGTAATCAAATGTAACAATCTTTTTTTAGCGCCAATGATTTGCCGTTATAATCCGGTAGACGGATCACCCTCTGCTTGATATCTACCATAGATTTCAAATCTTTATACGATGTAACGAAAAACAGTATTTGATTTATACAAATCACACGCTTACTGCTGATAAAAAGTTTGAAAATATAGCAAAAAATTGGGCGTAATACCAAACATCATATCTACTTTTTAATTAAAGCTATTAAAGTATATTCTTTTATAGGAAGGCGAAAAAATCTTCGATCTAGCAAAAAGTAGGTAAATGGCTTTACCCTTCCTGTAGTGTTTCTATAATATTTTTTTGTCTTAACCATTTAATTGAAAAATATAACGCAACAGAAAGAGTCACCCATATAAATAGATTAGGAAATACAATAGCTTTCCAATGGCTATAAATGGGCACGTAAGACATATAGTAGAGGGCAGGTTCAAGTGTAATACATTTATAGTGTGCTTGTAAAAAACACAACCCTAAACCTAAAAGGTTTCCATATAGCATGCCTATACATAGGGTACGTAGGCTATTATAGAGCAAGATGGCATATATCTGCCCATCACCCCCCCCCAAAACTTTTAATATGCCTACCATATAACTACGCTCGATAAGTTGAACCATAAGGGTCGCCAGCATAGTGCAGCCTGCTACCAATAATACAAAGAGCATAAAAATAGTGGTATTCTTTTGAATAATAGCCAGCCAATCATAAAAATTAACGTACTTACGTTGGGTAGATATAAGACGTAAATCGTAATCTATAAGCCCTAAAATCGTATCCCGTAATGCTTTGGTTGGCTTTACATGGTCTTTTAAAAAAATAGTATATCCGTTTACAGTTTCTGGAGAGCAGTTATTTAACCGCTGAATAAGACGCATATCACAAAAAGCTAGATTTTCATCTATGTCACTTAAATAGGTGCAATAGATGCCCACAATTTTTAATTTTCGGTAACGTACTGTAGCATGCAGCGTATGGACCAGTACGGAATCGCCTAACGCAATGGATAGTCTTTGCGCAAGATGATGGCTAATACAGCATTCATTTTGATAGGTAGCTTTGGTTAAATCGGGCAGCCTACCTGCGATGAGATAGCCTTCCAATGCCGTATGAGCTACCATAGGATCGACTCCCTTGCAGCATATACCCTCTACCCCTTCCTTTGTATGGATCAGCATAAGCGTTTGGGTAAATGCGGTTACTTTTTCAATGGCACTCGGTAAATTAGCCATTAAGCGGCTCACTTGCGCAACTTGGACAGATGTATAAGGCGCTACCAGACCACTACATTGGGTAATTTCAAAGTCTCCTGCAAAAGTAGTTATTTTTTGGGTAATTGCTTTTTGAAATCCAAGGAGTACCATTGAAGCGATCAATATAGCTGCTGTACCTATGGCAATGCTTAAGGTAACGATTTTAGCTATAGTAGTAAAAAAATCAGCACTGTTGCGTTTTCTGACTCGGTTTGCCATAAAGACAATCCAGGAAATCGTTTGAAAGGGCAACATGGATAGGCTTAATAAGCCTGCGCAAAAACCACCCGTCTCTTAGAAGGTTTTCCAGAATAGATACAACAACCCAGCTCTTCTTCCGCATCCAATGGTATACAACGAATGGTAGCTTTTGTTTCAGCTTTAATTTTTTCTTCTGTTTCAGTAGTGCCATCCCAATGTGCCAACAAAAAGCCTCCTTTGGAAGCCATAAGCTTTTTAAAGGTTGCATAATCATCCACTAATAAGGTATGCTGTTGGTGTAGCCTAAGCGCCCGTTGGTAGATATGGGTCTGAATCGTTTCCAACCAATCGGTAACTTGTTGGAAACAATGGTCGATAGGAATGGTTATTTTTTCTTTTGTATCCCTACGGGCCAATTCAACTGTTTTATTTTGCAAATCATTAGGCCCTATTGCCATACGAATGGGCACACCCTTTTCTTCATATGCAGCAAATTTATAACCTGGCTTGCGGAGGTCACTATCATCTAACTTTACCCGAATACTTTGGGCAATCAATGTAGCTTGCAAACTAGCCAATTGGGCCACTATTGCAGCACGTTGGACTTTTGTTTTGTAAATAGGTATCATTACGACCTGTATGGGAGCAATTTTAGGTGGCAATACCAAGCCATCATCATCCGAATGGATCATAATCAGTGCGCCCATCAAACGGGTTGTTATACCCCAAGAAGTACCCCACACATAGTCGCGTAGACCCGCTTGATTGGTAAAAGTTACGTCAAAAGCTTTGGCAAATCGTTGTCCTAGGTAATGGGCCGTACCGGCTTGTAAGGCTTTGCCATCCTGAAGCAGGGCCTCAATGGTATAGGTGGTTTCTGCACCAGCAAAACGCTCATATACGGTTTTAATACCTTTTATCAAAGGTATTGCCATATAGTCTCTAATAATGCGTTCATACAAATGCAACATTTGCAAAGCTTCTGCTTGGGCTTCTTCTTGCGTAGCATGCGCGGTATGACCTTCTTGCCATAAAAACTCTGTAGTACGTAAAAAGAGTCTGGTGCGCATTTCCCAACGGACTACATTAGACCACTGATTGAGTAAAATAGGAAGATCTCTATAGGATTGAATCCAATTTTTATAGGTACCCCATATAATCGTTTCTGACGTAGGACGCACAATAAGTTCTTCTTCTAACTTAGCAGTAGGATCAACCTCTACACTACAACCGTCTTCAGCCACTTTTAAACGATAATGGGTTACAACGGCACATTCTTTGGCAAAACCTTCTATATGTGCCGCTTCTTTGCTCAAATAAGACTTTGGAATAAGTAAAGGAAAGTAGCCATTGACATGGCCCGTTGCTTTAAAAGCGGCATCAAAAACACTTTGTAATATTTCCCAAATGGCATAACCGTAGGGCTTAATAATCATACAGCCTCGTACAGAAGCATTTTCTGCCAGTCCTGCACGGACGACTAATTCATTATACCAACCGGAAAAATTGGATGCTCTCGTCGGTAAAGGGGGCATAGGTAATAGATTAGAAAAATATGTAATATATGGCTAGTAAATAGGACATACACTTACTTAAGTTGTGCGCATGGATAAAGAAAAACAAGCCTATAAGCCGGGTTCTGTAATGCCCTAGGGGACACCGCTTGTCATTTATCTGGAGCCATAATCACTTATGGCTTCTAGCAGCCTACCCGCATGCCTTAGAAACGAACGAGCAGCCCGTTACGCTATAGCGTGGACATGTTTATTTGGCCTTGCAATCCCTAAGGTTTACCCTGCCTCTACTGTCACCAATAGAGCGGTGAGCCCTTACCTCACCTTTTCACCCTTACTCGCTCTATTAACGCTAGCGGTCTATTTTCTGTGGCACTTTCTGTCACATAGCTTTGCTTCCATATGCCTTCCTGTTAGGAAGTAGGGTGCTCTGTATTGCCCGGACTTTCCTCTTTGGTATTTAATTACCAAAGCGACAAGCCAGCTTGTTTTCCTAGGACTACTAATTTACAAAGTGGAATAACCTATTCCAACGGATGCCACTAAAAAAAGAGTGGCTTCTATTTGAAGACAACAAGACCATAACCGCTTTACCCAGAATATAGTCTTCTGGAATAAAACCAATGAATCTAGAGTCATAAGATTGATCTCGATTGTCTCCCATCGCAAAATAATAATTTTTACAGAAAGTATAAGAGGCTACTTGCTGGCCATCTATCCAACATTCAGTTTGGGTAAATCGAATGTTTTTTTTCCCTTCAAATTTTTCGATGATAGCACGATACAATAGAATATTTTGTGGATTGATTGGAATAATCATTCCCTTTTTAGGCACCTGAAGGGGACCAAAATTATCTTTGGTCCACCCCAAAGTAGGATGACAAGGATAAGCACTAGAGGAAAGGTTGTCCACTTCATCTGGAACTACTGACTGTATATAGGCAGGTAGCATGGTATTCAGCTGATGTACTTTTGCTGGGGTCGTATAAATGATATAGCCTTCACAACCGGGCAGAGTAGATGGTACAGGGTTTTTAATACCATTTTTTTCAAAAAAAGCAGCTGTTAAGTGGCGCTTGGTTTTCATAAAATAACGATACTGCGCTCTATCTGCTGAATCCGCTAATGCAGCATTTACATAAAGTTCCTTGTGTCTTATGTGCAACAAATCACCAGGAAGTCCGATGCAACGCTTGATCCAATAGTCTGTTAAATCTGGCGGAGCATGGCCTATTGGCGTATTAAAAACAATAATATCATTGCGTTTTATTTTACTCAATCCAGGCAATCGATATTGTGGCAATTGAAGCCAGTCAAGATACGAAGGAATTTTTGTAAACGGAATGGTTTGATGGGTAATAGGGATCTGCAAAGGAGTAGCAGGTGTACGGGCTCCATAGTGGAGCTTACTAACCAAAACAAAATCGCCCGTTAAAAGTGTGGGCTCCATAGAAGCGGAAGGTATAACATAAAGGCCAATAACCATCCACCGGATAAAGGCAGCTGCCATAGCAGCAAAAAACATAGAACTGATCCAATCCCGAATAGCAGCTAGAGCGGAACTAAGCGCTCCCTGTTTTTTAGATAAAAAAGACCTCTTCATACGTGCGCTTCGTTATAAAATACCTACAATAGGAGACCGTTGCAATAGGGTAGTAAATTTTAGGATAACCAACTACCTTCTTGCATCAAAGGTTCCAGCTGAAACTGTTTCAGTTACTAAACTTATTTGTTCTTTTATAAAATTTATTGCCCTATCCCTACTTAACTGATTATGCAATTTGGAATAATACTTATTTCCTTCACTACCCTGTAGAAAAGAAAGTGCACCTGTATGAATAGCGGCATCATTTTCTTCTAGCTGCAAACCATTATGACCAGCATAATCAATATAGGCACGCTTGGTTTCATCGACTACATCTGAAGTAGTAACTGCTAAGTTATTTTGACGGACTATATTACTCAATAGAATCTCCCATTTTAAACTTTCTTTATGTGCATCATAGTAGTCTTCTACTGCCTCTAATGTTGCCTCTGGATTATTTACCATAAGCCATCGTTTAAGAAAGGCTTCTGGTAGATCAACTGTATTATGTTTAAAAAGGGCTTCTTGTAAATCTTGATAAAATGCATGACGTGCTTCTGCACGCTTGTCAAATAAAATAATTTTGGCAATAGCCTCTCGGAATTCACTTTCGGAATGGGCTACTCCTTTTCCTAACACAAGATCGAAAAGGGTAGGTTCAATAGCCATCGGTACGACTCGAACAATTTTATCAATGGTAAAAGTAGCAGGCCAAGCAGATTCATACTTTTTAAAAGCAACAAAGGCACTAAAACTGACCCCTAAAAGGGCAGGAAAATGGTCTTTGAAACTCTCTTCTGTGAGCATTACTTTTTGACCAACACGACGGCCTATCAATTCTTGCCTTAAATGTTCAGGAATGTGCATGATAGAAATACGAATGTCTAGACCAACTGCACCAGTACTATCTACCAATGTACCATACAACATAGTATCCATTGCACTTTCTTCAAGATGTGAAACTTGACCATGCACAATTTGCAGCCCTTGCAAAAATTCATCTACTAACTTAGATTCAACATGATCTATTTCAAATTCAGTAATGGAAATATTTGGTTCAAATGCAATAGGCCGTTCTTCAATTAAGCCAACTTCATAAGAGAAGGTAAAAGTATCTTGATTTTTAAGATCTATCTCTTGTAAGGGGGTAACCAAAATTGGATCCATAAAAATAGGAATATGCTCTTGTAAAATATAATTTTTTAAAGAGGCCACAGCTATTTTATGTAGTTCTTCAGCAAGAATAGAAGAACCATGCATCTTTTTAATAAGATCTTCAGGAACAGATCCCAATCTAAACCCCTTTAAACGAACATTTTGGGCATAATGCTTGAGCTGCTTTGCAACAGCTGACTTATAGTCAAATTCATGTAACGTAATCGAGATAACCCCATCGTTGGGATTAATCTTATTAAACTGAATATCCAAGGTAAAACAGATTTAAAAGATAAGATAAAAACAGATTTTTGTTATATATTAAAACATACAGCGCAATAGTACGGATGGAGGGACTCGAACCCCCACACTTTTCAGTACTAGATCCTAAGTCTAGCGCGTCTACCAATTCCGCCACATCCGCAGGAATAAAAAAACACCAAAGATTTCCCTCACAAAGGTAAAAAAAACAGGGTTCCCAAGCAAATAGGGAATACTATGTCACTGGAATGTTCTATCTGACTAATATTTTTAAGCTGATCGATAATGGTTTCAATGATGGATCTCTTTCGAAGCATTAGTTTGAGACTGTTGCAATAGATAGCTATATTTTATTATTTATTGATATTTAAGTTTATTTTTTTTATTTTAGATATAGCATTGCCCTAAAAACTCTTTAAAATGATATTAGTCAGGTTTACCTGATAAACGTAAACCTTTTAGGATAATAAATACGAAGGGCTTTTTCTACTAATGACCAGTTAATCAGGTTATTTATTTGTTCAAAGAAAGTATGGCTACATTTGCGCCGGCTAGCTGAAATAGCTGATAAACTTAACTGACCGCTTACTTTGATTCCCATACAAATACTTTAAAATCATTAGTTAAAAAAATTAAACAATAAATACAAGTTAACCTTTTAATAAAGTTTAACCGGACTCTTTTTGACTAAAACCTAAAAAATTTATTGCAACGGTATCAATGTAATGCTTTTTTAAAACAAACGCGACACAACCTACAAACATACTACGCTAATTTAATGTTTTTTTAGACGCGAGAAAAGCATTAAGCATAAATCTATGCTTTAGGCAATCGCTTATAAAATGCGAAACATCCAGAACTTTTTATATAAGTAATATCTAGATAATTTTTTAAAATGGCACTATCTTTTTTATATAAAATAAAAAAACAAGGCTTATCAATAGGACCCTCTAATAGCCAATTTGTATCGGCTATCCGCAAGCTTTTGGGTAAGTCAGCATAGAAAAGAGGGGCTGCTGATTTAAAACCAATGGTAGCAAGATATAAACTTTTTCCTTTACAGGCTTTACAAAAATCAACCATTGGTTTTTGCGTATAAGCTTCTACTTTAGGTGCTATACGGATCAAAAATAATGCCAATATACAAATATTTATTAACGCAATGTTACTTATAAAGGGAATATAACGGGATTGCAAAAGAAAATAGTAGGCAGTCCCTATACCTATGGTATAGACAATACCTGGCATGCTATCCCAGTAGTTCCATATAACCGATACGTGTAGTGCGTCTTTTATAGTTTGATTTTGCACAAAAGTGATCCATAAGGTTTTATGTAACATTATACATGGTATAAGCGCTAAAGCGCTCCCTATGATTACTCCGATGACTAGAAATAAAAAAGCCATATCTGAACGGATATATTGTCTATTGTAGATCTGTTGATGCAAAAAACAAGTTGCAAAAAATGTTATGGGAAAATAGGCCATAGCACTATAATGGACAATTTTTGTACCAACTAAAGTAAAAATAAGCAACACAACGGCTAATAAAGCTTGCATATTGGCTGCAAAATAACTGTCTTGAATCAATCGTTTTTGTTTTAAAATAAATATCGCAAATAGAGCACTTGGAAAACATCCAAAAAAAAGTACTAGATAATGATAGTACCAAGGTTGGTCATGGGTATGAACCGGTTGATGATAAAGCAATAGATGGTAATCCCAAAATTTTTTAATAAAAGTGCATCCATTAGAGCAAATCTCTGGAATAAGCCAACAGGATAGAACCATTGTAGCAATTAATAGTGCTACAACCAATGATTTGAAGGGAACCATACTTCTCTTAAACCAAGTGTAAGATAATCCTAGCGTGGCCAATGGTATGATCAGCGCGATAGGTCCTTTGGTCAATAGTCCGAAACCTATAGATAAACCCGAACCACCATACAACCATGGATTAGATGGCATGATCCTATGAGATAAAAAATAGATAGCCAATAGCAAAAAGTAATTAAAAAAAGGATCTATAATAGCTGATTTAAAATAAAAATGAGGCAAAAAAGCAGTTGCGTACAAGCACATCCATAAAAAGCCAAACCATTGATCTTTGTATTGCTTACCTATGTAGTATACAGTTGCAAGGGTTAATAGTCCACAGACCAAATTAGGGAAACGGGCTCCTAGCTCATTAATGCCCCATAAATGCATAGAAACTGCTTGTAACCAAAAGAAAAAAGGTGGTTTTTCATAAAGTGGCTCAAAATTAAAAGTTACTTGACCATAATGCCCCGTACGTATCATTTCCCTGGTAATCTCGGCAAAATAAAGTTCATCTAAATCAAATAGATGGACCTCCCTTATGCCGAGTGCAAAAATGCATCCAAAGCCAACTAGAAAATAAAAAACGATACTATTTTTTAATTGGAAAGCTTTTCCCATGGGGGTACAACAAAAAATAGATAGAACGGTCCAACCAACTTGGCCCATTATAATCCATAACACAGATATATGCTATTACAGCAGCAATCGTACCAATCCAAGCACCTACATAAACATCTATATAAAAATGTTGACAAAGATAAATTCTTGAATAGACAACCATTAGGGCTATTCCTAACAAAATTAGACTATAAATTTTTTTTTTGCTGCTAGACAATAGCTGTAGTACAGATATCAAGGCAAAGATAGTAGCAGCATGACCTGAAGGAAAACTAAAATCTGTTGGTAGCGATACCCCATCTACTAAGTGTAGTGATGCATCTAGAGGAAGCAAAGCGATAGGCCTTAATTGATCTCTAAAAAAAACACGTTTTAATAATTGTACCACCATAGTCATCATGACAAAACTTCCCCCTATAACGATAGTCTTTCTACAAGTTGTATGTAATAAGGTTACTATACATAGCAAAGATAGATAGGTAATTCCATCACCCAACCAAGTAAAATAAGGCGCTATACAATCTACTATAGGATGATGCCACTGTTTAAGCAAACTAAAAAAAGCAACTTTATCCCATACAAAAAGTGGAAAAACACCGATAACCAATAAGGTAGTAATCAGGTAAAAAAATAAGGTGTTTTCATACCAAATTATTTTAATGGTCTTTATCTTTTTCATGCTATTTTTTGAAACAGTAGCAATAAAATTAGGTAAAAACCTAAATAAAAAATAAGTAGTAAAAGTAACAAAATAGTATACTACTGATGATACCAACCTAACGCTTATCTTTGATTTTAATAGTTTTTTACAGCTTGTTGTCTGGCATATTACATCTAACTAATTACTCATAGAAACCAAAAACTCTTCATTATTACGTGTACCCCTCATCTTCTTAAGTAAGAAATCCATAGCTTCTGTAGAACTCATATCTGCCATAATGTTGCGCAATATCCAAATTCGTGCCAATTCCTCTTTACCTATTAACAACTCTTCATGTCTTGTTCCAGAAGCAGGTACATCAATAGCTGGATAGATACGTTTATTGGCTAACTTTCGATCTAGTTGTAATTCCATATTACCCGTACCCTTGAACTCTTCAAAAATTACTTCATCCATTTTAGATCCTGTATCAATAAGTGCTGTAGCCAAAATGGTCAACGAGCCGCCATGCTCTACATTACGAGCTGCACCAAAAAATCGCTGCGGTTTATGCAGTGCATTGGCATCAATACCACCAGAAAGTACTTTACCAGAAGAGGGACTAACGGTATTATGTGCCCGAGCCAATCGGGTAATAGAATCCAAGAGAATAACTACATCACGACCACATTCTACCATCCTCTTTGCCTTTTCTAAAACAATATTAGAAACTTTTACATGCCGTTCAGCTTGTTCATCAAAAGTCGAAGCGACCACTTCTGCTTGCACATTTCTTGCCATATCTGTGACTTCTTCAGGACGTTCCCCAATTAAAAGAACAATTAAATAAACTTCTGGATGATTGGATGCAATTGCATTGGCGATCTCTTTTAATAGTACTGTCTTACCTGTTTTAGGCTGGGCTACAATCATACCACGTTGCCCCTTACCAATAGGTGAGAATAAATCCATAATGCGGGTTGAATATTGGCTACCCCCGTTGGAAATATGTAACTTATTATGTGGGAAAAGTGGAGTAAGGTGTTCAAAGGGAATACGATTGCGTCCCTCTTCCGTGGTCACTCCATTCATATATATTACCTTTAAAAGTGCAAAATATTTTTCTCCTTCTTTCGGTGGACGTATTTTTCCACGAATGGTATCACCTGTTTTTAGGTTAAACAACTTGATTTGAGAGGGAGATACATAGACGTCATCTGGACTAGCTAAATAATGATAGTCAGATGAACGCAAAAACCCATAGCCATCTTGCATAATCTCTAATACACCTTCTCCTTCAATCGTAGTATCTAAATTGTGCTGCACAACTGTCTCTTTTTTACCTTTTTCAGATGAAAAGATAGCCTCCTTTGGTTCTTTTATAGTAGAAACAGCAGCATATTCGATAGCTACTGATTTGGCTGGCTCAGTAGCAGTCATTTCAGTATTTTTATCTTCTACATTAGTATCAATTTGTATTTCTACTGCCTTAGATTTTGTATAACTTTTCTTGGACGACAAAGGTGGGGATACCTCTTTTGGTTGCAGGGATGCAGTAGCCATTGACGTGTTCTTTTTTTGAGTAATTTCCCTTACAGGTAGTAGTGCTTGCTGGTCCAATATTTTATAAATAAGTTCTTCCTTCGAAAGCGTTTTATAGCTTTTAATTTTAAATTTTTCTGCTAATTCGCGTAACTCAGAAATAAGTTTTTGATTGAGTTCTCCGATATTGTACATGATTGAGTTAGGTGTAAATTAAATAAATCCTATTAAAATAATAGGCATCATCTTAACTATTTTAACAAATGTGTTTAAAATAGTAGTAGCTTATATTACTGTAGTAGCCATGTAAGCCAAGTGTGTGAACATGAATGCAGCAAATATCATTTGCCCGTTGATTATTCATTCATAAAAATATGTTTACATAAAATGCTTCAATAGCACTAAGTAAAATCATTTTAATAATTTATGGCTTTAAACACGTGAAAATTAGCTATTTTTAATTAATAAACAGAAGTAGTGTCTATAATTAAAATAAGATATTACCTGCTTATTTGGTCTGATTTTGCTTTTTAAGTCTAGTAAGAATGGTCAAAAATAAAGACATTTTTGTACCTGTATAGAATATATAATAATAGATATAATGCGGAAACTTATACTAAAAAACCAAGCCAAAGGAATGAATATTAACCTAGGACTCTGAATGCAACCCTGCGACAAAGCAATATGAGCAATAATACAACTATAATTTAAAAAAATCAAACAAAGTATTTCTTTTGGAAAAAAGACAGACTAAACCTTTAAATTTACTGTGATTTTAGCTTAAAAAAACTTAGATTATAGGGCGTCACTACAAATAGCATGATTGAATTACATCGTATAAAAACAGACAAAAAAGCAGTAATAGATGGCTTGCATAAGCGAGGTTTATCTAATGCAGAAGGGCTTATTCAGGCCATATACAACCTGGACATAGAAAAACGGGCTATACAATTTCAATTAGACAACTTATCCGCTACACTGAATAAGCTAAATCAGGAAATAGGAGACATGTTGCGCAAAAAGGATCCAGCAGCTACTTTAGAAGCTAAAAAGGAGGAAAGCAACCAATTAAAAAAAAAGATTAAGCAGTTGGCAGAAAAATTTAAAGTACATGCATCAGATCTGTTGTCGCAGCTTTATGCGCTTCCAAACTTGCCTCATGAAAGCGTACCAGTGGGGAGCCATGCTGGTCATAATATTATCATCTATCAAACACGACAAATGGCTGTAAAAGGGTGTTCGGCCCACTGGGATTTAGTTAAAAAATATGACTTAGTAGACTTTGCGTTAGGCAATAAAATTACCGGTGCTGGTTTTCCAGTGTATAAAGGAAAAGGTGCTAAGTTACAACGTGCTTTAATAAACTTTTTTTTGGATCAAGCATTAAAAGCAGGCTATACCGAAATTCAACCTCCTATTTTGGTAAATGAAGCATCTGCCTATGCAACGGGTCAGCTGCCTGACAAAGAAGGTCAAATGTATCAAATTGCATCAACGCCATTCTATCTAATACCTACTGCAGAAGTCTCCATCACCAACATCTATCGTGATGCCATTATAGCAGAAGCTGCTCTACCAGTTAAACATGTAGGATATACACCTTGCTTTAGAAGAGAAGCAGGGTCTTGGGGAGCTGACGTACGCGGGCTAAATAGGCTGCATCAATTTGATAAGGTAGAATTGGTTCAGATTGCTCATCCGGACTGTTCTTATACAAACTTAGAAGAAATGTTAACCTATGTACAAGGATTGGTGGAACAACTGGGGCTACCTTACCGTGTTCTAAAGCTTTGTAATGGGGATTTAGGGTTTTGTGCTGCTATGACCTATGACATAGAGGTACATGCTATAGGTCAAGATAAATGGCTAGAAGTGAGCTCAATCAGCAATTTTGAAAGCTTCCAATCCAATAGGTTGTCGTTAAGATATAAGAATAAAACAAAAAAAATTTGTCTTTTACATACTTTAAATGGAAGTGGACTGGCTCTTCCACGTGTACTAGCTGCACTATTAGAATTGAATCAAACCCCAGAAGGGATCCATGTTCCAAAGGTCTTACAACCTTATACAGGATTTGATATAATTGACTAAATTTGGTTCTATCGCGTTTGTTTTAATGAGCTTGAGGGCGTTGCAATAGAAAATTGCAAAGAATATTTTAAACATTTTTGCATATATTTTTGGTAAAACACTTTCTTTCTGTGTCCTATAAAAGGCATAAAAAAATAATTACATAGCTTTTTTCTTATTTTGAATAGATTTAATTTTCTATTACAACGGTCTTAAGCTTGTTTATTTGATCCAAGAAAGTATGCTTGCATTTAGGACGACTAGCTGAAACAGCTGATAAACTTAACTGACCGATTACTTTTATTCCTATACAAATAGCTTAAAATCATTAATTAAAAGCCTTAAACAATAAATACAAGTTAACCTTTTAATAAAGTTTAACCGGACTCTAGTTTAACCTGACTCTTTTTGACTAAAACCTAAAAATCTATTGCAATGCTCTCATTCGGATAATTATTAAAAATATATTTATATATTGCTTGCAATTATCCTAAGAATAAAGAAATTAATTTGATCTCATTTATATTTACTATACGTTAAGGCAACAAAAACAACGACTAAACATAGATTAAAGCAATGAAAAACAATATAAAAACTTTCCTATACGGCTCTATACTATCTTTAACCACATCTAGCTGTTTCGATAAACCGACCTGTTCAAATAGACTTAAGGATTTAAGTAAGGCAAAATCAAAACAAGCTACAGCTAAAACTGTAAACGCTTCAAAGGGAACTGTAGCACCAGGAGCTCCAGCAGCAGATGAACTACAAAAATTAGAAAAACTAAATCTAAAAAATCTACTAGCTAAAATAGAGGAAATAGAAAAACTAAATCTAGGCAATGTACAAGAAAAACTAAATGCAATAAAAGCACTAAATCTAAATGTAGATCTAAAAAATTTACAAAAAGCAATAAATCAGGTAAAAGCATTAGATCTACAAGATATACAAGCAAAACTAACTGATATAAAAGAATTAAATATAAAAGATCTACAAGAAAAAATAAATCAAGTACAAAACCTAGACATACCTGACCTAAAACAGCTACAAGAAAAAATAAATCAAATACAAAACCTAGACATACCTGACCTAAAACAGCTACAAGAAAAAATAAATCAAGTACAAAACCTAGACATACCTGACCTAAAACAGGCTACAAGAAAAAATAAATCAAATACAAAACCTAGACATACCTGACCTAAAAACAGCTACAAGAAAAATAAATCAAATACAAAACCTAGACATACCTGACCTAAAACAGCTACAAGAAAAAATAAATCAAATACAAAACCTAGACATACCTGACCTAAAACAGCTACAAGAAAAAATAAATCAAATACAAAACCTAGACATACCTGACCTAAAACAGCTACAAGAAAAAATAAATCAAATACAAAACCTAGACATACCTGACCTAAAACAGCTACAAGAAAAAATAAAATCAAATACAAAACCTAGACATACCTGACCTAAAACAGCTACAAGAAAAAATAAATCAAATACAAAACCTAGACATACCTGACCTAAAACAGCTACAAGAAAAAATAAATCAAATAGAAGAGGTACTTAAAACAAATCTAGAAAATCTGATAAATAAAGCAATACAAGACACAAATGATGGGCAAGCAAAAGGAAAAACAAAGATATTAACAGGACAACTAAAAACTAATATAACATCTAGCTTAAGACTGGTATTAAGTAACTTAAAACCAAGTACAGAACTCTTAAACTTAAACAAAACAGAAATATCAGGCTTTGAAACATTAATATCAGGCTTCGAAACGACGCAAATATTAGACGAACAAAAAACTAAATTAGATAATGCAAAAAATGTATTGAACAATATTAAACAACAACTTTCTATATAAAATTTAGTGAAAATCCTTCTAAACTAATACGCCAAAAAGTGACAAGTTTATTACTTTTTATTACATTTTTTTTTTTAAAACTGTAATAAAAAATAAGTTTCTTTTATAGTGTAGTAGTTTAGGTTTAAATGGTTGAACAGCTGCACGGCATATATGTAAACTGGGTAAGATCCTATGCGTTATAGAAATATTGATCCAAATCTATTCATAAACAATAGAAAAAAACTGGGAACCTTTCTTTATCCCAATAGCTTAGTAGTGTTACATGCCAATGATGTGATGGCCAAAAATACAGATGGAACGATGCCATTTGTGCAAAATAGTGATCTTTTTTATCTTTCTGGCATAGACCAAGAAGAGACTATTCTACTGCTGTATCCAGATGCCATTAAAAAGGAATGGAAAGAAATTTTATTTATCAAAGAAAGCAATCCGGTAGCAGCTGTTTGGGAAGGAAGCAAGTATACTAAAGAAGAAGCAAGTCGTATAAGTGGGATTTTGACGGTGCACTGGTTGAGTGCATTTAAGCCAATTTTTCATACCCTAATGGGTTTGACCGATCAAATATACCTTAATACAAATGAACATCCAAGGGCAAACTCCGCTATAGCCACTAGAGACAGACGTTTTATTCGCTGGTGCCAGCAGCACTACCCCTTGCATTCATATGTACGGCTAGCGCCGATTATGCAAAAACTACGTGGCATAAAAGACGAAATAGAAATTTCCTTTATACAAACCGCTTGCGATATTACAGCGGCTGGGTTTCTATCTACTATACCAATGGTCCGTCCTGGATTAATAGAGTATGAAATAGAAGCATTGCTCTCATATGAGTTTCTTCGAAGGGGTTCAAGGGGATTTGCTTATGCGCCTATTATTGCGAGTGGTGCAGATAGTTGTATTTTACACTATACCAAGAATGATAAGCCTTGCCCACCAGGCGAATTATTATTGATGGATATAGGGGCAGAATATGCTAATTATTCTGCTGATATAACACGCGTTATACCTATTGATGGGAAATTCACAGCCAGACAACGAAAAGTATATAATGCTGTACTGCGCATATTACAAGCTGCAGAGGGGCTACTGCGGCCAGGGCTATCTTTTGCAGATTATCATAAAGCAATTGGTGAGTGGGTAGAAGAAGAACTGGTTGCACTGAACCTTATAAAGGCTGCAGATATTAAAAACCAGCCTAAAGAGGCACCAGCTTATAGAAAATATTTCATGCATGGCATCTCACATCATCTCGGACTGAGCACACATGACCTAGGCGATACGCATGCTGTCATTTTACCCAATATGGTTTTAACAATAGAACCAGGTATTTATATTAAGGAAGAAAAGATAGGTATACGGCTAGAAAATAATGTAGTCATCACAATAGATGGCGTGCAAAATTTAACACAAAATATTCCTATAGAAGCCGAAGCAATAGAGGCTTTAATGTGTAAAAGCTCAAACTGAGTTATAAAGAAAACATAAAAATTTTTTAGACTTTGTTTTGATAAAAAAGCAGCATAAATCTGTTCTGCAAGCCAACCTATTAGCACCTACTCCATCCAACAAAACGGACTTTTTGCTTAGCTTACAGAACAGACTTGACCTATGGCAACTTTTTAGAGATTACGACTTCTTGCTTGGGCTACCTGCCTCCTGATCTTATCTGCTTCACTACCATATCGTTGCTTGTTGATAGAGTCCCTTACCATACCGCGCAGTTTAGCACCAAGTTGCTTGCTGATTACACAGCTATCTTGAATTTCATCAATTTCGCGGACGATAGTAGCAAGCTGTTGAATAGTTAGGCAGCCAGGTAACGTTTCTAATATATACTTAAACATCTGCTTTTCCTGAATAGATACAGTTGGAATTTGGACCTTACTGTTATGCCATAAGGCTGCAAAATCCCTATGTTTAGGTAAATAACTACACTGAAATACAGAATAGCCTTCGTTATTCGCTTTAAACAACGCTGCAACTGCCTGATCTCTACCGGAACGATCTACTATTTGATCCAATAATAGTTTAAAGCCATTTTTCTTTTTAATACGGGAAGCTAAGTGTAGCGCTGTTCTTCCTTTATTATCTTCGCTCGCTAAAGCTTCTACAGGAAGTTTATTTACCAGCAACACTAGTATATCCTTAGGCAAATACTTCACTGCTAAATGGAGCGGCGTCATACCCATTTTATCTTTTTGATATAGATCTTCGTTAGGAAGCTTATGGATCAAGCGTGCGGTAGCATCAATCAACTGACGTCTCATACATATATGTAATAGTGTCATGCCATTTTCATCTTTGGCACGTAAAGCTTCTGCAGGAAATATATCCAGCAACAACACAAGTAAATCCTTCCGTCCATCGAGTATCGTAAGATCTAACGGCGTTCTTCCCCTGTTATCTTTGACCAATAAATCTCCTTGAAGTAAATGGGGCACCAACGCCCTTACCCCAGCGACCCATCCATTTATAATAGCTAAATGGAGCGGCGCCATACCTGTTTCCCGATCTACAGTGGTAATATCTATATCGTGATGTGCCAATAAAAAATAAAATATTTTTTCATGCTTACACTTAAGCGCCCACACAAGTGAAGTTAAACCATTCCCCAGTGCATTGGGATCTATATCTTTACTATGCAATAAAGATTTAACGGAAACCAAGTCACCTTTACTGATGGCATTGCGTAAAGCGTTTCGCCCATTTAAATCAGGTGCGTGCTGGAAAAGCGTATCACGTGTCTTGCACTGCAGCTGTTTGAATGTATCAACGCCGCTACATGCATCTAATGCAAAATAGTCCATAGAACACGGTTTATTAAAATCTGTAAATCTTTGACGTTTACCACTTATGCAAGACGAAAATTGTAAAGCAGCTAAAAATGAAAACGTTGCAATTCTTTTTGATAGGGAGTTAGAGCGCTTAATATGATCAAATTGTTTTAAATTTTTATTCATTTTTTTGTTTTTTTATAAAAATTACAAGGAACAATAGTATCCTATAGTTGCTTCATTAACAATAGATCCTTTTCTGTACTTATTAAGTATAAGCTGCTTCTATAAACAAATAGGCATCAACAAAGCTGTAACCTATAGAGCAATAGCTGCTCGAAAAGGATACTACTTTTAAAGTTAGGCGGTATACTTGTTGTTATTTTAAGCAAAAAATTGGCTTAAGTATATAAAGCCAACAAAGAGAGAGACTGTTTGCTACAAATAAGTAGCAAACAATCTGCTGAAATATAGCATCACTTACTTAGTAATACAAATTTAAACGCTCTACCAACTGAAGTTGAGAAGACCTTATTTGATAATATAGATAAAAAATATAGAATACTTTAGTAGTCATCCAAACTACTACTTACTGAGACTAAACAGCCAGTCTATTGTTCCTTATTTTTTATTTAAAAAACGAGCAAAAGCATTACGCCCTGCATAACTTACTTTATCTCTTAAATCAGATTCAATACGCAACAAACGATTGTATTTGGCCACTCGATCTGTACGACAAACTGCACCTGTTTTAATCTGCCCAACCCCTGTTCCAACAACTAGATCAGCAATCGTAGTATCCTCTGTTTCTCCAGATCGATGGGAAATAATAGCAGCATAGTGCGCTTTTATCGTCAGCGCAATAGTTTGCAAAGTCTCTGTTAAACTTCCTATTTGATTGTATTTAATCAATACTGCATTAGCTAAATTTTTCTCTATTCCTTGCTTTACTAGCTCTGGATGGGTCACAAATAGATCATCCCCTACCAACTGCACCCGTTCACCCAATTGTTGTGTTAGTTGCTTCCAACCGATATAATCTGCTTCAGCCATACCATCTTCTATACTTAGAATAGGATATTGATCCACTAAATCTACCAAATAAGCTACCCATTCCGATCTAGTGAACTGCTTATTTTCTATATAATAAAATCCATCTGGATGATACCATCCAGTACTAGCAACATCTAAACCCAAATAAATATCTTCACCAGGAGTATAACCAGCTTGGATAATGGCTTCTAAAATAGATTCAATCGCCTCTGTGGTTCTATATAAATTAGGGGCAAAGCCACCTTCATCACCCACATTTGTACTTAACCCTTTTTGCTTAAAAGAATGCTTTAAAACATGAAAAATTTCTACAGATGCACGTAATGCTTCACTAAAAGAACTAAATCCTAAAGGTAGAATCATAAACTCTTGTATAGCAAGCGGATTATCTGCATGCAAACCGCCATTTATAATATTCATCATAGGCACTGGCATCTTGTAGGCGACATTTGATAGTCCACCTGCTAAACTAGAAAAGTATTGATATAACGGTTGTCGGAAATGTAAAGCAGCTGCTTTAGCAATTGCTAAAGAAACAGCTAAAATAGCATTAGCACCCAAATGCTGCTTATTGGACGAACCGTCAAGGGCTATCATTAAGCTATCCAAACCAGATTGATCATCAATATTTTTACCAACTAAATTTGTACGAATGATGGTTTGTATATGTTCGACTGCTTGTAACACTCCTTTTCCATGATAACGCTTGGAATCAAGATCTCTTAGTTCTACTGCTTCCAGGGAACCTGTAGAAGCGCCAGAAGGCACACTGGCATATCCTATTTCCCCTGATACTAGATGTACTTCAGCTGCTATGGTTGGATGGCCACGGGAATCTAAAATTTCATACGCCTTAATGGCACTAATCTTTGACATCTTTACTACTTTAAATTAAAAAAGTTTTGTCGCTTTTAGCTTTTATAAATATTTTTGTACGTGTTTTAGACAGATCAACTTTTGCAGCTAATAAATATAGATGCTAATCTTACAAATCCCTATATCAATCATTATGGGCGCAATGCCAACTAAAATCCTTTATACAATTATTAGATACCTGATGGTAAAGCATATATGCTTACCAAAGCTATGCTTTATTACCTACCCTTAATTTTTTATAAAAAAATAACATCCTGTAAGAGGGTATGAGCCATCTCTCCATGAAGTGCAGTAAGGATTTTATCCTTATTAAGCTTTAGCTCATGGCGTAAAGGCGCAGAAGTTATTTTTAAAAATATTTTATTATGATGTACATAGAGCTTTTCTGTCCGATTACAAACCACTTTAGGCATGGTTTTATGCCACGCGGTACGTACCATAGCTGCTGTCAATTGTTTCTGAAAAGGAGAAGTTTTAAGAAACCTATGGACCAATTCTTTAAGACTTTTGGCATGTTCTAAATCATTCATAATCAATCGTATTCTATAAATTTATTTGTAAAGATCAGCATAAAATTATACAAAGTGGCTCTAAAAATGGTTGTTTAGCAGCTTGCTATCATATACCATTTCCCTTTCAAGATAGATCTAGATTGTAATATTCGACTGGAATCTTAGAAGGTCTAATAAACCGCAACCATAATATGCGTCCCTTTTCTAAGGGTTCTGGCTGTTGCATACGATTTTTTTCCAAAAGAGCAGATTGCTTTATACCATAGCGCTGTGCGATAGACCATGTATCTTCCCCAGGTGCTACCACATGATAATGTATACCCGCTTTACTGCCTTTTGCACTATAATAATATATATGCCCTGGAATCAGTTGATCTATTTTTTTAATTTCGTTTATAAGAAGAAATTTATCTATCGACATGTTTACCAACTGGGCTAAATAGGCAACAGTATCTCCTTTTTGGGCTACAATAGCTCGTCTTCCATTGGCTTTAATCAATCTACTAGAGCAGTTATTGTTTAAAGGACGTATCTCCGGAAAGATTTTAGCAGACTGTAAGTACTTTGCATAATCTATACGATGCGATTGGCCCTGTTTAGGTGGGCTATTCGAGACTACTTTTTTATCCTTAGGCAATACATTGTTTACTGGCTTAGGCAACTTTAAAATAGGACGCATGGACACATCCGTATGTAACAATGGTACCAATAAAGCGCATTGTGTATGATCTGGTACGACAGAGGTCCTAAGCCACTGATTGTGTTTAAATAACAACTTTTCTTCTATCTTGAAATGGGCAGCAATATCTTTTAAGTTTTGACCATGATGACCTTGATCATAGACACATAGCTTATATGTGGAATGTTTTTTTTTCCCAGCTATCTTGCCAAATGCAATCTTAGTAGCCACAACCGAAATGATATATCCATCTGTTTTATCATTCAATCGTACCACCTTGGCCCCACGGTATTCCTTAGGAAACAGTTTTATCGCCCCTGTCCTACCCCTATTATAGGCCAATAATGCGCCCAACCAACTATCAAAATATTGGCAATGACTCTTTAAAAAACGGGCTGCTGCCTTGGTAGATTGAATCAAATGCATTCTTTCATCTACAGGATGATCGATCATTAATTTTAAGTCTATAGCAGCTACTTTATGTATTTGCCAAAAACCTACATCATGCGTATAACTCACTGCATCTCCTACCAGCATACTTTCATGTAAAGCCTGAAACTTAAAATCATCTGGAACATTTTCTTCCGCTAAAGTCTTTTCTATAAGCGGAAAAAAAAGATGGGTTCTATCTAATATTTCACTAAAAATCTTCTTTGGTCTTGTCAACTGATTGACTTTTTCTTGTACACGACTACGGACAGCATCTGTAAATTTTAAATGTATACCGGCAAACTTCATTGCCTTTGGCATCACAATCGGCTCCAATGCATCAACAGACCATCCACTTAATAGTACCAAAGCGATTGCCATAAAAAACCAACGCATAGATCAAATTATTTTTAAAAGTGGTACCCCAACGCTAGTACTATAGCGACAAAAAAGTAAAAAATAGCTTCAATTGCTACAGCTATCTTTTGTATTAACAATAGCGGTATGTAAGATTTGGCTCTTTTTTATACTGAATCGAAAGGACAAAAATAGTAGAAAAAAATAACAGAAACGGATTTAGCTTTTTCTAAAAAAGAATAAAAATAGGCAAAATATAACTTACTTCCATAAGTATAAAGCTATATTGTCTTTTACGCAACTGCTCTTGATGCTTTAAATATAGAACTAGATAGGGAACAAAACTATACAAAATCAAATACAGACGCGACAGAGCTTTTTTCGGGCCACTACGCTCCTATTTTTTTAAAAGTTTCTATGGCACGTATTCTAGATAATTCGTAATTAACCATCGGTTTGGGATAATTTGTATGAAGGGTATGAAAATCCATGGTATGGATGATAGATCTAGGTACTTTTTGTAACCCCGGTAAGTACTTTTTGACATACTGACCATCAGGATCAAATTTTTTGCCTTGTAGATAAGGATTAAAAACGCGAAAATAAGGGGGAGCATCTACCCCACAAGCGCTGGACCATTGCCAACCACCTACATTAGAGGCAAGCTCATAATCCATAAGGTGTTGTGCAAAAAAACTTTCACCTTTATGCCAATCTAAAAGCAGATTTTTACTAAAAAAGCTGGCTACGATCATTCTTGCTCTATTGTGCATCCATCCCTCGCACAATAGCTGTTGAATGGCTGCATCTATGATCGGATAACCGGTTTGCCCACACACAAATCGATCATAATCTTCTTGTTTGCTATTCCAAGGTATGGTATTGCGGTATTTTTCTTGAAATGATTCATAGATAATATTTGGAAAATGGTATAAAATATTTGCATAAAATTCACGCCAAATTAATTCACTTATCCAAGTCGTAACGCCTAGATTTGAAGCCAATGCAAATGCCTTGCGATAACAGGAGCGAATAGATATCAGACCGAATCTCAAATAGGGTCCACATCTACTGCTCCCATTCAGATCTAACAAGTCTCGATTTGCTTTGTAATGGTCTATCTGGTTTTTAAGAAAACCATCTAATGAATTAGATCCATTTTTAGGATCCCATAAGCCATCTTTTATATATATATAGCCAATCTGTTTTAAAACTTCTTCCACCCCTACATTTAAGTCAATAGATTGACCATCTAGTGCTGAAGGGGTAAATAACCTCCCTTCTAAGGCATAGTTATATTCTATTAGCAGCCTATTCTGTGCCAACGCTCCCTGATCGGCTATATAGGTCCTAAATGCCTTCATATAAGGCGTATATAGTTTATAAGGCTGGTTGCATTGGGTTAAAATTATACCAGGCTTTATAAGCAGATGGTCACAATATAGATGTAGTTTGCAATGGGGCATCAATACCTTTTGAATGGTTCTATCCCGTTCTATATTGGCTGGTTCATAATCTTCATCGGCATAAATGGCTTCAACCTTTAAATGGTTAACCAGTTTGGGGATAATTTCTAAAGGTGTACCATGAAAGACAAAAAGCTCCCCTTGTAGCTTTTTTAATGCATCATGGAGTAAACAAAGGGTATGGGCTAGAAAAGAGAGTCTTCTATCATAAGGATTGGGAAACTGCTTTAGGATAGCTGTATCAAAAATAAAAATGGGTAAAACTTTATCCACATGCCGCAATGCAGCGGCAAAAGGCTTATTATCCTGTAGGCGCAAATTACGCCGCAACCAAACGATAGCAACTTGAGCCATACAAAAACGTTAATCTTCTATTGGATCATTTAAACCCTCAATTTCTTCTCGTAAGACTAAATTTTCTTCTATAACTTGCTCACTCGACGCTGGAGCTATACCCATTTCTGCTACATCGGATGACACTTTATGATCCGGCCCATCTACCTCGTCTAACATATCTATTCTAGCTACAGAAACTACTTTATCCTCTTGTCCCAATCGAATCAACCGAACACCCTGTGTCGCTCTGCCTATAAGGGGTAAGGTACTTACTTGTATCCGAATGGCCAAACCAGCTTGGTTCATAATCATCAATTCATCCTGGTTTTTTACCGCATGAATGGCCACTAGCTTTCCGGTTTTTTCAGTAATTTGCATGGTTTTTACTCCCTTACCGCCTCTTTTGGTAATACGATAATCTAAAAGGGAGGAACGTTTGCCATACCCATTTTCCGAAACTACCAAAACGTCCCAATCTGGTGTTGGAAAACAGGCCATGCCAATTACACGATCCTGTTCATGGGCTAAGGTAATGCCCCTTATGCCGGAAGCTACCCGTCCCATAGGACGTACATCTTGTTCATTAAATTGTGTAGCCCTACCAGAGGCTAAGGCCAATACAATGTGATGGGTACCATTGGTCAGCTGTACATCTAATAGCGAATCGCCTGCTCGAATTAGAATGGCATGAATGCCATTGGCACGTGGGATAGAATAGGCACGAAGGGCTGTTTTTTTAATAATTCCTTGTCTAGTAGACATAACGACATAATGCTGATCCACATAAGTCTGATCTTTCAAATCCCTAACTTGAATGATACTACGGACCTGATCTCCAGGCGCTATATTGATTAAGTTTTGTATGGCTTTGCCTTGTGTAGCTTTCTTAGTTTCTGGTATGGTATAGACCTTTACCCAATAGATTTTACCATATTCGGTAAATATCAGCAAATATTGGTGCGCAGTAGAGATAAATAGATGGGCGGTAACGTCATCTTTTTTAGTAGTAATGCCCTTAGCGCCTACACCCCCTCGACCTTGTAGACGGTAGTCAACCAGTGGTGTGCGTTTAATGTAACCTTGGTTGGAAATCATAATGACCATTTCAGTATCTGGAATCATATCTTCCATCGTAAAGGCATCTGCTTCATATTCCACTACAGTCCTACGCGCATCGCCATAACGCTCTTTCAGTTCCATCAACTCCTCTTTAATCAACTGCATACGAAGCGGTTTATCAGCCAATACAGCCAATAAATGGTCAATCAGTTTCTGTACCTGATGGTATTCCTCTATGATCTTAGCTCGTTCTAAACCTGTAAGCCGCTGCAAACGCATCTCTAGAATGGCTTTGACTTGTAGCGCACTCAAAGGAAAAGCCTCCATCAATGCAGCTTTGGCAATCTCTGCATCTTTTGAACTACGAATCAATGCAATAACCTTATCTAAATGATCCAAAGCGATAAGATAACCCTCTAATAGATGTATTTTTTTCTTTGCATGTTCCAGATCAAAGGTAGTTTTGCGTACCAATACTTCATGTCTATGGTCGACAAAATGAACAATAAGTGCTTTGAGGTTTAAAATTTTAGGCCTACCCTCTACCAATGCCACATTGTTTACACTAAAAGAGCTTTGTAGCTGGGTTTGTTTGTAAAGGTTATTGAGTACGACATGAGCTATTGCATCGCGTTTAAGGTCATAGACAATACGCATCCCCTCTTTGTCGGATTCATCTCGAATATCGGCAATTCCTTCTATTTTTTTTTCGTTAACCAGCTGTGCGGTCCTTTCTATCATAACCGCTTTGTTTACCTGATACGGTATCTCTGTTACAATGATTTGCTCTTTCCCATTAGTGGATACTTCAACGGTAGCTTTCCCACGCAATAGGATACGCCCCCTGCCTGTTTGAAAAGCTTCACACACCCCACTGTAGCCATAAATTATCCCTCCAGTAGGAAAGTCAGGGGCAATCATATATTCCATTAAGTCAGGAATGGTTATATCATGATCCTCAATATAAGCGACAATAGCACTTAATGTCTCTGATAGATTATGAGGTGCCATATTGGTGGCCATACCGACTGCAATACCAGAAGCGCCATTTAAAAGCAAATTGGGAAGTTTAGCGGGTAATACAACGGGTTCTTCTAAAGAGGCGTCAAAGTTAAGCTGAAAATCAACAGTATTTTTGTTTATTTCTTTAATAAGCTCTTCCGAAATGCGTACCAAACGGGCTTCGGTATAACGCATAGCGGCAGGCGCATCTCCATCGATGGATCCAAAGTTACCTTGTCCTTCTATGAGCGGATAACGGAGTGCCCAACTTTGGGCCATACGGGCTAAGGTTTCATAGACGGGTACATCACCATGTGGATGGTACTTACCCAATACTTCCCCCACAATTCTTGCAGACTTCTTATAAGCTTTACTCTGACTGAGGCCAAGCTCATACATACCATACAATACTCGTCTATGGACAGGTTTTAAGCCATCGCGCACATCTGGGAGTGCCCTAGCGACAATCACAGACATAGAATAATCTATGTAGGCATCCCGCATTTCGTCCTCTATATTAATTGGGATAATACGATCGGCTGATGTTGGCTCCATAAATAGGGAATTAAAGTTTATAAATAGTTAAAAATAGAAATGCAACAGCTATGGTTTATCAGATCATAACACATAAGCTATTTAAGGATACAACCGCTTAGGATCACGCGGAAATAAGCTGCTGTAACGTACATCTGGTAACCCTAAAAAACATTTTAACATCCGTTCTAGCCCCATACCAACCCCTGCATGAGGCGGTGCACCATATTTAAATGCATTCAAATAATGCTCTATGGTAGTGACTTCTATGCCCAGCTGCGCAACACGTTCGGATAAAGTAGCATAATCATCTATGCGCTGCGCTCCGGAAAGAATTTCTACACCGCGTAACATAAAATCATAGGCATGGGTATACCGCGCATCATTTGGGTCAACCATGGTATAAAAGGGGCGTACAGCAGATGGATAGCCGGTAATTACATACAAATCTGTATGATACTTTTCTTTTACAATAGCACCTAGCTGCTTTTCATCCTCTGTAGATAAATCGTCGAAATCTCCTCTTTCCTTTCCATGGGCCTTTAGTAAGGCAACGGCATCTGGGAAAGGTATAACGACCAATTCTGATGCAAAAGTTAGTGGGGGGAGATCAAAACAAAATCGTATAATGGCGATTTCTCGATCATATTTTTTACTTAATGTATCAAACAAATCAACCAATAGCTGATATACGAAATGAACTACTTCCATATAGCTTTGATCGATAACCATCTCAAGGTCAACCCCTATAAACTCTGTAAGATGTCTATTGGTATCTGAGTTTTCGGCACGAAAAACAGGACCTACTTCAAATACCCGTTTGAAATCACCTATAACCGCCATTTGCTTATACAACTGAGGACTTTGTGCCAGACAAGCAGGTTTACCAAAATAATCTACCTTAAATACATCTGCTCCCCCCTCAGAAGCTCCTCCTATTAACTTGGGTGTTTTAATTTCTATAAACCCATGGTTTCGTAAATAGGACTGTATGTAAAAAAGCATGCCGTCATTGATTCGAAAAATAGCTTGTGCCAAATCGGTACGCAAATCTAATACGCGATTGTTTAATCGCTTTACATACTGAATAGAGGAGAATTCTTGACTTTCCCTTTTCTTATCTTCCTTAAGCGCTGCTTCTTTGAGTGTAATGGGTAAGTCTAATACAGATTTACTGAGTATGGTATAACCAATTATATTCAACTCAATCGATTGTTGTGAACAAGCGGATACAGGCTGATCCACACAGTAAATTTGACCGATGATCTCAATAAAAGACTCATTTTCAACTTTACGCAATACATTATAGTCTTCTGTAGATAGATGAGCATTAGCGCCTTCTTTATTTTTTAATAGAACGGCCTGCAAGCTATCCATACCATCCCGTAGAATCAAGAATAATATACGCCCACAATCTTTTTTAGAAAAAACTCTTCCTCTCACCCTAACTATTTCTTGATGATTTAAAATGGAAAGATTTTTTAGCGCTGAGAGTTGATACATATATTTGGTTGTCTGATTTTAAACTATAAAATATATTGAGTTATTTAATCTATCTCTGGAAAATGACAAGCTACCTGATGATTTTCCCCGCCTATTTTAGCCAATTCTGGCTGGATATGGCTACATTTTTCTACAGCCTTCCAACAACGTGGATGAAAACAGCAACCTGTAGGCAGGTTCCTTGGGCTAGGAATATCTCCTTGCAAAATAATCCGTTCCTTGCTCTTGGATGGATCCATAGTAGGTATAGCAGAAAAAAGCGCTTTCGTATAGGGATGTGTAGGGCTTTTATAAATTTCTGCTGCTGGGGCAGCTTCTACAATCTTACCTAAATACATTACGGCAACCTGATCGGCTATAAATTCTACAACCCTTAAGTCATGCGAAATAAAGAGATAGGTTAAGCCTAGTTCTTTTTGCAAATCCATTAAAAGATTAATAATCTGAGCTTGCACAGAAACATCTAATGCGGCAATGGCTTCATCACAAACGATAAAGGTAGGTTCAACAGCTAATGCTCTTGCTATGCAAATGCGTTGGCGTTGTCCTCCAGAAAGTTCATGTGGATATTTGTACAAAACAGTACTAGGCAACTGCACATAATCCAATAGTTGATAGATGCGCTTGGTAAATGCTACTTTTCCATTAGCCATATGGTGAATCTGTATAGGTTCCTCTAGGATTTCCTGAATAGCCATTCTAGGATTTAAAGCAGCATAAGGATCTTGAAAAATAATTTGCATTTTTTTCCGCATGCTGCGCATCTGGCGCGCACTACAACAGGTAATATCTACCCCATCAAAAACAATACGTCCACTAGTAGGCTCAAGCAACCGCAAAATGGTTCTACCCAGTGTGGTTTTACCACAACCGGATTCGCCCACTAACCCTAGTGTTTCTCCTTTATATAGGGTAAAACTTACATTATGCAGCGCAGATACTTTACCAATGGTATGGCCCAAGAGACGATGCAGTACTGGAAAGCTCTTACAAAGACGATGCACTTCTAATAAAACTTCTTTATGTTGCATAGCTTTAATCTTTAGCGATAGCTTGTAAGGGATAAAAACAAGCTACAGAATGGCCAGAACTGACTTCTCGAAGCGGTGGTTTACTAGCCCTACATAGCTCTTTTACATAAGGACAACGGTCTTGAAAAGCACAACCTATAGGCAGATCAGATAAAGGGGGGACTACTCCACCAATGGTACGTAGTCTTTCAGAGTGACTACCATCAGCTAAAGGAGGGATAGCATCCAATAACGCCTGTGTATAGGGATGTAATGGGCCATTAAAAATAGTTTTTACAGCGCTTTTTTCTACAATGCTACCACCATACATGACGGCTACCTCATCACATGTTTCAGCTACTATGCCAAGGTCATGGGTAATCAATATAATGCCCATATTTTTTTCTACTTGCAGTCTTTGTATGAGATCCATAATCTGAGCCTGGGTCGTTACATCTAAAGCAGTAGTTGGTTCATCTGCAATTAATACGGCTGGTTTACAAGCCAATGCAATCGCAATCATCACCCGTTGACGCATGCCACCTGATAGCTGATGTGGATAGTCCAACATGCGCTGATGGGGAGCGGGGATGCCCACAAGCGTTAATAAGGCTATACAACTTATTTTTGCCTCTTTTGGTGTAACCTGTTGATGCAACTGAATCGTTTCCATAATCTGTTCACCAATGGTAAAAACGGGGTTGAGTGCCGTCATAGGTTCTTGAAAGATCATCGCAATACGATTGCCACGTATTGCTTCCATCTCCTTGAGTGAAAGCTGTAAAATATCCTTTCCTTCTAGGAAAATACCCTCTGCGGTAATAGTACCAACAGGGGGAATAATAAGCCGCATAAGTGAAAGGGCCATAGCCGATTTACCAGAGCCAGATTCTCCAACAATGGCTAATGAACGACCTGCACAAAGAGCAAAGGAAACATTATTGACCACTGTTGTTCTCTTATTACTGGTGTAATACTGCGTGACTAAATTTTTAACTTCAAGAACTTCTTCCTTCATGGTTATCGACCTTTTAACTTTGGATCTAATAGATCCCGCAATGTATCAGCTAAAATGTTAAAGACAAATACCAGTAAAAACATGGCGATTGTGGCAAAAAAGAGCTCCCACCAAATACCTCTTAATAACCCTGTTTTGGCATCATTAATCATAATGCCCCAACTAGGCTTGTTTTGAATGCCAATACCCAAATAAGAAAGGACCACCTCATGCTTTATAGCAGTTTGAAAAACCAAAGAAAACTGATAAATCATCAAGGGTAGTAGATTGGGCAATAGATGTACAAAAATTTTACGGGCACTACTAGCGCCAATTGCTGAAGCTGCTTGGATGTATTCTCTAGATTTATGACGCATTACTTCAGCACGTATCAAGCGACAAGTTTCGGTCCATTCTGTTACAACCAGTGCAATACAAATGGTCTGCATACCCTTTCCCAGCACTAAGGCAACCACCATCAATAAAATTATAGTAGGAATAGCTGTTACAACCGTATAGAGCCAAACTATAGATGTATCTACTATACCACCAAAATAACCAGCTACTATACCAAAAGCAGCGCCAAGCAAAACAGCGCATAACGCTACTACACATCCAACAGTCATGGCTACTTCTGTACCATGTAAAATCTTAGCCAAGACACTTCTACCCAAGACATCTGTACCAAAATAATGGAGCCCATTAGGTGGTTGATAAGCGTCCCCCACTGCTCTATGCCAATCAGCGCCCAGCCATCCTACTTTAGTAGATACCGCCACGAGCACGTAGCCCAATAAGGTTACAAAACAAAAAAGATTTAATTTTTTACTTATTAAAATTTTTACACTACAACCAAATTGATGAAGCAGATTACGTTTATACATAGCTATACTATAATTTTATACGCGGATCTACTAAAGTATACAGCAGATCCCCTAGTATGTTACAGAAAATACTGAGCAGCGCAGCGATTATAGTAACGGCTTTAATCGTTGGAAAATCACAAAGGCTTACCGCATCTATTACGAGGTTACCTAGTCCTGGTATGCCAAAAAAATTCTCTATCACTACAGATCCAAATAATAAAGATGGAAAATCTTTTACCAAGGTTGTCAGAATAGGCACCATGATATTTTTAAAAACATGTTTAAATAAAACAACTTCTTCTGACAATCCTTTTGCCCGTGCAGTACGTACATAGTCTTGGTAGACCTCATCCAACATAATCGTTCTATAAAAACGATAGTTATAACAAAAATGGAGCAATACCAGAAGAATGGTTGGCAAAATGATATACGGCAGACAGGCGCAAAAACCATTTTTATAACCCATTATTGGAAAAAGCCTTAACTTAGAGGCAAAAAAGACCTGGCCAACTAGAATATACACCAATATAGAAATGCTACTCATGATCATGCAACCGATAACTAGAAGGCGGTCCCAAATGGTTCCTTTATATTGGGTCATCCAAAGGGAAACATATATCAATAAAGCATTTCCTATCAAAAAAGCAGGTAATGTAACGGTTAAGGAAACCAGTCCACCTTGTTGAAATATTTTTAAAATAGGCTGCTTGGTAGCCCAGGAGGAACCAAAATTAAAGGTGAAAGCAGATTGCAACACCTCCCAATACTGAAGATACCAAGGCCTGTCTAAGCCTAGTTGATGGCTGAGTGCAGCCATAGCTTTCGGTGTAGCATATTTACCCAATAAGATAAGCGTAGGATCTTCTACAAGCATGTTAAAGATCACAAAGACTAAAAAAGTAACACCTACCATAACCGAAAGCGCATAGAGCAACCTTCTTAAGAGATATACAAAAAGAAACATCATAAAAATAAGAAGCGATTATTTACACCTCGGGTAAATAATCGCTTCTATCTACCTACACTACATAAATACAGCATTAAAAATAAATATATGAAACTGAAGCGCTATTGTATACCCGAAGGTAGGATATACCTAGATTTAGGTAAGATTACTTGGTAGCTTTAACCTTTTGGGCCATATCTACTGCCATATATGCATCTAGAGATGCACAAAAGTCATTAGAGGGCACATTATTAACCCAGTTGTAATGTAACATTTGAAGAGAAGGATGAACAGCACAAATCATAGGTACTTCCGTTGCTACTACCTTATTTAACTCTACATATAAGCGCTCTCTTTCTGCTTGGTTGACAGTTTTCATAGCGTTATGAAACAACGCATTAAATGTAGTGTTCTCATATTGCAAACCAGCTAATTGCTTATTGACAAGCAGATCAAAAAAAGTAGAAGGATCAGGGTAATCAGCAGACCAAGTCAATGTATGCATCATAGTAGACCCTTTAGTAAACTTATTATATAATTCTGCCCAAATATTAGTTACAACCTGAACTTGTATGCCAATATGGGCCATACATTGGGCAAAAAATTCTGCTTTATCCTTATAACTTGTTTCTGAACGGGTGTCTAATGTAACAACTGGGAATCCTTTCCCACCTGGAAAACCTGCTTTAGCCAAATATTCTTTTGCACGCTCAAGATTATAGCCATATAGATCCTCCAAGCCATTGACATCATCCATTAATATAGGTGGCACTAGAGATTTTGCTACCTGGGCAGTACCTTTGTAAAATTTTTGGTTATAAGTGGCTCTATCAAAAGCCATAGACATAGCCTGTCTTACATAAGGATTTTTAAAGATTTCATGATTATGATTATAGACAAATAACTCAGTTCTAGCACCGCAAACTCGATCCAATACCAGATTTTTTTTGCTCCACTCTGGTAAAAGTTCACCTTTTGGCCCGGTAAGACCTAATATAAAGCCCGCGTCGTTAACCTGCTGGATATCAATCTTCCCATTGCTCATTTTTAACCAACGCGGCTGCTCTTCAACAATAATATCGGTGACGATTTTGTCTACCAAGGGCAACTTTTTACCGGCATAAGCCTCTATCATAGGCCTATACAAAGCATCTCCTTCAGCAGGAAACAATACTTCCCTAAAGGTAGGATTTTTGAGAAAGGTCAATTGCTTGGCTTGTGGATTAAACCCACCCTCTAGCATAAAAGGACCTGTACCCACCGGATGGTTTAAAAATTCAGGGCCATAATGCATCACCGCCTCTTTAGCAACCACAAAAGCAGCCGGCATAGCTAAAAAATTTAAAAAAAGCACCCAAGGTTCGGTGAGGGTAATCTGTAAGGTATAATCATCCAATGCTTTTAACCCTTCTACCTCTTGCGCATAATCTAACTGTTCCTTCCATCCATCCAATCCTTTGATTTTGCCATCTACCAGACCAAGATAAGGGACTGTATTTTTGGGATCTACCATTCTTTTTAAACTAAAAACAAAATCAACTGCTTTGAGTTCCCTACCTTTTCCATTTGGGAAACATGTATCATCTTGAAATACCACACCTTTCTTAATTTTAAAGGTATAGACCAAGCCATCTGAAGAAACGGTAGGCATCCCTTCAGCAAGGTTGGGCACCAACTGAAACGGCCTTCTTAAACAATGATAGGTATATAACCCTTCATATAGCTTACCAACCACCTCAGAAGAACTCCAATCATCAATTCTTACTGGGTCGGTACCATTAATGGCACGGACTGATATATTGTTTAAAGTAGGGGTAGCAAGCAACTGCTTCTCTTTATAGTCTTGATAGTAGATAGTAGCAAATACCCATACAGATATCAATAATAATATTGTTCGTTTACTAATCATAATTTTGTATAATGTTTGTAATTTTAGCCTTTAAAGTTGGGTACGCCAATGCCTAATGATGAAACGGCATCGAAAAGATTGGCAATAAAATTATAGCTTATAAAGCATAAGAAACATATCCATATATATGGGAGGCAATTTAACGTATTTTACAGTAATAAACAACCGATGAACTATTTTTTAGCTTATACTTATAACCAGAAGATTATCAGATTTTTTGCAACAGAAGCTCCTGTTTCGACTCATATTACAGATCCATTGATTTTTTTTACAATGCCTTTGGGACTATTGCGTATAAAAGAGAGCACCATCTCTTTTTCCTTAGAATGGATCACTTGGTTAGCTACCGCTTCTAATGCCAACGGCAACAACAATTTACTATGATAGATCAAACGGTAGATATGGTGTATCGTATCGGATTGTTCTTTTGTAAAACGATGCCGTTGCAATGCGATCAGATTGATGCCAGAATAGCATAAAGGTTCTCGTCCTACTTTAATAAAAGGTGGGACATCCTTACGCACAATACTTTTAGAAGCGACCATGCTATAGGCCCCTACGCGCATAAACTGATGAAGCGCTGCCATACCACCTATTACGGCATGGTGATGGAGTTGGACATGACCTGCCAACTGTGCAGCATTGGTAACGGTTACATGATCTTCAACGATACAATCATGCGCCACATGCACATACGCCATGAGTAATACATGCGCACCTATAATCGTATCACCCAAAGTGCCTCTATTAAGGGTGACAAATTCACGTATAACGGTATGATTCCCCACTTCTACATAGGTTTTTAAGGTGGTTGACTTGCGATCCTGCGCCACGGCACCAATCACTGCACCGGGAAAAATTTGGCAATTCTCCCCTATACGACTTCCAGACATAATGGTCACATGAGGTCCTATATAGGTACCATCACCTATGACTACATCTTCCTGAATCGTTACAAAATTTCCTATGGTTACCGATTTGCCCAGCGTAGCACCGGGATGGATATCAGATTGATTCATGTTGTTTGACCATTTGAGCCAATAAAACTGCCTCGCACGCCAAATTTTCACCTACAAAAATACGTCCTTTTACCTTTGCAACTCCTACAGACTGTTTTTGCGTAGTACTAAATTTTATAGCTGTCAGCAATACACAATGTAATACTAGGGTATCTCCAGGCACCACCATACGACGAAATTTACAGCTATCAATAGCAAGAAAATAGGTTAGATATCGCCCCGGATCTGGTACTTTATGCAACGCCAATATACCACTGGTTTGCGCCAATGCTTCTATCTGAAGAACGCCAGGCATAATAGGAGTACCAGGAAAATGGCCTTGAAAAAAGGGCTCATTAATGGTTACATTTTTAATCCCAATCACATGGTCCTCACCTAATTCCATAATCTTATCTACCAATTGAAAAGGATAACGATGGGGTAGCATTTTACTAATTTGTTCTATATGCAACCGGGGCGTAGCCTGTAGGTCATAAATGGGGGGGGCTTTGACGGATTGTCTGAACAAGTGATTTTTCAAAGCAGCGACAAAACGTATATTGGCGCCATGGCCGGGCTGATGGGCAACGAGTTTCCCTTGCAAAGGCTTACCCAATAAGGCTACATCACCGATAAGATCTAATAATTTATGACGGGCTGGTTCATTGATATAGCGTAAGACAGATAGACTGGAGGGACTAGGGGTTACTAAATTTTCAACTTTTTTATTAAATAAGTGGATGACCTGCTGCAACTGTTCTGTAGGGTCGGTATGATCAGAGAAAATGACCGCTTTGGTAGGATCTCCTCCCTGTAGCAATCCTTTCTGATACAAGGCAACGATTTCATCCAAATAGATAAAAGTGCGGGCAGCGGCTATTGCTTCCTTAAAATGGGCTAAGGTAAAGAGGGTTGCATATTGATGGCCAATGGGCCATCTATTGTAGGAAATGGTTGCATGTAAGCTATAATCTGTATCGGGATAAAGTGTATAATGGCTGCCTGTATCAGAGTCATCATACACAAACTTTTCCTTGATGGTAAAAAACTTTTGTGGTGCTTCTTGTCGTAGCAGCCCTGCTTCTAATAAAAGGTTTACAAAACCTAAGGCACTACCATCTAAATCTGGTACTTCTGGCCCATCTAGTTGCATACAAATATTATCCACTTGCAGCCCTGCTAGCGCGGCTAGCCAATGTTCTATCGTAGCCACTTGTACCTGATCTTTTTCAAGCATGGTACCTCTTTCTGTTGCGACTACATGGGCTACGCAGGCTTCTATAATAGGTTGATTGGGGAGGTCAATCCGTTGAAATTGTATACCGGTATCAATTGGCATAGGGGTTAATATAGCCTTAATTTTTTTACCCGTATGGAGGCCAATGGCTTCAAAGGAAATGATACGTTGAATGGTCTGTTGTAGCCGTTGCATCATAAATATTTTAAAAAATTGTATAGGAAATGCTTGAAAAAAGTATCATCTACATTCCTTTGCTACTTTTTTGATGGTACGAGATTTTTAAACCTGGCATAGCAAGCTAAGAATTTTTTATTTTCAAAAGCAGGTGTACCGGAAAGCGTAATATTTCCTTTTGGAAAAGAGCGGGTAATGCCGGCCCGACCAACTGCTGTAACATGATCACCCAACTGGAGGTGCCCCGCTACACCTGTTTGACCACCCAACTTACCATAATCCCCTACCCTAGTAGATCCAGCAATCCCGACCTGTGCCGCAATAGCGGTATGTTTCCCTATTTGAACATTATGGGCGATTTGCACCAGGTTATCTACCTTAGTGCCTTTTCCTACTATGGTGCGCCCTACAGTAGCGGCATCTACAGTAGTATGGGCACCAACTTCTACGTCATCCTGCAATAAAACATGGCCAACTGAGGGAATACGTTTGGCACTACCATCTGCATGGGTTATAAAACCAAAACCAGGGCTGCCAATGACCGCGCCAGCATGGATGACACATCGACTACCTATTACGGTATAAGGGGCTATTTTGGCACCACTATAGAGTATGGTATCATCGCCAATGGTTACATAATCTCCTACATACACATGTGGATAAACTTTTACCCCTTTGCCTATAACTACATGGTGGCCAATATAGGAAAAAGCGCCTCTGTAGATATTTTCTCCTACTATAACCTTCCTACCTATATAAGAAGGAAATTCTATGCCGCATTTGGGCAGCATTTTTTCTTGGTACACTTCCTCTATGAGCGAACAAAAACAGCTGTAAGGATCTTCCACAGCTATCAAAGCAGCGGCTACGGGGACAACTGGCTTGAAATCTTTGGCAACCAAAACAGCTGTGGCTTTGGTTTGGTAAAAAGCAGTAGTGTATTGTGGACTTGAAAAAAAACTAAGCCCTCCTGGGCTTCCTTCCGCCAATGTACAGAGATGGGTGAGGACCGCATCGACACCACCCATCTGCTTCGCACCAAATCGCTTTACCAATTCTGGTATGGTCCATTGCATGGTTTTACATTTTATGGTATAAAATTTCTAACATTACGCTAAATAGGCCTAAAGCATTCATAATGGCTAAATGCATCACTGATTCGCACAACCATTATTAAAATGCTAAACCCACTGGCTAGCTTATACTACAATTCCCATATTAGCTACTTCTGCACCAATTTGCTGGATAAAATCATTTAAACCCATACTGATTTGGTTGTTTTGTTTTCGAATGGCAACGGTTTCATCTGCCATTTCTTTTTCACCAACGACTAGGATATAAGGAACTTTGCGTAAAGTAGCTTCACGAACTTTTTTTCCAATGGTTTCACTTCGGATATCTAAGGCAGCACGTATTTCCTTTTCCAATAGCTTTTGGTGGACTACTGTAGCATAGCTGGCATATTTATCCGAAAGGGATAAAACTACTACCTGTTCTGGTGCTAGCCAGAGTGGAAATTTGCCCGCTGTATGCTCTATTAAAATGGCTATAAAGCGCTCCAATGAACCAAACGGCGCACGATGGATCATAACAGGGCGATGCTTTTGGCCATCCGCTCCTATATAGGTTAGGTCAAAGCGAATAGGAAGCTGGTAATCCAACTGTACCGTACCCAATTGCCAACTACGCCCCAACGCATCTTTTACCATAAAATCAACTTTGGGTCCATAAAAAGCAGCTTCCCCTAGGATAAGCGTAGTTTGCAAACCCTTTTCTTGGGCAATGGCTTGAATCGCTGCTTCTGCCAGATCCCAATCTTGGACAGCTCCCATATAGGTATTGCTATTGGGATCTCTAAAAGAAAGTTGCGCGGTGTAGTCCTTAAAACCAAATAGACCAAATACGTAGCGTACCAAATCAATTACTTTGGCAAACTCTTCTGGCACTTGGTCTGAACGGCAGAAAATATGGGCATCGTCTTGGGTAAAACAGCGCGTTCGGGTCAATCCATGCAAGGCACCATGTAATTCATAACGATAGACAGTCCCAAATTCTGCCAAACGGATGGGTAACTCTTTATAGGAACGGGGGGTACTGGTATAAATCTCACAATGATGCGGACAGTTCATAGGCTTTAGGAGGTATTCTTCCTCAGCGGTACGAATGGGTTGAAAGCAATCGGTTTGATATTTTTCATAATGGCCAGAGGTTATATAAAGTGCCTTATGGCCAATATGCGGGGTAACAACTGGCTGGTATCCCCGTTTGATTTGCTCTTTTTTAAGAAACTGGACCAGTGTATCACACAATAGTGCTCCCTTAGGCAACCAAAGGGGTAGCCCTAGGCCTACCTTTTCAGAAAAGGTAAAGAGGCCAAGTGCTTTTCCAATTTTTACATGGCTTCTTTTTTGGGCTTCTTCTCGTCTATGTAAAAAATCAGCTAGTTCTTTTTTAGTTGGAAAACTGATACCATAGATACGGGTGAGCTGTTTATTTTTTGTATCCCCGCGCCAATAAGCAGCGGAAACATTTAAAATTTTAACCGCTTTTATCCACCCAGTATGGGGCAAATGGGCGCCCTTACATAAATCAACAAAATCACCTTGCTGATAAAAGGTAATACTCTCCTCTTCCAGTCCTTCTAACAGCTCTAATTTATAAGGATCTTTTTTTTTAGCAAAAAAAGCAATAGCTTCTTGTTTGGAAACGACTCGACGGACAAATGGATCTTTGCGCTGGGCGATTCTAATCATCTCTTTTTCTATGGCTGCTAAATCTAAGGTATGCGCAGGATGAGGGCCTAAATCGACATCATAATAAAAGCCTTCTGCAATAGGAGGACCTATGCCAAAGGTAACAGCTGGATAAGATATGGCCAATGCTGCAGCCAAAAGGTGGGCAGAAGAGTGCCAAAAGAGCTGCTTGCCTGCTTCATCTTCCCATCTAAGGAAATGGAGGGTAGCATCTACCTCAATAGGGCGTGTAAGGTCATAAACAACCGCATTGACCTGAACCGCTAACACATCAACGGCTGCACCAAGTTGCTGGGCAATGGCTAAACCAGTAATCCCTTTGGGAAATGATTTTGTTTGACCATCTATTAAAATATGAATCATTTTATTGTATTAACTGCTGTTATATGGTACAGGATACGATGGCTATGAAAGGTGCACTGAAAAATTTGCACTGAAGAAAGGAACTACTGCTTTTTTTGCTAAAGTAGTAGACCAAAAGTATAGCTTATGTACAAAGTTACGGAAAGAAAAGCGACTTTAGAACTGGGAAAAATAGAAGGTATACGTGTCGTACCTCTCGCTAAAGGGTTTGGTGCGCTATCTGTAAGCAGTGCTTTTTGACCGCAATCTTTTGCAAGCGCTCTTTTACGCTGAAAAAAGGTTATACTAAGTATGACCAAACTACTGCATAAACCAGAGAGATCAATATAAACACAAACACCATAGTAAAACAGGGAACATCATGTCCCCTGTTTTTTGTATAGGTCTTTAAAAGGTTTCCTTAAGATGGAAATCCTGTAGTTAAGACCTTCGCGTGGCCTAAATAGATATTTAGGTGCTAGTGTTATTCTATTAAGAACTACTTGGCCAATAATTTTATGATCTCATAGTTATTGGAAGCAATGGCATAGTCCAAAGCAGCTTTGTCCGATCTATCCCTCATATTCTTGTTTGCCTGTTTATCTATCAACTCCTTAGCAGACTCTATATTATTGTGTATTACTGCATGCATCAAAGCAGTTTTTCCTTCCTTATCTTGCACATCTAGCTTTGCCTTACTGCTTATCAACTCCTTGACAACATCTGCTTTACTTTGTATTACTGCACGCATTAAAAGAGTCTTGCCTTCATTATCTTTTATATCCATATCTGCCTTCCTCTCTATCAATAACTTAACAGCATTTATACCTGTGTTTGCTGCATACACTAATGCTGTCTTTCCTTGACCATCTTGTACATCCAGACTTGCTTTGCTGTCTATCAATAATGTAGCAATATCTAGTATGTTATTTTTTACCGCATGCATTAAAGGAGTCACCCCTTGGTCACTTTGTGCATCCAGAACTGCTCCACTTTTTATTAACAATGTGATAGTATCTCTTATCCTTTTAGGTTCTATCTTTTGTACTTGTATTACTGACGAAATCAAAGGGGTTCTTTGTTCTTTATCTCTTGTCTCGAGATTTGCCTTTTTGTCTATTAATAATTGTAGAATGTCCACATGCCCAAATATTGCTGCATATTTCAAAGCAGTATGTCCTTCGTCATCTTTTATTTCTAAATTTGGATTATAATTAAGCAATGTTTCGACCATATCTTTTTTATCATTAACTACTGCATGAATCAACGCTGTACGGCCTTCTTTATCTTGTTGGTCTATAACATTATTTGAAAAAAGCCCAATTGTAGGCAATGATCCGCTTTTTTCCAACAGTAACTTTACTGCATCTATTCTATTATCTTTTACTGCATACATTAAAGCAGTTCTTCCATAGTTGTCTTTGGCATCCAGATCTGCCTTCTTTTGTATTAAAGATTTAAGATCTTCTAGACAACCATCTGCGACTGCATCCATTAAAGGGGTCATCCCGTATGGACCACGCTTTGCATTCAGCATATCAATACCAATCGAAGCATTCTTACATCCGTATGGATGTGCTTCAGTTGCGTTGAACACCCCTATCGTTGATAGCTCATATGGATTTAATGTTGTAGCCATAGAAGTAGTATGATTCAACCCAGTTGTATTGGATACAGATGGCGCATTTGTAGGAACAGGTGTAGCCATTCCATTAGAAAATAGAGCGGCGCCTAACATGGTTTGCATCGGTTTTTTAAGCTTCTTTGTACCTATTCCTTGCTTTATGCTGGTACAAGAAGACAAAGCATGGACGGTCAGTAATCCAATGCATAGACCTACTCTACTGTTTATTTTTCTCATAGCTATTAATGTTTAAATATGAATGATACTTTATCGTAAACCATTCAACAGCAAGCAGAAGCATTACAATAGAGTAGACTGCCATCTATACCTAATTATGCCCACTGCTTAAGCTTAATAAAGGAAAAAGCCGCAATTATAAAAAACAAATCATACGGAAATATTTCTTTCCTTTTTTGTTGACTGGTAACTATAATCGTAAGAAAAAATAAATACCATTCCAAATGGAATGGACTAGAAAATAGATATTAAGTATAATACACACGTTTTACCCTTTGGCTTATTTGGGTGAGTAATTCATAAGAAATAGTACCCAACCGTTCGGCTACCCTATCTATTGGATGTTCCGCACTAAAAATAATCACTTCATCACCACGTTTTAACGCTAGACCTGTGACGTCTACCATCGCCATATCCATGCATACATTACCTATAATAGGACATTCATGGCCTTGGATGACCACAGTGGCTTTACTGCAGCCAAATGATCTGCTTAAACCATCTGCATAACCTATAGGTATGGTTGCAATCGTCATCGCTTGTGTAGCTATGGCTTTGCGATCATAGCCTATGCTATCGCCTTTTTGAATAGACTTAAGCTGTGAAATGGTGGTTTTAAGCTTGCTGGCTGGTAATAGATGGGGCTGTATGGTTTGATCAACCCCTACACCATGTAAGCCAATGCCTAGTCGTACCATATCAAATTGAAATTGTGGAAAACGTACAATACCATTGGTGTTTAAAAGATGTTTCAAAGGGTTTATGGCCAGCTGTTCTTCTATATATTGCGCCATTTTTATAAATCTTTCTGCCTGCACGAGGGTATATGCATCGTGCAGGTCTGCTTGTGAAGCAGCTAAATGGCTAAAAATACTCACTATATGGAGGGCAGGTATTTGTTTCAACTGCTCTATCAGCTGGTCTAGCTCTGTTGCTGCTATACCCAAACGGTGCATGCCTGTTTCTAATTTAAGGTGAATGGGTATGGATTGGACTGATCTTTCTGCTATAAAACAAGCCAATGCATCTAATAATGGCAAACTGTATATTTCTGGTTCTAAATGATGATCTAAGATGCCATCAAAATGATCATCGGTTGGGTTCATCACCATAATCGGCAAGGTGATGCCTTTTTGGCGCAAACAGATGCCCTCGTCCATATAGGCGACCCCTAGGTATTCCACACCATGGCGCTGTAGTATAGAAGCTAGTTCAAAGTTACTGCTACCACTGCCGTAGCAGGAAGCTTTTACCATAGCCATAATTTTGGTGCCTACGTTTAGTTGTCTTCTAAAGTAAGAAAGATTATGTCTAATCGCATGCATATCGATCTCTAAAATGGTTCCATGGTTGTTTTGTTCTATTGTTTGCACCACCCGTTCCAATCGAAATGTACGTGCTCCCTTTACTAAGATGGTTTCATCTTTAAAGGATGGCTTTTCTGCCAAATAATCTTCTATCCCATTAAAAAACATGGTTTCTGGTATGGAAAAAAGCGTTTTATACTGGCAGATAATGGGGCCAATACCGATCAGTCGATGGATGGTATGTTGGGTCAATAAGGCAGATAGTTCCTGATAAAGTTCGTCATCAGGTGTAGCAGATTGTAGTATATCAGTTAAAATAACGGTTCGTTTCATTGGCTGTTGTTGTTGCATAAAATCTAATGCAATGCTTAAACTGACCATATCATTGGTGTAGGTATCATCTATGATCTGGCAACGATGGATGCCCGCTTTAAGGGTCATACGCATTGGTATAGAGGTAAGCTGCAGCAGTGAACGTTGCAATAGGTGGGGATCAAATCCATTGTCTAGTAGGTAGACCAGACAATGGGTTATATTCTCTATCGAAGCCTTATCCCGAAAGGGAATTACAAAAGTGTTGCTTTGGGTGGTTCTAGTAATTTGTAGGGTGGTTTGGTTGCTTAGCCGTTTGTAACGCACCCTATAATCTGCTTTTTGCTTATGAAAAGACCAATTTACCAGTACTTTTTTCCTACCATATAGCTGCACCATGGCTAGATGAATCAGATGATGGTCTTTACAATAATAAATGGTTGTACAGCTGCTAAACAATTTTATTTTCTCTTCAACTTTTTGAATGATGTTTTGAAAGCCTTGGCTGTGCGCAGGTCCAATGTTGGTAAACAGTCCATGCGTCGGTTGAATCAGTGCGGCTAATTTAGCCATTTCACCTGTTTGCGCAATACCCGCTTCAAAGACACCATATGCATAGCTGGGTTTTAATAGGCTTATTGAAAGTGGTACGCCAACCTGAGAATTGTAACTTTGAGGGTTGCTAACCGTTTTATACTTTCTGGATAAAAATTCATGCATCCATTCTTTTACAATTGTTTTGCCATTGCTACCCGTAACGCCCAATAGAGGTAACTGATATTTTGAACGGTAAAAAATAATAAATTGATGTAAGGCTTCTAAGGTATTGGTTACTTGTAGGATATTAACCGCATTGAATTTTTCTATGATCGCGCAATGGTATGGGTGGATTACAACAAACTGCCGTATGCCTTTTTCATAAGCTGCTGCTATATAATCGTGTCCATCGTGGTTAATGCCTACAATGGCAAAAAAAATAGGAAATGGGGTAGTGGTTTTATTTCTGCTGTCTATGCTTAATTCTGTTATGGGAAAATTAGCTGCTTTAACAACTACTCGGCCAGCGGTAACGACTACTAAATCACTGAAGGAAGCAAGGGTGTGATGAAGATGCATCTTTGACTAAATTGGGTTGTATATGCCAAATGATAGTCCCCTTAGGGAAAAGTAATGTAGCTTATACAGCAGCAAAGTTATTATCTTTCTCTGAATAAGGAATCAAGGTGATCGGTTGGATACCGATCACCTTGATTAGACCAATAGGTGGTAGTCAAACAATAGGTTACATCATGCCACCCATTCCACCACCCATTTGAGGCATAGGAGCAGCTTTTTCATCTTCCGGATTATCTGCTACTACACAAGCTGTTGTCAGTAAAAGAGAAGCAATAGAAGCTGCATTCTCTAGCGCCAATCTAGTTACTTTAGTTGGATCAATAATCCCCGCTTTGTAGAGATCTTCAAACACATCTGTACGCGCATTGTATCCAAAAGAATCGGTACCTTCTTTTACACGTTGGACCACTACAGATGGCTCACCGCCTGCATTGTCTACAATGGTTCGCAAAGGCGACTCCAATGCAAGCCTCAAAATTTTGATACCTGTTTGTTCATCTTCATTTTCTACAGCTAGCTTATCCAATGATCCAGAGGTTGCTGCACGCAACAATGCAACGCCGCCACCTGGTACAATACCTTCTTGTACAGCAGCTCTTGTGGCATGCAACGCATCATCTACACGGTCTTTTTTCTCTTTCATTTCTACTTCTGTAGCTGCACCAATATACAAGATGGCTACACCACCAGATAACTTTGCTAAACGCTCTTGCAGTTTTTCTTTATCATAATCAGAAGTAGCATGTGCTATTTGTGCCTTAATTTGCGCGATTCTGGCTTCGATATCTTTCTTATTTCCGCCACCATGTACAATAACCGTACGATCTTTATCGATATTGATTTTTTCTGCACTACCCAAACAGTCCAAAGTAACACTCCCCAGTTTGCAACCTTTTTCTTCCGCAATTAAGGTACCTCCTGTAAGTACCGCAATATCTTCTAACATTGCCTTTCTTCTATCACCAAAACCAGGTGCCTTTACAGCAGCTACACGTAAAACACCTCGAATTTTATTTACAACAAGGGTAGCCAATGCTTCACCATCTATATCTTCGGCAACGATTACCAACGGTCTTCCACTTTGAGAAACAGCTTCTAAAATAGGCAGCAGATCCTTCATAGTAGAAATCTTCTTATCACAAATCAGGATATAAGGATTGGAAAGCTCTACTTCCATTTTTTCTGTATTGGTTGCAAAATAAGGAGATAGATAGCCGCGATCAAATTCCATTCCCTCTACTACTTTTACTTCTGTTTCTGTACCTTTTGCTTCCTCAACTGTAATCACGCCATCTTTACCTACTTTTTCCATAGCATCTGCAATCATTTTACCGATTTTGGAGTCGCTATTAGCGGAAATAGTGGCTACCTGTTCTATTTCCTTGGAGTCATTAATTTTTTTAGAGATTTCTTGTAACTTTTTAACAACGGCTGTTACACCTTTGTCTATACCACGTTTGATATCCATCGGATTAGCCCCTGCAGCCACATTCTTAATACCATGTGTAAAAATAGATTGGGCCAATAGGGTGGCAGTAGTCGTACCATCTCCAGCGCTATCTGCTGTTTTGGAAGCTACTTCTTTCACCAGTTGTGCACCCATGTTCTCTACAGGATCTTTTAGACTAATTTCTTTTGCGACCGATACACCATCTTTGGTCACACTAGGGGCACCAAATTTTTTATCTAAAATAACATTCCTACCTTTTGGACCTAGGGTAACCTTCACTGCATTGGCCATGGTATCAATGCCTATTTTTAGCTTTTCTCGTGCTTCTGCATCAAAAATTATATTCTTTGCCATTGTATATTAGTTTAATAAGGTTATAAGAATTTAATTGATTATGTATACTATGAATTAGGTAATAGCATAAATATCTGATTCTTTCATAATGAGATAGGATATACCATCTATATCTAACTCTGTACCACTATATTTTCCATAAAGCACCTGATCCCCCACTTTAACCGTGATAGGCTCATCTTTCTTTCCTGGACCTACTGCAACCACTTTTCCTTTTTGAGGTTTTTCTTTAGCACTATCAGGAATAATAATTCCGCCAACTGTTTTTTCTTCAGCTGCTGCAGGTTCTACTAGAACTCTATCAGCCAATGGTTTTATATGAACTTTGCTCATAACTTATATATTATAATAATAGTTGATCGTATACATCTACATTAAGATATGTGTACAACAGACGAACTTGCTTCCACACATTTTAATCTGACCTGTACTAAAGCAGATTTCATGCCAAACCCTTTAAACGGATAAAATTATAAAGTATAGATGAAGAGGTGCTGACAATTAGTCAGTGTTTAGCCATCATGCAATTGTGTCGACATCCATTCAACGATGTTATAAAGGCGTTTCAGGCTATGCAGTGACCATATAATTCATAGCGATAAGTAATGATTTTGGATAAAAAGCATCTAAATTTAGAGTCGTATATTTTTAATTTAAAATCTAGTAAGCAGTTTGCACTACAAGAAGCATATGTTAAACGCCTTATCCATTACGCCTACTGAAATACTGAATGACTATCGAATAGCTTGTGAGAGCAGAGCAGCAAGTGTCTTGGCACGCAAAGAAGTCTTTGCAGGAAAGGCCAAATTTGGCATTTTTGGAGATGGTAAAGAAGTGGCTCAACTAGCTATGGCTAAATATTTTCAAGCTGGAGATTGGCGTTCCGGCTACTATAGAGACCAAACTTTTATGTTTGCCATTGGTGCCCTGAGTTTGCAGCAATATTTTGCGCAATTATACGCACATGTTTCTATAGAGGCTGATCCGGCTTCTGGGGGAAGAATGATGAATAGCCATTTTGCAACAAGATTTATAGATGGAGCAGGCAATTGGTTGAATCAACTCACCCGTAAAAACGTTTCCGCTGATCTATCCTGTACGGCCTCACAAATGCCCAGATTATTGGGCCTAGCCTATGCTTCTAAATTATACCGCGCTACTGCGTTTCAGAATATACAAAAAAATTTCTCTCATAAAGGGAATGAAGTGGCTTTTGGCACCATTGGTGATGCAAGTACTTCAGAGGGTATGTTTTTTGAAACCATTAATGCAGGGGGGGTTTTACAAGTACCTATGTGTATTTCTATTTGGGATGATGGATATGGTATCTCTGTTCCCCAACCCTATCATACTACTAAGGGAGACATTTCTGCCGTTTTAGCAGGCTTTAAACGGACGAAGGAAAAAGCTGGCTATGAAATATTTGTTGCGAAGGGGTGGGACTATCTAGCTTTATGTCACACCTATCATCAGGCGGTAACCATCTGTAGAACGGAACATGTTCCTGTATTGATTCACGTTAAAGAACTTACCCAACCACAAGGCCATTCTACATCTGGCTCTCATGAACGATATAAGTCGGCAAAACGATTAAGATGGGAAAAGGCATATGACTGCCTACCAAAGATGGCAGCATGGATGATAGAAAGTGGCATAGCCAATGAGGAGACAGTTCAAAAAATTGCTTTAGAAGCATATAAAAAAGTAAAAGTAGCACAACAAGCTGCATGGAATAGTTGTATCCATGACCGCAACCAAGCAAAAAATGAGCTACTTGCCTTGTTAAACGATATCGTATTACCCCAAGAGATAGCAGACGCCAACGAGTGGCCTAGTATTAGGCATACCCTTGCACAACCACATCTCCGTCACTTAGATATCAGCCAAGCAGTAGATAAAGCTCTCTATGCATTACGGGAGATACCTTATATCCATAAAAAGGGTCTACTGGCTTGGTGGCACAAAAATATAAGAAACAACACAAACAGATTTAGTAGCCATCTTTATAGCCACTCTAGAAGTGCTGCTTTATATGTAAAAGGAATACCTCCTATTTATACAGAAAATCCTCCACAGGTAGATGGTAGAGAAATATTATGCAGTTGTTTTAAATCGTTATTAGCGCGTGATGGTCGTGTTTTTGCGATTGGACAAGATTTAGGCAAAATAGGTGATGTAAACCAGGGTTTTGCAGGTCTACAGGCGTTATATGGTCCACTACGCGTAACCGATACCAGCATTCGAGAATGTACTATGATCGGCCAAGGCATTGGTGCAGCGATGCGTGGGCTAAGACCAATCGTTGAAATACAATATTTAGACTATCTTCCTTATGCTCTACAGATTATACAAGATGACTTAGCTACGCTACTATATAGAACGAAAGGAGGACAAAAAGCACCTATGATTATTCGGACAAGAGGCCATCGACTAGAGGGTATTTGGCATGCTGGTTCTTATATATCAAGCATTATGCATGCCATAAGGGGAATCTACCTACTAGTGCCCCGTAATATGACCCAAGCAGCTGGTTTTTACAATACTATGATGCGTTCAGATGACATTGCTTTAATCATTGAGTGTTTGAACGGTTACCGCTTAAAGGAGCCTATGCCTAACAATGTAGCAACCATGGCCATACCAATAGGTGTACCAGAACTACTTCGTGTAGGCAAAGATGTGACGATTGTGACCTATGGTGCGATGTGTCGAATTGTTTGTGCCGCAGCGGATAGACTCTCAAATTTAGCCATTGAATGTGAAGTCATTGATGTACAGACCTTATTACCCTTTGATATACATCATAGCATTGTACAATCATTGGCAAAAACCAATCGTATTGTTTTTGCCGATGAAGATGTACCAGGCGGTACAACTGCCTATATGATGCAACAAGTATTGGAAGAACAGAACGGTTATGCTATGTTGGACGAAGCACCGGTAACAATTAGCAGCAAACCACATCGCCCAGCCTATGGAGACGATGGAAACTATTTTTCTAAACCTAACGTAGAAGAAGTAGTCGGTAAAATATATAGAATGATGCATGAAGTGGATCCCTTGCGCTATCCAGCTATTTTATAGGTGAGACAGAGGCTACGCAAGGCGCATAAAAATTTTTAGATCTATGAAAATTTCTTAAAAATCTATGGCACGCTTTTGGGGTGTGATGCCGCTTGCTTAGTACCCATATCTACTGCTTTGAGTTGAGCGATCACCTTGGACTTTTTTTGCTTCGCAACTGCAATATTCTTTTTATTTTTCGATTGCTGAATCACAGAGTCCAAAGTAGCTTTAGCTTGTATAAGATTTCCTAACATTATGTAATTGTCTGCCATTAGCAAAAAAGCTCCATCTATATAATGTATATTGTGCGGATATTTTTCCACTAGATCAAATAAAATATCTAAAGAAGTGGTATAAGCTTTTTCTTTAAATGCTGTATGGGCCAATAGATATTGTGCCTCTGATGCGGTAACGGTATGCAATGGCTTACTAGCTTTTAAAAAATGGCTTGCAGCACGTTTATATTCTGATCGTTGCATCGCTATTTTGCCTAGATAAAGCGAAGCCTGTTGCATGATTTCAACTGGTGCATCCTTAGGACTATTCAACAATTGTAAACAAGCTGGTGTGGTAATTTGATATTTTTTTAGGACAAAACTAGCTTTTATAAGCCGCATTAAGGTATGATGATATTCTTTGTTTGTCAGTTCCATCTTCTGTAATTTTTGGTAATGGGTAATGGCTTCTTGAAAATGCTTGCCTTGATAAGCTAGATCAGCCATTCTTAACCATGCTTTTTTATGGAAAGTAGTTTGAGGGTCAGCTATTATCTTTTTATAATAACGTATAGCTGGACCCTGCTTTTGCAGCCTATAATAGCTTTCTGCTATTAAAAAATAGGCTTCTGGAAGCCAGTGACTAGAGGGATAGTGCTTATCAAAAGCAGCCAGTTTTTGCAACACTTTATGATAAGCCTGATTATAAAAGAGCTGTTTGGCCACACCAATGGTCTGCTCATCGGAATGGCTAGCCAGTTTTTGCGTTACATGGGCATACTTTTTTAAATATACATCTGATTTTTCAGGGATTCCTTGCGCAGCAAATAGGTTGCATAACGCCATTAAAGCACTTTCTGCATGGAAGTGAGTAGGATATTCGTCTAAAATCGCCTGATAGTCTGCAGCAGCGGATTCATATCTTTGAAGATTTTCATAAGCAAGTCCTCGTTTGATTAATAACTCTGGTTGTAAATCACTGGTTGGCTGCCGTTGAATAAGATGGCTAAATGATTGAATGGCTGCTTCATAGTGGCCTGCGTTGAATATAGTACAAGCTTTATGATAACATGCTTTTTCATAATACTTGGTCTCTGTATGATGGATGAATATTTCTTGTAGGCAACGCTCTGCCTGCAGTTTGTCTCCTAATATCTGGTAAATCAGAGCTTCTTGGTAGCGAACATGAGCAGGATGATAGGTATACACAGGTGCATACAGCCTAAGCGCTTCCTTGTAATCTTTCTTTACATAATAACAATCAGCCAACCGAAGCATGGCATCATAGTGGGTAGCAGCAGGCTGTTTTTGGGTAATCGTTATATAGGCTTCAAAGGTTTGGGCTGCAGTGGTATAATGGCCTGTTTTAAAGTAACTATAGGCTAATCCATATAGGTTTTTTGCATAATAAAGTGTATTCACATCATCTTGTTGCCGATATTTTTTATAAAAGCTTAAAGCTTTTTCATATGCGCCAACGGCAGAAAATGCTTCTCCTAACCAAAACTGGGCTTGTAATACCAAAGCAGGTTTAAAAGGAAAAAGTAGCGATTGATTTAAGTATTGTATAGCAGCATCGAATTTATCTGCATTGTATGCTGCTAATCCTTCATAAAAGAGTACTTTTTGGTATAATCTTAAGAGTGGTTCTGTTTTATAGGATAGTGCCGCCATATAATCTATGGCCCTTTGATACGCCCTTATTTTATAGTAACAGGTTACCAGTAAGGTTTGTGCAGCGGAAAGATTTTTACTGTCTGGTCGGGCTTGAATAAAAGCCGTCATTGTTTCTATAACCTCTGCAATGGCGCCCTGTTGGTAACGTAAGCCTGCAGCTTTGATAGCTGCTAAATCGCTTATAGCCGGATCAAATTTTAGCCGTGCAGCTTGGAAAAAAGCAGCTATTGTGGCTGGAAGGTTACCTTCTTTTTCATAGATTAGGCCACTATAGTAGGCAGCAATTTGACCGGCATGATCCTCCTTTTCTAACAATTGCTGAAAACAAGTTTTTGCTTGAGGGTATTGTCCCGTTTTATATAACGCATGGCCCAGCTTAGCCCATGTCATACGGGCGGTATCTTTATCTAAGGCTGCCTGATAGTGGACAACAGCTGCTTGATATTGCTTGAGGAAAAAATAGGCATCCGCAATAAGAAGTTGATCTTGTTTGCCAAAAGATGAGCCCGGACAACTTTGTACATAGGCTAATAATGATGAAAAGTTGCCTGCTTTATGGTATACCTTTAAGGTCAAACTTTGGGTTTCCTGTCTATATTTTTTCTTGGCTGCTTGTAGTGCAACCAACGCACCATCATAATCTCCTTGCTCAAAAGCTATATAAGCCATCTGTAATTGTGCAGGGTAATAGTAAGGATGGGTTTTGTGGTTAATAGCTAAAAAGCTTTTTTTTGCATTTCCCCAATCTTTTAATTGCAAATAGGTATGTCCTATCGCATATTGAAAAGCTGCGCCTGCTTTAGGTGTTAAGCGATCTAGATTAATATTTTGATATAGGACAAGGCTTTTATCCCACAAGCCTGCTTGAGCAAAACAATGGGCCAAATGATAACGCACAGTTTCTAGATGTGGACTGGTAGGATGCTTTACTATAAAATATTGTAATAGCATAACTATATTTGGATCTTTGTTTTCTAAAGCAGATAAGACTAAATAATAAGAAGCTTCTTCTTGCTTATATTTTTTGGACTGCTGGTTTGCATAGCTTTCAAAGTACTTTTGAGCCGCTTCATATTGCTGTTCGTCAAACTGCACCAGCCCTTCATGAAAGATAGCCTCTGGAAATGCAACAGAGGAATGATTGGTTAAAGCAGATCCTTTATAAGGGATACTCATTAAGAAAATGGCCATTGCCATAACCACATATATTGGTTGTATCATAAGTATATTAGCTTCAAAGTAAACCACGATAACAGTTTTGGTGCTATAGCAAGCTGGTCAATGTGCGTATACCACTAAACAGCATAGAAAGCGCCCACAATGTACTACTTTTATAAAAATGGTTCGTACATGCTATAGCTCCAAAATAGGAATTTCTATTTTATCTAGCTACGCTAGCATAGCTATTTTACATTTTGTATGCAAAATAGCAGTTACTGAATAGAACTTCTTGGCTTTTTACAAGTCAATTTAAGGGTGCATTAATTTAAAAATTAATTCTTTCATAATTTGGTAATCATCTATATTGGAATCAATGCCTTTTAATTGTAGATCCGCTTGATGGAGATAGGTTATGTTATGCATGGTTTGGTGCAACGTATACTTTTGAACTGCATCAAGATACCCTTTTATAAAATAAGGATGTATATCAACTTGTTGGGCAATCTTAGTAGGAACAGTTTCTTTGGTTTGGTGCAGTACCAGTAGCTTAGCAAAAAGATTGTATAAAATGGTTAGAATAGGCAACGCAGCATGTTCTTTGCCACTAGATGCACAAATACCAATCATTTGGTAACTTTTGGGATAATCTTTCTGCATAATCGCTTTTTGTAGTTCAAACATATTAAAAGGCTTGTGCAGCCCTATATAAGCTTCTACGGTATCATCGGTAATTGTACTGTTTGGGATGAGGTTAATACGTAACTTATGGAGTTCACTAGCTATTCTTGTTAAATCATTACCTATATAGGCCTCTACTAAGCAAACCGCTTGTTCTGTGATAGATAGCTGAAGGTTTTGTACAAAGGACTTGATAAAAGAAGGCAATTGTGCATCATATAGTTTTTTAGAAGTAATCAACATATTGTGTTTGTTTAACGCTTTTCCAAAAGTACTCCTTCCATCTATTGTTTTGTATTTGTGTGCAAAAACCAATAGCGTAGTAGGTTGTGGATGCTGCACATAATGTAATAACAGCTGTTGCCCCATAGCGTTTTTTAAGTCTGCCATCTCTTGTGCTTCTTTGACGATAACCACTTGTAGCCTAGCGGCCATTGGAAAACGGCGTGCTTGGGTAAGCAGTGTAGCCATGCTGCATTCTTTCCCATAGAAAATGGTTAGATTAAAATTTTGTTCAGCTGGCGTCAGTAGTTTTTCTTCGAGATATTGCGTAATCGCATCGATATAATATACTTCTTCTCCTTGCAAAAAATAAATAGGGGCATAGCTATTTTTTTGCAAATCGTCTAGAATCATTTGTGGAGATTGCATGATAGGGTTGGTTTTTTATACTTAAAAACGAACTATTTTTTTACGCTTTAAGCGATCCTAATCGCTTTATGCTTTAGGATTTCCCGCTAGAGCTTTAAGTGGGCTGCAATATACCATCTTCTAATAATAAAATTTTATCTGTAATAGTTGCCAACGATTGGTTATGGGTTACCAAAACGAAAGTTTGCTTTAGCCGCTTAGAAAGATCTAAGAAAAGCGCATGTAGCATTTCTGCATTTTTCGAATCAAGATTACCACTGGGTTCATCAGCAAAAACAATAGATGGGTGATTGATCAATGCCCTAGCCATAGCGGCACGCTGTCGCTCTCCTCCAGAAACAGCCTCTGGTAAGTGATTTTTTCGATGGCTAATACCGAGTAAATCTAAAAGTTGACTGGCTTTTTGTACCACCTCTTTTTTAGAAAAAGCGCCAATATAACCCGGCATACAAATGTTTTCAAAAAGTGTAAATTCGGGTAAAAGGTTATGAAACTGAAAAACAAATCCTATTTTTTTATTTCTAAATGTCGCCAATGAATGGCCCTTCAGTGCTATAAGATCTATGCCATCTAGCGTTAAAAGGCCACTATCTGGTTTGTCTAATGTAGATAAAAGATGTAATAAGGTAGTTTTTCCAGCTCCAGAGGGGCCCATAATGGCCACCATTTCCCCAGTATGAATGGATAGATCGATCTGTTTCAGGATTTTATATCCATGATAAGATTTACAGACTTGTTTGGCTACAAGCATATATATGCATAAAATTTTGTATTTTTAGCTGAGCTTTAAGACTCTGCTGTAAAAATAGACTGTAAATATATAAATTTTGGTCACGCGCTCGTAGTTCAACTGGATAGAACGTCGGATTTCGGCTCCGAAGGTTGAGGGTTCGAGTCCTTCCGAGCGCACAATCTGAATTATAAGGAATCCACACGACTAGTCTAAGCAAATAAGGTGTAAAAATAGACCCAATCTCCCTCAATGGGTAATATTGTCCTCCTAGCGGAAGGAATCCTCATCAACCAATTGGATATCTTTTTGAATGTGATGTCGTGCCAATAGATTGGCTACCAAAGCGATAAATGGAAAAAAGATGCCTATTTTATAGCTGCTATATCCATCTGGCAAATAGGCAGCATTAGCCTTGTTAACCAACATCCAAATACCCACCCCTAGTATAATTAATAGCAAGCTGATATGGGTAGTTAAATGGAGTTGTAATTTTCTATGGTTATGCCGCATGATGGCATACACTGCTGTTCCCATAAGGTAACAGCAGTATAAAGCGCAACAGCCATAGGGGAATATAATACATTGATCTGTAGAAAGAATAAGCGCATAGGGCTTCATGGTACAAATACCGTCTAAGCTTACCTTTACCCAAACTGAAACGTTCAAAAAAGCAGCCATAGCCATACAAACTATACCTAAATATAGCGATTGAATTCTTTGAATCATGTGCAATGGTATAAAAAAATAGAAAAAGCCAGGGAAGTAGCAGGTTAAATAGCGATGTGAATAGGCCATACATCCAAATATTTAGCTATGATTTATAGAACTAACTACTACCTTATTCATCGATTAGGCTATTAATGTATAGCTTATACTACATCTACATATAACTTTATCTATATAGGAAACTTTTATATGTATTAGCAGAACGGTTTTTCTATCCTAATCTCGGATAAAAGCGGTCTGGACGGGACTCGAACCCGCGACCTCCTACGTGACAGGCAGGCATTCTAACCAACTGAACTACCAGACCGTAAAATTTCTACGAACTGCTACGGTGAAGTACAAATTTAATGTATAAATTATTATTTATCAAAAATAATAATCGTTTTATATAGGAAAATAATTGCAAGTTCAAACTGTCTCATGTAAATTCACAGCATAATAATGAACTTGTTATCATAGCATAGTGTGAATGGGTTTAACACTAACCCACCCATCTACATAAATGGCTATATAATTTTTAAATCTGTATATACCATGACCAAATCAGAAGTAATTTTAGCAATCGCTCGGAAAACAGGAATTGATAAAGAAGATGTTAAAAATACGATCGATGAATTATTTCGTGTTATTCAAGATGCTGTAATAGATGATCATCGCGTACATTTTAGTGGTTTTGGTAGTTTTTCTAAAAAGAAACGTGCTAAAAAAATTGGGCGTAACATTAGTACGAATACAGCTATTGTTGTAGAGGAACACTATATTCCATTTTTTAAGCATTCTAAGTTTTTTGCAGCAAAAATTAAAGCGGCTGGTGCTACATGTTAAATAAGAAAATAGTATCTTCTTTTGCGATGGCGCTCTGAAAATAGCGCCATCACAAAAGAAGATTAAGTGTTACTTTTTGATTGCTTAGTGGCCTTGATGAAGTAAAAGGTGGTGTGAACATAGCGGGGCTGTTAGGTGCTAGGAAGCGGCAAGTAAAGTTGATGACTTTAGTAGCCCTTATGGTATATCTGTTCAGTCAGCTGTAAACATTAGTTTTTTAAGAAGTACAAAAGTGGCGCTGTATAAAAAGTTTTTAAAGCGCTGCTTATAGCTGGAAAACAAAAGCCACTCCTTAGATTCCGTACTAAACGGGTTGGCGGGCTATCTACAAGCACTGGCTGCAAATTTTTTTAACAAAACTTGACTTATATTTTATTTTTTGATCCACCGAATTGATCTAAATAGATACGCTATATTTTGTTTAATTAAACAAGTTCATAGCATCTACAATGCCTTTATTACACCAAGTCATTAATATTTCACAAGCTTTATCCAAGTGGTCATCTATTGTTTGTAATTCTTTTTCATTAAAGTTATTTAAAACAAAATTCGAAAGTTTCCCTTTGGGAAAATCATTCCCAATACCTATTCGAAGACGTGGGTAGTGGTTTGAAGCTAAAGCATGGGAAATGCTTTTTAAGCCATTGTGGCCTGCATCAGCGCCTTTCCTCCGCAAACGCATTGTACCGAAAGGGAGGGTGATGTCATCTACAATCGTCAAACTTTGTTCAACCGGTATTTTTAAGTAGTCCAACCAATAACGAACCGATTTACCACTATTATTCATATAAGTGGTAGGTTTAATCATATATACTTGATATGGATAGTGGGCAAAAGAAGAGATAGTAGCCAACCGACTTACTTGAAAAGCAACTTTTTTTTGAACTGCTAGATGGTCCACCACTAAAAATCCCATATTATGCCTAGTATGAACATATTCTAGACCAATGTTTCCCAATCCAACTAGTAGTAATTTCATAGGTTATTTTAGACGCTATGACTATTGATGGTACTTCTTCAAAACCATCCCAAAAGGCAATTTATGATTACTTCCCTTTTTTCTCCTCTTTACTAGCTGCACTACGCAATGCCCTTGGAATCTCAATAGAGGCTACTGGTGTATTAGGCAAGGCTAAAATAGTATAATTTGCCATTGGAATTTGATGCACCCGTACAATTTGCCCCAAATCAAGATGCGAAACATCGATATCCACCATCGATGGCATATTCTTTGGATAAGCTGAAATAGACAGTTTTCTTTGCTTTTTAGAAAGCACGCCTCCTTTGGCTACACCAATTGCTTTGCCAACAAATGCGGTTGGGATATCCATTTTAATTTTTTTACTATCAAAAATTTGCAAAAAATCCACATGCAACATCATTTCACTTACTGGATGGAATTGCATTTCTTGTAAAATACATCTGTAGATAGAGCCTTCAATATTGAGGTCTACAAAATGGGCATGAGGCGTATAAATCAAATCACGTAAAAGCACCATAGGTACATGGAAATGTACTTGCTCGGTACCACCATATAATACCCCTGGGACTTGTGCCACTGCTCTTAGTTTTTTAGATTCAGCCTTACCGAGATTTGCTCTTTTATACCCTAAAATCTCTATTACTTTCATATTTGTGCCTTGTGATCAATTAAAAAGTTAACCCACCCTCTATTGCAAATACAGGGCTTAAAATTACGCGATGAATGGCTTGGCTACAGCTGGTTTTCAACTTGAAAGTATCCAATTTTCTTTTCTCTTGATTTATATATATCAATATAATTCTTGATCATTTCATACTGCACCTATACATTCTATATATTGAAACGACGCACTGCAAGTGCGGGGTTTTTCTCCCAAAGTCGGACAATAAAATCTTCCTGATGGGTATATATCTAGAATGTAATGCATGACTAGTAGGTACCATCATGTAGCCATTACACTGAAGAACCAAATTTAATAAAAAAAGCGTGCAGATAAAAAGTATAGTGGAATGAAAAAATAGTAACCCGAAAAATTCGGCTAAACTTTTATAAATTTTGTTTACTTCTTTTTCCTATTTCTTAGCCATATAAATTGGTAATTTACTAATCTGATTTACAATAAATTAGTATTACTTACTTAGTATTTACACTTATTTAATAAGTATTTTTTCTGCCTTTATTAGGGTATTATATATTAATACCAAAGCCGTTGCAATAGAAAATTAAATTTTATAAAAAATATTCATTTAAAAGTTTCTTATATGTATTTAACAGGAGCTCAAAATATTTTTTAGTCCTAAAGGTTTACAAAAATGTCGGTAAAAAGGCTAATTTTTTATGATAAATCTGTTAAGGTTATATCATTAGCAAAAAAACAGATCTAATATAACGTTACCTGAAAGCACTTAACAAACACTTAGGTCATTATCTTGCTTTTTATTAAGTTTGGATGATTTATTTTTGAAAAGATAGAAAAGTGTGTAAACGAATTATTTATTTTGTGGCATATCTACTTACTTTGCCCCTTTCTATTTGGGCTGAAGTGCTGACCTACAAAGCGGATCGGTTAAAAAGCGACGTGATAGATAATAAGCCTTGTAAGAAACTAGAAGGGAATGTGGTCTTTACTTTCCATACGAGTGGTATGGTATTGACTGCAGATAAGGCCTATCAATATGATGATCAAGAGCTTATAAAAGCGCAGGGCAATGTCAAAATTATGGATCAAGAAGGTGGCATTGTAGAAAGTGTTTTCTTAACCTATTACTTACTACAAAAGCGAGCTATTTTCGAAAAAAATGTACGCTGTTCATCTAAAAAATCTACATTTTATACTCCTAAATTAATCTACGATGTGGAAAAAAAACAAGGTAAGTTTTTGCAAGGGGGAAAGTTGGTACAAGATCAAATGGTTTTAACCAGTAGTATAGGCCTATATGATGCTGCCCATCATCAAGTTACCTTTTCCGATAAGGTGGTCTTAGTAGACCCTAGTTATACCTTCCATTCTGATCAGCTGGACTACGAAACTGAATCAGAGGTCGCTCACTTTCGAGGCGCTACCAAAATTATTTATCGTGATGGGATACTTACGACCCCTAAGGGGGGGTATTATTCATTACCTAAAAAACAACTTGCTTTTGAACAAGGAGCACTTACTACAGAAAATATAAGGCTTGCTGCAGACCACTTAGAGATTGTTAATGGAGAAGATTGCGCAGCTACTGGCCATGTCTCACTTCGTTCGCAAAAGCATGATGCATTAATAACCGGTGCTAAGGCTAGTTATAGTAGAAAAGGGAAAAAAGGGGTAATAACAGGTAGCCCATTATTAACGAAAGTAGTAAATAATGAAACGATCTATTTGCGTGCAGATACTTTTGTTTTTTTGGAAAAAAATGAGCCACCCGAGCAAGAAATTCATGCTTTAAACCATGTTAGGCTCTACCAAGAAGTTTTACAGGCTGTTGCAGATGGCGCTGTTTACAATACCAGTAAAAACACAATTTATTTACATAATAAGCCGGTTATTTGGTGCGGTCAATACCAAATTACAGGAGAAGCAGTACACTTGGCTATAGAGGAAGGAGAACATGTACGTATGTTTGTAGATAAAAATCTATTTATGGCCTCAGAAAGTTTAGTTGGTCACTACAATCAAGTAAAGGGGAATAAACTAGTTGGAATTTTTAAAGAAGGTGTAATTGAGAAAATGTCGATAAGTGGTAATAGTGAGAGTATATATTTTGCGCTCGGGGATAACAATGAGTTGGTAGGTATGAACCATATCAAGTGTAATAGTATGGAAATGACTATGGTTGATAATACATTGGCGCAAATGACTTGCCAGCCTAAACCAATAGGGGTCTTTTATCCAGCAGAAAGTTTAAAAGAAGCGCAAATGAAATTACCTGGTTTTATTTGGTTTGGTAAAAAATGGCCTACGAAAGCAAATATCTTAGAAGGACCTGCTTAAAGATGTAACGGATCAAAATCCCTAGTTTTAATTTGTAAATAAGATTGTGTAAATGCTTATTAAGGTCAGTTTTGGATTAGATATTAAAAAAAGAGAGTAAAAATCGGCTCTGTCGCATCTGTATTTAATTTTGTATAGTTCTCTCCCTTGTCTTCAAATTTGGATATTATGGGGTCATTAGTTGTATCTATATATTTTACTTAATATTATGAATATCAGAAGGGTATAAACCAGTAAGGAGCGTAATGTGTAGTAGTCAGGATTTAATCTGACAGGCAATAAAAAATTATTAGTTTATAGTTGTCAGTTAAGTCTAGGTTGTCAGCCATGTTTTTAATATAGGCGATTTGATTATTTTTTCAAGTACTAATTTTTACTATCCTCCCAAGTTTGCATCGGAGTTTTTCCGTAACAATATTTTCCAGAGTGAGGTCGCTCATAATTGTAGTAATACAACCAGTAATCTAAATCTTCTTGTAAATCATCTAGATTGCTATAGATTTTTTTACGCATGGCTGTATCAAAAAAATTCCTGTTTCATAGTTTTATTAAAACGCTCACAAAATCCATTGGTTTGCGGTGAATAGGATTTAGTAACCGTATGCTCTATACCTTCAATACTTAAAAATAACTCAAAAGCATGATGTTCTATTTTTCCTTTATACTCCGTACCTCTATCTGTTAGAATACGTAAGATTGGTATGCTTTGCTCTTGGTACCAAGGTAATACTCTGTCATTAAGAGAATCAGATGCTGTTAAAGCTGTCTTATCAGTATATAGTTTTGCATTAGATACTCTAGAATAGCTATCTTAAATACTTGCGTATATACTTACCTATACCTTTATAGGTACCCACATAATAAGTGTCTTGATAACCTAAATAAACAGATGTGCCGTATCTATTTCTCCACATGATTCTTGTTTATTTTTACGTCTTTCTAAGGCTGATAACTGGGATTCAGTCAAAACAATACCATCTTGAGTCATCTTGGCTTCCATAGCCTTAAGACGTTTCTTTATATTATTTAAGTCATTGCGTAACCAGATAGATCTTACTCCTCCAGGAGAAACAAGTATACCTTGCTGCTTTAACTCGTTTGATACCCTAAGTTGACCATATGCCGGATAATCTATGGCCATATCAATTACTGATTGTTCTATCTTAGAATCTACTCTATTAGCTAATATAGGTTTCTTGCGACTTATCTCATGTAGGCATCCTGACCACCTAGTTCATACAAGGACTTAAAACGGTAATAGCTATCTCTGCTATAACCCATGCTTTTACACGCTGATGAGATGTTACCCAACGTTTTGGCTAACTCTAATAAACCTAGTTTCGGTTTAATTATTTTTTGATCTAAGTTCATAATAATTAGTCCGTATTTATATCAACACAATTTAACAATTGTTAGATTAAATCCTAACTACTACATATTATGCGGCCATAAGTTTAGAAAAATTCTCAAAAGTAGATACCTGTTTTTTAGCTCCGAATTAGTTGTCCTTTTTGAAATGATTCTAATATTTTCTATTCCTTAATGCTAATGTTAGCCGAATGGAAACTTTTAAACCCTAGAATGGGTTTTATCCATTTTAATGAATCTATGATCTTGTTCAACTCTATTGTTCAAGTATTTGTTTTGAAATATTTGAATCTTGTGACCTTTATTCCAATTCTATATTTAAAGCATCAAGAGCAGCCTTATTACTACCGCTTTTGTCAACTACCACTTTGGATGGAGTGTTATTATCTTTGATAGCCTTACGAAAAAAAGAAAGAGCTGCAGAATTGTCTCTACGTGCACTTAGAAAAAAATCAACTGTATCTCCTAACGATCTACTGCTCTATATAAATAAATCCACTTACCATTTAGTTTTACGTAAGTTTCATCCATTCTCCAGCTACTACCAACTGGGCGTTTTCTTTTTCTTACTTCTTGATCTATAAGGGGAATGAACTTAATGACCCACCTTTGTAAAGTAGAATGATCAATATTTGCGCCTCTCATATGCATCATCTCTTCCAAGTCTCTATAGCTTAAAGAAAAACGACATTTCATATACACAATAGAAGGATTAACTCGGGTGATGAACAAAATCCTTTAAAATAGCGCAATAATCTACGGGTAATAGTAAACATTTTAGTCAATTTTTAACTAAAATTACTAAAATAAGAGATCCCTTGAAACAAACGCGACAGAATCATACAAACGTACGACTCACGTTAAAATACTACTACCATGTTCAATATAGATCAAAATCGCTTAACTAGTTGGTGGAATAGCAAACTATTAAAATTGAATCAACCATATCCTAGTAACGAAGGATACGATACTACTTCTAAAGACGAAGATGATTTGATAGTGGTTTTATATGGAGGTCATTATAATAATCAAAATAATAGTACTGTCAAGTTAAAATCTATTTTTCCTGCACTGATCATAGATCCTAATGCAAAGATAATACTTCATTATTGTGACCTATTAGATAATGATGAAAAGACTAATAAATATTTTGAGTGTGCTATATATATAAATGAAATTGCAAAAAACCATGATAATGTACAATTAGTTCTTGCTATCAGTTGTAATAATTTAGAAAAAGGATATGTGTATAATGTACCTTCTTGGTTAAGTTTTTCCCATTTTAGGGTTGATCCATCACGTATAAACTATTTTTCTATTGGAGTTATAACATTTGATATTCAGAATGTAAAAAATAATACCAATTGCATAAACCTATCCTCTACAGGTATTTCCACTGCAAATATACAATCAACTATTGTTGGTTTACTTAAAGGATGGAAACCTATTTCTAACGGAACACACGTACTAGAACCTAATTACAACACGACAAAAATAATTATTGAAGATTTATTGCGAAGATATAGTGGAGATAAAGAATATCCATTTGTCTTAAACCTACGTAATACTCCTATAGTTTCAGATGATAGAATTATAGTTCAGAATGACACAGATCTATGCAGTGCACTAGTAAAAATAAATCAAAATTTAGTAGATTTTTTTGTAATGAAAATTCACAATCATGTTATTGCTATAGAAAATAGTTCAAATGATTACCAATATATACATAGTGAACTCCAATTAGTAAAATCTAATCTTGAAAATATTATTATTAAAATAACTAATCATTCTCTTATTACTATACCTTTGGTGGAATCAGTTATTAAAAATTTAAACTTGACTATTTCGGAAAAAGATGTACAATACATTAGAAATAGTAATCAAGTTATAAACTTTGTACTTGACATAAAGAAACGTTCTGATGAAGAATATAGGGGAAATATATCTAGTTGTAATTCACTACAACCATACGAAATAAAAGAATTATTTAATAATAGAGAAATTGTTCATGCAGTAACGTATTATAATTTTTTAAATGAACTATATACTTGGTTATCAGAATATTATGTACAGAAAAATACTAATCAATATAATGAAGGATTAAATCATGTTCAGGATGAAATTAAAAGATCTCTTAACCCTAGTGAAACAGTAGACATCAATAATGTTATACATCAATTTACCACTAAATTCGCTTCCAATTCTGATAGGTTGCAAATAACTGATAGTATTAAAGATGTTACGTTAAGCCCAAAAAGAGTTGCTTTTTTAAACAAAATATTAGACTGGACATTAAAAGATGAAACTAAGTTATTTTGTAATGATAAAGAATTAGTTATAAAAGGAAAATATATTATACTAAGTAATTTTACCAACCATTACTGTATTGAAGAAAAGGAAAATATAAAAATATATGCATTAAATACGATATTTGTTGATGCTGACCTTAATTTAACTCAAATAAGTTTTGATGACCTATATGTTTATATGATAGCACCCAAATGGGAGGTTGTAGGTAATCATACAATAACATTAGATGGTAGTGATAATAATTATTATCAACATAAAAAACCAGTTAGGCCCACTACTTCAGGCTCTAGTGGAAAATATGGTGATCCAGGATTACCTGGTTATTCTGGTGGATATTTTTTAGGTATAGGGAAAACTTTTATTAATTCTGAAAATCTAGTTATTAGTTCTAATGGTGGTCAAGGTCAACGGGGACAAGATGGCGGGGATGGTAGTGATGGTATTGATGGTAAGGATTTTATATCAGATGATACAGTAGAATTCGAATATGTTAAGTTATCACGTAAAAACTGCCAACGTTATGGAATAACATTTACTCTAAAAAATAAAAATGATCCTGATGCTAATGAACCATTATTTAGCAAAAGAAATGCCTTGGTATCAAACTATTTTTTGTACTATACTAATCGTAATTGCTATTCCCAATGTTATATTGAACCTAAAAATGCATTATCATATACTAACTATACAAATAAATTACTAAGAGAATATTTAGGAGAAAGAGATCTAGACATACATATAAGTACAAATAGAAAATTAGAATATAAGAATGTAAGAATTTATAAGTATTGTATTTATGGTACACAAGGTACAAGAGGTGGAGATGGAGGAAATGGTGGATCTGGTGGAATAGGAGGTAAGCCAGGGATAATTAATATAATTGGATTAGATAGTAATAATATCCCGAAAATTTCAGTTAATAATTTTTCAGGGTTAAAAGGAAAAGATGGTCTTGCAGGTAAGGGGGGTAAGGGAGGTAAATATGGTGATGATATTATAGCATATTACATAAATTTCTATCCATATGAAGATGGTTATCAAGGTTTTTGTTATTCAAGATGGTTTGACGAGAAAGAAGTAATTTCTTCAAATACTTATGCTTTACCAGGTACTCCTGGTATTTATGGTAATAATACTAAAGGTATTATAGAACCTAAAGAAGTAGTTTCGTATGATCGTAACGTAACAAATGAATATACAAGTTATGTAGTAGAAAACTTAAATGGATTAGATTTTGAACCAAAATTAACAGATTTTTTTAATGATTTAAAAAATAATAAGGATATAATATTTACTACAAAATATAATAAAAGAAAACGTCGTAGTGTAGATTCATATCAAAGTATTGAAAATATAAGACCTATAAGTAGTGGATCTAGTAGTAATATGCATTCTTCACTGATAAAAAGTATATCTGATTTATTCCATAAGAGTTTTCTGAGATTAAACCCAATAAGTCGAATATCCAATTGGTTTAGTAAGGATAGAAATAATGTTTATCAAGAAATCCTAAATATGTTAGATAACAATCTACTTTATGGAAAAATGATAAATATTGAATATTCTTCTATAGAATTACCACCATCGTTACCAAGAATTTCAGATAATAAATCATCTACTAATGTAAAATAGCATAGACAATAATTTAGTAAGCAATAGCACTCTATTATTAAGTGACTTCTTTATTCGCTTGAAAACAGGTGTTAAATACAGAAATCGTTACTATTTCAGAAAAAAATAATAGGCATACTGCGTATGCTCAAACATTAGCCTATAGAGGATATCTACCAAAAGACCTAAAAGAATCTACTCATGGATCCTAATTACCAAGAACAAGCATTAACATAAATCTGATGGTCAAGAATGTAGTGCAACGCTTCAGTTTATCAGAATCTGGTCCATTCTATGTCATCTTTACCTATAAATAATAATATAGGATATGGGTCAGACAACAGGTTTACATTATGGAATCGAACTCCTTTAATAAATAACATAAGTGATGGATCTGAGGAATCCTTTAACGCATCTTGCGAACAATTTAAGTATAAGGTAGCATAAGTGGTTCTGTCGCGTTTATTTTATAAATAATAGGTTATCTATTGAAGCCCCTACATTTTGTAGTGGTTTTATAAGGTATATAATATACCCAAAATGTTTAATCATTTAAGGTCCGTTTAACTTATACAAAGTATGGCCGAAATAGCGATATTAGATTCTTTTTTAGAAGTATAGACCTACTATAAGCCTAAAAGTTATTATATTGAGCGTTTGTGATTGATATCTCTTTTCTATCCCTATTGGTAACTTCAAGTTTTTAAGTCCAAGAACGACGTAGCCTTTCGTAAGATATTTGGTAGCGAAAAACATAAAGATATTCTTATCCACTTTATCAATGATGTGCTCAATTTAAAGGCTCAGATAAGGTTGAAAAAGTTAACATTCTTATCCACGATTCAGGATCCAGATATTGCCTATAGAAAGAAAGTGTAGTAGATGTCTATGCACAGACCAGTATGGGAAGCAAATAATTGTAGAGATGCAGGTTTCCCCCCAACAAGGTTTTGAAAAAGAGCGCAGTATTATGCCTCTAAGGCCTATTTCGAGGCAACTCAACTCAGGACAAGAATATAGGAGGTAGATACCAAGATCTTAAAGCAGTGATCTTTATAGCTATTACGGATTATGTTATATTTCCTGATAAAAAGATTACTTATCTAATCATGTTATTCTAGACGCAAAAACGTATGAAAGAGATTTAAAAGACTTTTCATTCACTTTTATAGAGTTACCCAAATATTAATATCAAGTTGTATAGAAAGAACTCTCTACTATTATAGAAAAGTGGTGGTTACTTTTTTAAGTATGCTCCTTCTACTAGAGGAGAAGACCTAAAAAAACTAATAGGCTCTGATTAGTTATCCAACGCGCCTATGAAGCGTTAAAATAGATTCAACTGGTCAGAAAAAGAATTGTTTACCTATGAACAAGAGATCAAGCGCCCATCATGGATAATCAAGCGGTAGAAGATTATATGAAACAAAAAGCTAGACAAGAGGGTAGAGAAGAGGGTAATCCGAATAGGGGAAGAAAAGGGTGAAAAAAAGAAAATCTCTTTCTATAGCTAAGGCTATGCTTAAAGATGGCTTCCAATTAGATAAAGTAATTTTATTTACTGGACTATCTAAGTATGATATTCAGTCTATTATGTAGATTTTTGTTCTGTCTCATCAAACAATCGTTTTTTAATTACTTCATAAATTCGCGTTCCATTTAATATCACGAACTATCAAAAATGAGTCTAAAATCGAATGATCTTTTATAACTCATTATCTATTGTATTGTTAATCCATACAAATTAATTACTGATTTCATAAATAACGAATTAAATTCGTAAATTTCAAATTTTTACGAACTTAAACGAAATGGTTCTGTCGCATCTGTTTTAAGGGGTCGGTTATTTTAGTAATTTTAGTCAAAATTTACTAAATGTTTACTATTACCCATAGATTATTGCCCTATTTTAAAGGATTTTGTTCTTCACCGGAGTTAATCTTGTTATTCTGTCTACATGAAATGTCGTTTTTCTTTAAGCTATAGAGATATAGAAGAAATGATGCATATAAGAGGCGCAATATTGATCATTCTACTTTACAAAGGTGGGTGAATTAAGTTCATTCCCTCATAGATCAAGAAGTAAGAAAAAGAAAACTCCCAGTTGGTGGTAGCTGGAGAATGGATGAAACTTACGTAAAACTAAATGGTAAGTGATTTATTTATATAGAGCAGTAGATCGTTAGTGAACCGTAGAGACAAGTCTGCAGCTCTTTCTTTTTTTCGTAAGGCTATCAAAGATAATAACACTCCATCCAAAGTGGTAGTTGACAAAAGCGATAGTAATAAGGCTGCTTTTGATACGTTAAATACAGAACTAGATCAAGATCTACAAGATTCAAAATATTTCAAAACAAATACTTAAATAATAGAGTCGAACAAGATCATAGATTCATTAAAAAACGGATAAAACCTATGTTAGGATTTAAGAGTTTCCATTCGGCTAACATTAACATTACAGGAATAGAAAATATTAGAATCATTCAAAAAGGACAACTAATCGGAGCTAAAAAACAGGTATCTACTTTTGAGAACTTTTCTAAACTTATAGCCGCATAATATCCAAAATTCAAGACAAGGGAGAGAACCATACAAAACTAAATACAGATGCGACAGAACCATTTTTATTGATGGTTAAAGTAAGATTTCAATAATTCATAGCATTTTATATGTCCATTCTGTAATGCCAAATAAGCAGGTGTGCGATTAAATTTATTTTTCTTTGATAAAGCCGCTGCACTTATTAGTTCTTGCACTACTTTAGTATGACCATTTTGAGCAGCAAGGTGTAATGGTGTATTTTTATAGCGATCCAATGCATTAATGTCTGCATTTGCTGCTATGATAGCCCTTGCGGAAACTGCACAGCCATTTTGAGCAGCAATATGTAAAAGCGTTTTCCCCCCTTTTACTTTAATATTTACCTTTGCACCATGACGTATAAGCAATAAGACACAATCTATATGTTCATTTTTAACTGCAGCATACAAAGGGGTTTCATTAAACTGATTCGCTACATCTAGTTTAGCCTTGTTTTTGATAACTTTATTCAGAAGTGGTTGATCCTGGAATTTTTTTTTGATCTTTTTAGTAATAGCGTCCTGACCCTGATCGGCTTCAATCAATGCCTCTAGACAATCCAAATGACCATTAGCAGCTGCTAAATATAATGGACTTTCCTTAGCCTGATTGTAGACCCGAACCTTTCCATTTGCTTGTAGCAATTCTTTCAAACAAGCCAGATGCCCTCTTTTTGCAACTACATGCATAGCAGTGGCGCCTGATTTTTTTGCAGTATTTACTTTAGATTTTGCTTTGATAAGTGCTTGTAAAGTAATCAAGTCTCCTTCCCTAGCAGCAATATGTAGCGGTATGATTCCCCATTCATTGGGGATATTTACTGGTGCACCTGCTTTTATAAGTTCTAAACTAGCATCTATATTTTGAAATGCCACAGATACATGCAAGGGTGTATTTTTAAATCTATCGACAGCAGAGCGCTTAGCACCCGCTTCTAAGAGTATTTTTAAACATTTTATATTGCTACTTTTAGTGGCCATATGTAATGGTGTAAATCCTATATGAGTAGTAGCATGGAGATTTGCACCAGCTTTTAAGAGGGTAATCAGACATGTATCATGTCCATAGAAAGCACTTAGGTGTAGAGGAGTTTTATTGTGAAAATCTCCTACATTTATAGCTGCCCCTGCTTCGATAAGCTGCTGAACACAAGTAACATGACCCAATCGGGCCGCCCAGTGTAAAGGCGTTCGCTGCTTTTCACCTGTTAATTGTACATATGTTTCATTAATGGCTATCAATGCTTGTAAACAATCACTTTTACCATAATAAGCTGCCAAATGTAAAGGAGTATTGCGTTCTTTATTGCGAACAGATGAATTGCCCCCTTCCTTTAATAATAGATTCAAACAATCTAAATGACCATTTAAAGCGGCAGCATGTAAGGGTGTATTGAGACCTTCTACTGCTTGGATATCTGCTTTATAATGTAATAGTTCTTTTAATACGGCAAGGTTACCATGTTGCGCCGCGCAATAAAGGGGGGTAAGGCCATCTTGGCTAATAGCATTTACGTTCGCATGATGATGGACCAATAACCGAATCGCTTCTACACTACCACCTTGTGCGGCAGCATGTAAAGGGGTAAATTTATCTTGCTTAGTAAATACTTCCACCTTTGCACCTGCACGTATTAGGGCTTCAATAGATAAAGATGAACCTGATAAAGCAGCACAATGTAAAGGTGTAAGCTGTTCTTTATCAAATCCATTTACATATGCGCCTTTTTGAATTAAGTAGTGTATACATTGGGCTTTCCCCCCTTCTGCAGCAAGATGAAGTGGGGTTCTACCTCGGTAATCGGCAGACCGAATAGTGGCACCAACTGCAACCAACTCACGAATAATGGCCAAATGACCATTCTGAGCAGCAAAATAAAGTGGTGTCCTTCCTAGAGAATCTACTACATTGATTTTAGCACCGACATTAATAAGCTCTTGTACACAAAGCAAATGACCTTTGGCTGCAGCAATATGCAATGGAGTAATTTTATTTTTGTCCAACACTTGTATATTCTTACCATCAGCAATTAAAGAACGAAGATGGACTACATCTCCTTTAGCAGCTGCTAGATGCACTGGTATAGGCGCAACATGGCTTTGTATAGGTGGTGATTTACCAATACTTATTGTCTGATCAAGTGGTGGTACAACCACTTGCTGGTTGTGGGCATAAATGGGATATATGGAGTGAATATATAACCCAATAGAAATTAGCAATAGGAAGACTTTTCTATGAACCATATGATTTTTTCGTAGATAGCGAATTTATAGCTACAGTGTAAACTTTTAAAGTATAACCAACATGGTATGGTTACAGTAATAGCAAGCAATTTTTTGATAAAAACGGAGGAAAAATTTGATAGAAAACTCAAGTAAAAAAATATCTATCATTTTATATCTTAACGCAACATAAAGCCTTTGTTTAACTTCAATAAAGCAAACATTAGATCTATCCATTTATCTATTACTTCATAGCTACGCTATGCATTAAGTGCTTCTAAACTAGGTAATTTTCTATTTGCTGCAATATAGGCCAGTAAAGCTCCTCCCCCTGTAGAAATATAAGAAACATGATTTTCATATCCTATTTGTTTAATGGCAGCAGCTGTGTCTCCACCACCTACTATGCTATAGGCACCCTGTTGCGTAGCTTTTGCAATGGCCTGAGCAATAGCTACTGTTCCAGCCGCACATTTATCCCATTCAAATATCCCTATAGGCCCAGCCCATAATATGGTCTTAGCTTGTAGGATCAATCCAGCAAAGTGTGCTTGTGTAGATGGCCCTATATCTAATACATAGGTACCGTAGGGTATATCAGTAAGCGATAAGGTAGATACCATAGCTTCTACATGTATTTCAGGAGCAGTTATGGCATCGGTTGGCAACCACAGTTGACAGTGGCTGTTGTGCATCAACAGATCAAACAACCTACTGGCAATTACCTCTGCTTGTTCATCAATACGGGAAAGATGTAGCCCCTGTTTTGCACGGGAAAAAGGTAGTATAAGGCCTCCAGCAATCAATATATGGTCTACATAAGATATTAAGCCTTCAATAGGCTTTGCTTTATCTACCAGTTTATTGCCCCCCATAATGGCCATAACAGGAGATGATTCTTTTGAAAAAAGTTTATCAATAATGGCTATTTCCTGTTGCAATAAATAGCCCGCATATCGTTCTTTAAAATAAGTAGGTAGTAAACTAGTAGAAACATGATTTCTATGGATGGTTCCAAAAGCGTCATTAATATAGACATCTGCTAATCCAGACAACTCTTGCGCAAAATGTTTATCATCTAATAGTTCTTCTGCATAAAAACGTATATTCTCAAGCAATAAAATACTTCCTGGTTTTAGTGCTTCTATGCAGGTTTTTACCGCGGCGCCTACACAATAAGGTACAAAAGCAATAGATACTTGCAATAAACTAGATAGTGTAGGTAAAAGCTTACTTAATGAATAACGTACATCATATCCATTTTTGGGTCTACCAAAATGGGTCAGTAAAATAGCTATTCCACCATCCTTTATTACTTTTTGAATCGTTGGTAAACTACTTCGAATACGTCGGTCATCCGTAATGATACCCTGATCCGTTATAGGTACATTAAAATCAACCCGTATAAGTACTTTTTTATTCTTAAAAGAAACACACTGAATACCAATCATAAAAATATATAATCATCTGCGTAAAGGTAATAGAACACAACTAAATAGCAATATTTTACATAAATATTAGATACTATTATGCGTCAATATATCATAGCCAAAGCCACTGTTCCATTTGAATAGTCTACTTGTTAGCTACCCCATCCTGCTCGATCTAAGCTACGATACTGAATCGCCTCTGCCAAATGTACCTCTGATATATTTGCACTACCCGCTAAATCGGCAATCGTTCTGGCTACTTTTAAAATCTTTTCATATGCTCTTGCGGAAAGACCCAGCTTTTCCATAGCCGCTTGTAACAGCTTTTGTCCAGCTATTGAAATAGGACAAAACAGCTTAGTTAGCTTAGAAGACATCCGTGCATTGGTATAGAGTTGTACATGATCTTGAAAACGCTTTTGTTGTATTTGCCTTGCCTGCACAACACGTTCCCGAATCAAATGACTTGCTTCATTTTTTTTTGAAGCAGTCAATGTTTCAAATAGTATAGGTACGACCTCTACATGGAGATCTATTCTATCCAATAGTGGTCCACTAACCTTATTGAGGTAACGTTGCACATGAACCGTACTACACATACATGGTTTTTCAGGATGATTATAATAACCACAGGGACAAGGATTCATGCTGGCAATAAGCATAAAGTTAGCTGGAAATTCAATGGAAAACTTAGCTCTTGAAATGACTACTTTACCATCTTCTAAAGGTTGACGCATAACTTCCAGTACGCTCCGTTTAAACTCTGGCAATTCATCTAAAAAGAGGACTCCATGATGGGCCAAAGAAATCTCACCAGGTTGTGGGAAAGTACCTCCTCCTACTAACGCTACATCACTAATCGTATGGTGTGGCGCTCGAAAGGGTCTTGTAGAGAGTAGTCCACCACTACTATCCATACGCCCTACTATCGAATAGACTTTAGTAGTCTCTAATGTCTCAGCCAAAGTAAAAGGGGGTAAAATAGAGGGCAACCGCTTGGCCAACATGGTTTTACCTGCACCAGGAGGTCCAATCATAATAACATTATGTCCGCCAGCTGCTGCAATTTCGAAGGCTCTTTTAATATTTTCTTGTCCTTGTACATCTGCAAAATCTACTGCATATGCATCTGATTGGGCTGCAAAGAGTTTACGTGTATCTACCTCTATAGGATGAATGGCACGTTCTCCAGACAAAAAGGCGATTGCTTCTGTAATATGGTTGACAGCAATGACCTCTATTTTACGTACAACAGCCGCTTCTACCCCATTCTTTTCTGGAACAATCATACCTTTAAATCCATTTTTATGGGCCTCAATAGCAATAGGCAATACCCCCTTTACCGGTCTAAGCGCTCCGTCTAAAGCCAATTCGCCCATAATAATATAAGTAGACAAACGAGCTAAATTATATTGTTCTGAAGCATGTAAAATAGATAAAGCAATCGGTAGGTCATAAGAAGCGCCCTCCTTGCGTATATCCGCAGGAGCAAGGTTTACAATGACACGTTGCCGAGGCATCGTACATTTAATCTGCTTTAATACCGACTCTATTCGGTGTTGACTCTCCTTAATAGCACTATCTGGAAGCCCTACCATAAATAGGCTTGTGCCATTCACAATGCTTACCTCTATAGATACAACAAAAGCGTTTACACCATATACTGCACTGCTGAAAGATCTAGTGATCATCTTAAAAAAAATTACTCAACAACAACAATAAGGTAGTAATTTTTTTTACCTTTTTGGACCAATAGATAACGATTATGCAATAAGATAAAATCTGGCTTTTGGTAAGGATCGGTTATCAATACCTTATTTACCTTTATGCCACCTGATGTGATCACGCGTCTTGCTTCTGACTTAGAAGCCATAATACAATTTTTTGTAGCCACGGACAATAAAGAGACTACAGAGTCTATTGCACTTAATGCAATGCGTGTGATATGGACCTTAGGTATGGTTGCACAGACACGCAATATATCTTCTTCGCTTAGGGCACAGAGTGCATCTGTTGAAGCAGTATGGCTAAAAAGAATATTACTACAGATTATGGCTTGCCTACAAGCTGCTTCTGAATGGACCATACTGGTGACCATTTTAGCCAATGTTTGCTGTAAGAGTCTTGTTTCGGGTTTGGATTGATGTGTTAAAATAAGTGCTTCTACTTCTTCTTTTTTAGCAAAAGAAAAAATTTTAATTAATTTTTCCACTTCATGATCTCCACTATTCAACAAAAACTGATAGAGCTCATAAGGAGACGTTTGGGCTGGATCTAACCATATATTGGTGCCAGCATCTGTTTTCCCAAATTTAGTTCCATCCGAACGGGTAAGCAAAGGAGCCGTTATGGCAAAAGCATGACATTGAGATTTTTTACGAATAAGCTCAACACCTGTAGTTAAATTACCCCATTGATCAGATCCACCCATTTGTAGGGTTACATTTTTATGTAGATGGAGATGGTAGAAATCATACCCTTGTAGCAATTGATAAGCAAATTCGGTATAAGAGATACCGGTCTCTATGCGTTTTTTTACACTATCTTTAGCCATCATATAGCCAACAGATATATGTTTTCCTATGTCACGTAGAAATCCTAGGAAAGAGCAGTCTTTAAACCAATCAAAATTATTTAATAAAATAGCTTTGTTGGGACCAGTAGAAAAATCTAAAAATTTTTCTAACTGTTTGGCAATAGATGCTTCGTTGTAACGCAATACTTCTTCTGTTAAAAACACTCGCTCTTTGCTACGCCCAGAAGGATCGCCAATCATACCGGTAGCACCACCTACTAATGCAATAGGCTTATGCCCCGCTTCTTGAAAGTGTTTTAACAACATAATAGGAACCAAATTCCCTAGATGTAAAGAAGGCGCAGAAGGATCGAACCCAACGTATCCGATAGCCATCCCTTCGTTGAGATGTGCTGCTGTACCTGGAACCATATCATGAATCATACCACGCCAGTATAAACTGGCAATAAAATCTTTCATAGCATCAAAAAATAAAAGAGCAAAATAGGTAATATTATAAAGAATGACAATAAAATAGCAGTGCCATCAGATGGTACACTACACCGTATAAAGCATGAGTCAAATAAAATCATAGAGAAACATTTGTAGGAGATGGTTATTTTTAAATGATAAATCAGATAAACAAACGAATATATATAGATTAGGTTTCTAACATAAAATTTTATTTTTAGATTGATAGCCTTGCATAGGCTAAAAAAAATTAGCTTATTGGTATATGGTTAAACACACAAAATGGATTTCCTATGCTCTGTAATAATCTTATAGCAATTTTTGTCCGTTTTTCAATAGTTTCTATTTTATACGTCTGTTTATATGCTGGATCTTGTAAAAATCGAACCGCTTCTAACAAGACTAATCTTATAGTTAAAAAGCATCCAAAAAAACATCGAACTGTTTTTAATGACGTAGAAATGAATCAAGAAAAGGATGATATCGTTTCTGAAAACAATCCTGAAGGACAAAAAAATCATAGCCTATCAGAGGATTCGGCACCAACGCATCAAGTAAATAGACCACCAACCTTTACACTAAAAGACATTACTACTATAAAAGCTGGAACAACTTCATCTATGTCACTAGAATCAACTGGCCACACAGAAGGCTATATCATTAAATCTGTTTCAGTAAAACGAAATGGATCGTATTATACAAATAAATTTAGGGTTAAATCAATTGAAAACCAGCCTATACCGGCTACTGGTTTATCCATCACCCTAACTACTGATCCAAACTTAAAAACGGGGGCTTATACATTGAGAATGAAAATAGGAAAAACAGGAAAAGGAAGCAAACCAACAGAACAATGGGTAGAATATATGATTCATGTTAGCAAAGATGAAGTAAAAAATGAATCAGAAGATTCATCATGTAGTGACGTACCACCGGTACAAGTATCGAATAATGAAAGACTACCAGAAAATACTGCTAAAAACAAAAAGAAACATTCGGCGAAGAAGCATACCCCACCTACTCAACTCAGTTTTACACCAAAATTAACGCAATAATCTAACCCCAAGTTGACGTTATAATACGAATACAAAGGTACGACGTACGACACGGAAACAAAGTTTATAAAACTTTGTTCGGTTTTTTAGGGGCACTATACATTTTTCAATTCCCCAAATTTAAAACACAAGGGAGCTTCTTTAAACTCAAATATTAAAATCTAATCTATCGTTCACGTTAAAAAAATTCTTCATATAAAAATATATTCTATGGAAAAATACATTCGTACTTTTTTGCCAACAGATTACGTCATCACAGATTGGGCGTCCATTGAATCCTTTTACAGCCACTTACTGGCTAGAGACCTTTCTTCATTGGATGGTCTAAAACAATTTTTAGCCGATTGGAGTGAGCTAGAAGGGGCGCTAGAAGAGGAGGCAGGCTGGCGTTATATTCGCACCTCTTGCAATACGATTGATGCAGTCGCTAAAGAGCGTTATGAATACTATATTACAGCCATAGCCCCTCATCTAGCTGCTGTTACAGATCAATTGAATCAAAAAGTTTTAGATGCAAAAGTGGGACACATATTACGTAAAGAAACGCAATATGATATCTTTTTTCGAAAGATCGAAAATCAATTGCGTTGCTACAGACAAGAAAACATACCTATTCAAACTGAAATTCAGTTAAACGAAAGTAAATTTGGTGTGATGGCAGGTGCAATGGCAATAGAGATAGCTGGGGAAGAATGTACTTTGCAACAAGCTGTACCCCATTTAGAATCTACCGACCGAGCCTTTCGACGTGAGGTATATGATAAGATACAACAACGCAGGTTGCAAGATAAAGATGCACTTAATGTACTCTACTCAAAGCTGATTCAGCAGCGCCATCAGTTGGCTTTAAATGCTGGGTTTAAGAATTTTAGAGACTACGCCTTCGTATCTATGGATCGATTTGATTACACCGCAGCAGATTGTTTGACCTTGCATACAGCGATCCAAGAAGAAATAGTTCCGCTGCTCAATGAATGCGCAAAAGCGCGCAAAGCAGAGCTGGGATTGGCGATACTGCAGCCATTTGATCATGCAGTAGATATACAAGGCAGAAAGGCATTGCGTCCTTTTACAGATGCCGAAGAACTCGTTGCTAAGACCATTACGGTATTTGAGCAGTTGGATCCTTTTTTAGCAGATTGTTTGCGTACCATGCAACAAATGGGGCATTTGGACTTGGCCTCCCGTAAGGGAAAAGCGCCTGGTGGATATAATTATCCTTTGGATGAGACCGGTGTACCTTTTATTTGTATGAATACAGCTTCTACTGTAGATGATGTAAGAACTATGTTCCATGAAGGAGGTCATGCGATTCATTCTTTTTTAGTCCATAACTTGTCCCTAAATGCTTTTAAGCATTGTCCATCAGAAATTGCAGAATTGGCCTCTATGTCTATGGAGTTACTTACTATGCCGTATTGGGATGTTTTCTTTGTTAAACAAGAGGAGCTTAATCGTGCTAAAAAAGATCATTTGATACATGTGATCAGTTGTTTGCCTTGGATAGCTGCCATTGATTCTTTTCAGCATTGGGTCTATACGCATCCTGATCATACTTTATCAGAAAGAGCAGAAAATTGGAATCGTATCTTTAGTAGCTTTTCAGATAGTGTAACGGATTGGACAGGTTACGAGGTAGTGAAAAGCCATTTATGGCAAAAACAATTGCATCTTTTTGAAGTGCCCTTCTATTACATAGAATATGCTATCGCACAGCTTGGTGCAATAGCAGTATGGAAGCATGCGCAAACAAACCCTAAACAAACATTGAATAGTTACCTAAATGCATTAAAATTAGGCTATACCGCATCGATCCCTGAGGTTTACCAAACAGCCGGTGTTGGTTTTGATTTTAGCAAGGGACATATTCGTTCCCTTGCGCAATTCGTGCGTAAAACTTGGACGAAGCTTTAGCCTTAGCGTTGCACTTTTCTCAATAAAAGTCACTTTCTTTTGTATGCATTTTTACTATGTCATGGGTGTTTTATTGGATCAGCTGTATTTGGGTACTTGACATTCAGATGTCATAGAATGACTAGACCTTGTGCGAATCTAGTAGAATCCAATTATGTATATAATTAACTTAGGAAGTGGTCATGTAAAATCGTTGGTTCTGTCGCATCTGTATTTAATTTTGTATAGTTTTCTCCCTTGTCTTGAATTTTGGATATTATGCGACCATAAATTTAGCAAAGTTATCAAAAGTAGATACCTGTTTTTTAGCTCCGATTAATTGTCCTTTTTGAATGATTCTGATATTTTCTATCCCTGTAATGGTAATGTTAGCCGAATGGAAACTCTTAAATCCCAGCATGGGTTTGATCCGTTTTTTAATGAATCTATGATCTTGTTCACTCTATTATATTAAAGTATGTTTGAAAATACTATATGGATATCTTCTGATCGATCCTGTTCTGTATTTAACACATATCAGAGTGCAGCTTATTACTACCCATTTGTCAACTACATCACTTGGGACGGAGTCATATTTAATCTGATAGCCTTCACGGAAAAAAAATAAAGGAGCTGAACAGACTTGTCTCTACGTGCCACTTAGAAAAAATATCACTGTATCTCCTAACGATCTACTCCTCGTATATGAAATAAAGTCCACTTATCCATTTAGTTTACGTAATTTCATCCATTCTCCAACTCACTACCAACTGGCGTTTTCTTCTTACTTCTATCTATAAGGACTTGAACTTAATACCCACCTTTGTAAAGTAGAATGATCAATATTTGCGCCTCTCATATGCATCATCTCTTCTAACTCTCTATAGCTTAAAGAAAAAACGACATTCATGTAGACAAATAACAATATTAACTCCGTGAAGAACAAAATCCTTTAAATACCGAAATAATTTCGTTAATAGTAAAACATTTTAGTCAATTTTAACTAAAATTACTAAAATAAATACCTCTTTAAAACAAATGCGACAGAACCTTTCCTAAACCGATTTAGCTGTGTTTAAAACCTTATATTTAACTATTAACTATCGCACAGAAAGATGACCCATGCCAATTCACCAATGGAGTGCAGCTAAGCACATTTTTTTAATTAAATTCGAAAATAGAATTTAAAAACATAAAAAATTTTACACAGTTAAAATGGACCATAGGGTCAAGTTAAGGAATTATATAGCTAATTTTTATCATATTAGAGTTTATAGTTCTTTTTTATATACTGCTCTTTCAGGCAAAATATTGGACCAGTTTAAGAATAATTTAAAAAAAAATATATGTTAAATCATCTAAACCTTTAATTACCGATCCCAATATAGTTCTTTGCTCCTTTTTTTGAGTTCAATTAACGCTTTAGTTAATAACTAACTTCTCTATCAGTTCCAGTTTACAGCTACTATGCCATGAAAAAATAAGTTAATTACACAGAATTTGCAATAATTCACATAATATTCTTGCGCAGAGTTTATTTACCTTGTAATTCACTTCTCATAGCCTAACATGCTTCTACTAATAAGCTTAAAAACAGCTCAAATTTGCCCATCTAACTCATAAAATAGACCTTTATATTCACTAGCTATCTTACTAACTGAATATTGGTTAATCCATTATTGTCCAATCAAGTAATCGTTGTTCTTTGGGACATAGGATATCCACGACTCTTAGCTAACATATTACTTTCTTCTCCTTTTGATGAGTTTGTGTCACCCTGTTTAATTTATGCAGATTCATTCTAACCGGAGCTAAATCCTTTCCTAGCATAGAACCTCTTTTCTAAGAAAATCTTTTGATTGCTAACAAGGTTAATTAAATCTATCATCTTGATTCATTTGTCATCATTACTTATATTAGCTGTCGGAGTTCATAAGCGGCCTGATAAAGTAAGCACCTGTTTCTATTAAATTTGCTTTAAACTAAATTAGAACAAAATATCCTAAGTCGGCTAATATAGATCATTACCTTTTTATATCTTCCCAAAATAGTTCGTCTATCTGACCTACATACCTCAGTTACTCTAACCTATCTACTCTTGATTAGATAGTCCAAATAGTACCTGTAATTAAAGAAATTTTAGCCTATTAGGTCGTCCCTTATTAACTAGATCCCATCCTTTATAAAATACTTTCCATACTGTATAATGGCTAAGGCCTATCCTTGACTACTATCAAGCAGCCTTACACTATAATTGTTTCCAAAAATGTACAATCAATCGCAATCTGCTTTAGAATATCGTAAACATTCTCAATATACATTACTTGCAGTGAACCAGTAACAGCAATTGATGAATTTTAGATAACTTAAACCTTGATTGAAATTTACATGATCTTCATGCAACAAATCTACACATGTTTCTAAAGCTCAAATCCCGTACCTCCCACTATACCAATACTAATTGTTTAATAAAAGACAGAACCTGTAAGTTCCTATTCCTTGATAAACCTTAATAGTGCGGCATACATTCATTTAGCTGTTCTTTACTAAAAAAAATTCTTTTAAATATTACCCGATAATGTTATACTTATGCATAGTATAAGCTTACTTGATTAATCATTGAAGATAATCAACTGTACTACTTTAACTTTTTTTATCCTTATACCATATAAAAAATTGATAAAATTTTATCTTGTGCTTTTCTTATAAAAATCATATCTTTAAATTCAAACACCTATATTCCAAAAACAGACCCATATAAATATTTTTATGGTAATTAAAATCATTTAATATCAGTACTATATCCTTAACTTGACGCCTATGGTTAAATGGACAGAGCCGACTATAAAGGCTTGTTTTTCTGTATGATTTTATACACCTATTGCTATGTTTTGTGCAGACCTATATCGATCCACTATTTTTAGCAATTTATCCTTGTATTCCTCTTTGATGGTCCCTTTTTTCCATAAGCCATTAATTTCATTAGCAATAGATTCCCAATCCGTTGTAGCCAAATTATTCTCTACAGTGGACAAGATAGATTCGAACATCTTTACATTATTTTCAAAAATACCAACCCATCTTTGTGTAGTATGTTTTGGCAAACAAGCACGGGCGAATACAGAACGCCCTTCTTTATCTTTCTCAAAAAGTTTACTAATGGATGTACTTTTATCGTTACACAAATGCTCTATTCTATGAAAGACTACTTGAAATACATCTGTATGGTTATCACGCACCGCCATATGTAGTGGCGTTCTTCCCTTTTTATCCTGCGCACATAAATCTGCTACAGCAGAAAGTCGGTTTACCAGCAATTTTACTAAATGGTCAAGATTATGTTCTATTACCAGATGAAGTGGTGTCTCATATTGCTTATTTTTTTCTTTTAAACCTTGCTGATCGAGCTTATTAATGAGTGATAAAGCTATATCTTGGTATTTTTGTTCAATCGCCAAATGTAATGGGGAAGAATCTGAAGTTGCATCTTTGGTACAGATATCTGTTTTAGAGTAATTTAATAAAATGGCAGCTATTGCTTCCTTTTTATGCAAGAGTGCTTCCAAAAGTGGAGTTGAGCCTTTTTTTGCTTTATTGATATCAATGTGCTTATTGGCAACCAGCTGCTTAACGATTTCTGTATAACCTTTTTCTATAGCTATACCCAGTGCAGTTTTGTTGCTCTTTTTATGATATATATTCGCAAAATCTTTATTCTTATATTCAAAACTAGATGCAATATCTTCATCTATACGCTTTAAGATATGCTTTACTTTTTCAAGCTGATTGTAACTTACTGCAGTGTAGAGCCAGTTCTTACCTGTTTCTCTATCTGGTATACTAATATCTTTTTTGTTTCCTATTTCATCACAAAACTCCTTGTTCGTTGTTGTTTTTACGATTCTGTCCTGTATGCCACTACCTGACTGACAGCTTCTACCTTGCAAGACAAACGATAGCGATAGAACCGCAATGCTTTTTGCAAAAAAACAAGACTGTTTGGTATTTAAATTAAGCTTCTTTATCTGTTTTTTTGGTTCATTATTCATAATATTATATGTTTTCTTTAAAAACTAAAACTGAATTTTAGAAAAAAATAGTCCTTTTGGTAACTATACGGTATCGCTTATAGGAAAACTTTTACTTTTTTCTAAAAGGATTACCTGTTTTATTATAAGCAATCAAATGGTAAAAAACTAGATACCATCTCGTATTTTACCATTTTAAAACAGATGATTATCGTAAATTTGGTTTGTAGGGGCATCGATTTAGACCAAATTACTTAATTTAAGATCCTTAATATATTTAGATGGTATAATTTTATTGTTATGTCAAAATCGGTTGATTCAACGCCATTAATGCGGCAGTATTGGGCGATTAAAGAAAAGTATCCCGGCGCATTGTTGCTCTTTCGAGTGGGTGATTTTTATGAAACCTTTTTGGAAGATGCGGTTAAAGCCAGTAAGGTGCTAGATATTGCGCTTACGAAGCGGTCTAATGGATCAGCTGCTAGTGTGGCGTTAGCAGGATTCCCCCATCATGCTTTAGATATTTATCTACCTAAATTGGTAAAAGCAGGTTATCGTGTAGCCATTTGTGATCAGTTAGAAGATGCCAAACAGGCTAAAGGTATTGTACAAAGAGGCGTGACTGAACTAGTTACGCCTGGTCTTTCTTTTAGTGAAGCGGTTTTAGATACAAGAGCCAATAATTACGTAGCATCCATTTTTTTTGACAAAACATTGCTAGGGATGGCTTTTTTAGATCTTTCTACTGGAGAATTCTTTGTCACAGAAGGTACGACTGATTACATGCAAAAAATATTGCATCATTTGGCACCATCTGAAATTGTTTTTAACAAAAAACAGCAAACTTTATGGAATGATTTTACGCAAGATTTTTTTCATACGTATGGATTGGAAGATTGGATTTTTCAATTTGATTATGCGTATGGTTTGTTGAACGACCATTTTGGAACCCATTCTTTAAAAGGTTTTGGCATCTCAGATTATCCTGCAGGTATTGTAGCAGCAGGTGTTATTTTACATTATTTATCAGAAACGGAACATAAAGCAATCAAACACATTCGTTCAATGGTCCGACTAGAGGCCCATCAGTATGTTTGGTTGGATCCATTTACCGTTAGAGCTTTAGAGCTGCTAGTTCCTCAGCAAGTAGGCGGAACAGCACTGATTGAAATATTAGATAGAACAGTTACCCCTATGGGGGCACGATTGCTTAAAAAATGGTTGTTGTTTCCGCTTAAGGAGGTGGTTGTGATTCAAGAGCGGCTCGCTATAGTAGAATATTTGGTGGAAGATGCGCCATTAGCCACTTTACTAGTTAACCATTTGAAACAAATAGGTGACTTAGAACGGCTTATTTCCAAAGTAGCAGTTGGCAGGGTGAATCCACGGGAGATGGTAGCCTTAAAAAGGGCATTGCAGCAAGTGCAATCCATACAAACAGCGTTGCAAAGCATTCCATTTCCTTTGCTACAAAAAATGAATGCACAGCTGCATGGGTGTCATACTTTGGTGGACCGTATCGACGAAACACTACAAGAGCAGCCTCCCCTACTTACCCATCAAGGCGGCCTTATTCAACCTCATGTCAATGATCAATTGGATGCTTTAAATAAAATTATGCGTACGGGTAAGGATTACTTGGTTGAACTACAGAAGAAGGAAAGCCAGCGTACCAACATTCCTTCTTTAAAGGTTGCGTATAACCGTGTATTTGGCTATTACCTTGAAGTACCCAATGCGCATAAAAATAAAGTGCCGACGGATTGGATCCGCAAACAAACCTTAGCCCATGCAGAACGGTATAGCTCAGAAGCCCTAAAACAGTATGAAGCACAAATTCTACATGCAGGTGAAGAGGCGCAACTTCTAGAGCAACAACTCTATCAAGCGCTAGTAGCAGAAGCCGTAGAATATATTCCTCAAATTCAAGAAAATGCAAAGCATATTGCAGAATTGGATTGTTATCTTTCGTTTGCCAAACAGGCTTCTGAATACCATTATAGCAAGCCTATGGTAGATGATGGAACCTTGCTCCATCTGAAAGGCAATCGACATCCTGTTATTGAACAACGCTTACCCATAGACAAAGCCTATACGCCTAATGATATTTATTTGGACCCCTCATCACAACAAATCATAGTGATTACAGGGCCTAATATGGCTGGTAAATCAGCTTTATTGCGTCAAGTTGCCCTAACGGTATTAATGGCACAAATGGGTTCTTTTGTACCAGCTGCTTCTGCACAAATTGGGGTGGTAGATAAAATATTTACAAGGGTAGGTGCATCGGATAACTTGGCCCAAGGGGAGTCTACTTTTATGATGGAGATGACCGAAACCGCTAGCATTATGCACAATCTTAGTGATCGTAGTTTGGTATTGATGGATGAGATAGGGCGTGGTACTAGTACCTACGATGGTATTTCTATTGCCTGGGCATTGGTAGAGTATTTGCATCATCATCCACGTTATAAGGCTAAAACGCTTTTTGCCACCCATTACCATGAACTGAATGAATTGGCAAAGTCACTTCCTAGGGTTAAAAACTTTAATGTAGCAGTCCAAGAAATAGAGCAAAAAATTCTATTTTTACATAAACTGGTACCGGGAAGTAGTCAGCATAGTTTTGGTATCCATGTAGCACAAATGGCTGGTATGCCCTCTATGATTTTGGAAAGAGCCAAAGAGGTATTGGCCCACCTATCACAAGTAGGTGGCAAGATCCATACACAAGTGGAAAATGTGCAGCAATACCAGCTAAAACTTTTTGGTCCAGATGAAACTTTAAGTGATTTGAAAGCTTTTTTAGATGGTATGGATATTGACCTTCTTACTCCAGTAGAAGCCTTATTAAAGTTAAATGAAATCAAAAATAGGATTAAAAGATTTAATAACTAGCTATAAAAGTGATAACTATTTTGAAAAAAAAGAATCTTTAAGTAAATTCAACCTATTGTCCTAGCTTATAAGCGAGAATAGCTCAGTTGGTAGAGCACGACCTTGCCAAGGTCGGGGTCGCGGGTTCGAGTCCCGTTTCTCGCTCATGGTATCTTTCTAGACAATTTACTTATTATATGCTATGGTTATAGCTAGTGGTAAAGCAGGTGCCACGGTTATTTTACTGTAAGAATTGCCACAGGTATGCAAGCTTGCCAGGATGGTGGAATGGTATACACGCAAGACTTAAAATCTTGTGGCCTTTGGCCATGCGGGTTCGAGTCCCGCTCCTGGTACCAATATTCTTTTCCTATTGTATCAATGCGCTTTTGTTCTATTTCTTTCTTAGATGTTGTGGCATGTATTGGTTCTTTTACAGCTGTTATATCCCTCCTTCCACAAATTATACAGTCATACAAGACAAAATCTGTAGATGATGTTTCCATGTTGATGCTGTTGAACCTAACCGTTGCCTCGGTTAGCTGGACGCTTTATGGAGCACTCACTGCTGATAAGCCATTACTTGTCACCAATTTATTACTGACGGTTGGTTCATTGATACTGGTAGTGCTCAAACGAAAATACCGCTCTACGTAAGTTGCAAAAGCGGTACCTATTGATTGGACGCAATTTGTCTTTCCTTAGGGTTAAGTCTATTGGTGCAGGGGTCACTTATACGTTGTAATGGGTGGTTATGCCTTAGGTTTTCCTTTTTGATCTTATAGCTCTATATACTGGCATGAAAATTGGTATATTTTCAGATACCCACGGATGGATAGATCCTAAAATTTTTGATCACTTTGAAAAATGCGATGAAGTATGGCATGCAGGCGATATTGGCGATGCCAAATTGCTAACTGCATTTGATCAGTTTAACCATTTTAGAGCAGTGCATGGTAATATTGATGACTCCATAATAAGACAAAAATATCCAGTATTTCAATCATTTCAATGCGAACAGTTGCATGTATGGCTTATGCATATAACCGGTCATCCACCTTTATATACGCCAGAAATACGCACTAAATTAAGCCAAACACAACCTGATATTTTAGTGGGTGGCCACTCACACATTTTGCGGGTGATGCATGATGTAAAGCATCCCCCACTGCTTTATCTTAATCCTGGTGCTGCTGGACGTCATGGCTCCCACTACATGCGTACCCTATTGCGTTTTGAAATAAATAATAAAAATATCAACCATATAGAAGTGATCGAATTGGGCAAAAGGGGCACATTAGTAAATTACCACTAACCACTAATCGATTATGCAATTTATTGACACACATGCACATATATATGATCTTCAAAATGAATTGCCACTGATTTTAGAAAGGGCACAAAAAAACTTTATTAAAAAAATTTATATGCCCAATATAGATACAACAACCATAGCAAAGATGATGGATGTGGCTGCATTATATCCTTGCTTACCTATGATGGGAATCCATCCTTGTTATATCAGAAAAGATTTTGCCAAACCATTATACTTAGTCGAGGAATGGCTTGATAAAGGTGGTTTTATAGCAATCGGTGAAATTGGTATAGATCTATACCATGATACTACCTTATTCGAAGCACAACAGGAAGCATTTAGGATTCAACTTGCATTGGCCAAACGCTATCATCTTCCTGTCTCTATTCACTGTAGAAATGCTTTTAAGGAAGTTATCCAACTACTCGAAAAAGAACAAGATGGCAACCTAAAAGGGGTTATTCACTGCTTTACAGGTAATCTACAAGAAGCAGAAAAATGTATAGCCCTAGGTTTTGCGCTGGGGATTGGCGGCATACTTACCATGGCCAAAAGTGGATTAGCGGCAACAGTGGCCGCTATAGATCTCAACCATTTGGTGTTAGAAACCGATAGCCCTTATTTAACACCAGCACCTCTTCGAGGAAAACCCAATGAGCCAAGCTACTTACCATACATAGCCGAAAAGCTTGCAGTGGTCAAACAAGTAACCTTAGCAGAAGTAGCAGCCGTCACTACACAAAATGCTGAAAAAATTTTTGAGCCAATGAAAGTATTTGCATCCCACTAATATTTAGCCCAAATCAGTTACTTTATTATACGTTCTTTTTCTTGGTAATTTCAATGCTTTTAAAATATTCGCTTTAACCCCCAAAGAAAAATCATATTTACCCGATTCGCCTAGTGGATGCCATTTATAACTAAGTTGCCAGCAGTGTAAATCCCTTTGAATGGAAATTTCTGTAGCAGATGGATCAAGCTTACTTTTCGTAAAGTTATAGGTAGTGGATAACGTTACTTTCCACTTTTTAACTAAGGTAATACTTCCGTTAAAAGTTACATATTTTTCTGTATTGGTATTCTTTTTATCGTCCTGATTCGGATATAATGTTTGATACGTCTTGTTCCACTTATCCTTCTTATACTTATACCATGGGCTTTGATAAATCCAATTAAACTCCCACCCAAAATTCCAAGGCGATTCAAAATCTATCTTTCTTCTTTCAAGCTTATCAGTTGACTGATCACGATCATTTAATAGTTCCTTGGGTTTCTTTTTCTCCTCACTAGAATGATGTGCAAAATCTATATTTATCTTGCATTTTGCTGCTTGCACTTTGCCAAGATACTGACCATGGTTCCATGCAAATTGGTTTATTCTTTTTTCTCGGGTTTGATTTATTTCTGACGATTGAATAAATTGATAAGGGTCAAAATTTGTTGTTAAATCAAAGCCAATCTTTCCTATTTTACCTACTTCTATTTCGCTAGCAAGGTGTATATCTATACCATCTATGAGATGAAATTCTTTTTCTGCAAAATCATATTTTGTCTTAAAATCTAAATTTTTTAACAAATATATTTTACGACTGGTTTGTTTTTTTTGTTTTTCTTCTGGATTTGTTTCTTTTTTTACTTTTAACTCAACTGTATTGTGTAGCTTAAATTTTAGAATAGAGGTAGCCCGATTAGGCAAACTAATGTAAGGCCGTAATCCTTTAAAGGCATATTCTTTTTTATTTTCTACTACTTGGCAATATTTTTCAGAGAAATCAGGTGTATAAGTAAAGTCAACACTGGGTTCTGTCTTTATACGAAAACCTTGCATCCATGTTGCGCTTTCAAAATAATGGGTATAGTATAGCATAGTCCCTATTTCTGCACCAAAATTGCAAGTATAGATTCTATTAAATCCTGGTACCTGTATAGGTCCTTTTGTATCCTTATTTAGCCAATACCATACTTCATTATAGGTAAAATGCGGCTCTATATTGATAAAATCAAATACTTTGCATGGCATGGTAACCGGTATGGTATGTTTTATACCATTTTCTACATAATGGTTCCATGGCCAGGTTACAGGAACAGAGTGAGCTGACGCACGCGATGACCAGGACGAATGGGTAAATGCTGTAGGCGATTGCTCAGCATTCTGAAAGTGCGTTTCAAAATTTATATTATGCTTTAACTGAATATTATGGAACCAATAGTTGCTGCTTTTAGAGCGATCTGTTCTAAATGGATACCAAGTATCTGTACTTAGGCTACCCTCTGGCAAGGTCCAATGTTTAAAATTATACCGAAGGTCATTTTTGTATTTTACTTGTAACGTTAATGCATAGGGAAAGCCTACCAATCGGTCTTGGTAAGATAGACTAAAACCAGATTCATTTTCCATTTTTTTTGGAATTTTTTTATCCTCATCGTCTACTGTTTTGGAAGATTTGTTGTGAAGGTGCACATTTGTATTCAAGCTTCTAGAGGCACGTATAAGGGTTTTATGTTCCCATTTTAAAGACCATCCCTTATCTGTTTCCGTTGTGTTTATTGCATAATCCAGCTCTCCACTACATAAATATCTTTTTTTATAACGGAGTGCATTTTTAAGTTCTACAATACCACTGGAATAAATGCTACCTAAAAAAGAAATGTCTGCATAATCATTGAAGTTTATATAATATCCACCATTACGGAGGTAAAATCCATTGTCCCCCTCCCCTATTTCCGGTGGAATAATACCATGTGTCCGCTTTCCTTCGAGAAATAGGGTACCAAAAATAAAGCCCAATGACGTAGGCACATGGTCAAAGTAAAAACGAAAAGGTCCAGTAGTAATTTGCTTATCTTGAACCATTTTAGCCCGTTTGGCACGTATGTAAAAATGGGGATATGCTAGTCCACAAGTTGTATAAACTATATCTTCAGCATAAAAGGTTGATTCGTCCTCTTTTTTTATCTGCTTGCTTTTTATAATAGAGGCATCTTGTTTGGTAAGTAGTGTAGTTACTAAAGCCCTTTTAGTACCGATATTATAGCGCATCTTATCCATAAAAAAAGTCCGCGTTTGGGTAGAACCCTCTTTGCCATATTTATCTTTTTTTACCTCATTATAGGTAAAGATAGGATTTCCTGTTAATGTATTATATGGATCATTGGTCCCTTGTGCATGAATCGTGTTGCTATGTAAGTGCAAAGCGACTAAACTTGCTTTTAATTTCATACAATCATAGGTAAGCGTACTGGGGCCAATTAAAGAAAGTATACGCTTGTTCGCATCGAAAACAATTGAATCTTCTGCTTGGTAATGCACAATACCCAAAGACTTATCTTTTTCTATATGGGCACAAGATGGCATGAAAAGCCACGGATAGCTTTTATCCAAAAAAAGCGGGTGGCTCCATTTTTTATAAATGATGTATGACTTGTTTTTATAAAAAAAGTTATTCGGTACCATCCAGCTGCTATACCCACTGCTATAGGGATTACTAAAATAGAGCCCACCATTGAAATATTCAGTTGCTTTTGATACAATAAATAAACCACTAACTATAAATGGTACCAAAGCAACTATACGTAGGAAATAAGACCTGGCCACACAAAAAAATTTTACTTTTACCTTTTGGCATCAAAAGAAATAATCCCAAATATAAATCTATGTATTTGTTTTTCATATAGTAAGGGCCAACTATTCTATAGACCTTGTGCGAATCTAGTAGAATTCAATCATGTATATAATTAGTCGGCCCTGAAGTATTATATTAAAGTTGAATTATATCAATATTTCATTTTATAATCAGTTTAAAAAATAAATTACTATATAAAATTTATCTTATATTAAGTTCGATATACTAACTGAACGATAAATTATTCTGTATGTCAATACATTATATATTCTTTGTTGATAAAATACTTGTTTAGTATATGTTAATGTTAATCAGTTCATTAATTCTAAACATTTGTAAATCATACGAATAAATATTTATATGATTTTATAAGAGATACTATCCATTTTATTTTATTTTATTTGGTCTATACTTTGTAAGGTTTTTATACAATACCACTAAAAAACTGGTTATTTATCTATAAAAATTTAACATATTTTTAATAGTTTTTAAATTGATTAACAATTAATTATATAATACTTCAAGGATGACTAAGTCATATAACAGATTCTATTATTGAAGATGTTAAGATATGACAAAACCGTCCCTTAGAATCAGTCTATCCTATCGTTTTTTGATTGTTGGGAAAAAAATCCAGAATATTTTAATACTAATCCAAACTATTTCTTACTGGGACTAAACAAATGACCAATCTGGATTAAAAGTGGTATATTTAGCTATACAAAAGGCATCACAAAAGTGGACCATAGCTCTACATGATTGAAGAGCCGATATGAATCGATTCGCTATAGAACTTGAAGGAAGATTCTCTTAAAAAATAGCACTTACACAAAATCATTTACAGGCTAGTATATAACTTAGCCCAATAATATAAAGCACGTTTATCATAGTCTGCTTCATCTGTGATTTGGATCTCTATATTAAACCTTTTACCAGTTTCACTTAAGGCTTAAATATCTAGGATAGAAAGTTTGTCTCTTCTAAAATTTTTTGGGTTATAGGGATTTAATAGCGTAACATCTACTACCTGATCTTCACTTGAAACCGTAGAATTAATTAAAAAAATCAATAGATGTTTATTTTCTTCTACTCCAAATATTTTCTTAAAGGCTAAATCTACTTTCGACATAATTTGTTCCATTCTTAATAAATCTAATTTTATTATAAATATATATCATATATATTTATACTTTATATTTTATATGGTGTATTAAGAAGTGTTTATTTTAGGTTATTAGAACACTATCACATATGGATAACCGTAAGATGCTCTTCTTATAAAGATCGCCCAAAAGAAATAATAACATCTATTGAATAGATTTTTAATTTTGTCTTTAAGTGCTTTAAATTACCTGTAATTAGAAAACACTTAAAGTATTATTATATTAAATATAGAAAGAAGGAGGATAATATAAAGTCTATTATTTAGATATCTATAGAGAATTGAGATATACTGAATTAAATAACTTAAAAATATTGACACACTTAAAAAGAAAAATTCCTGGGTTAAGCCAATAATCGAATACAGTTATTCAAATTATAATATTAAATATTTTCATGGCTAAAAAAATTAATGTTTATGGTTTAAACATAGAAGAAGAGGCGCTCAAACAATTCAACAATTGTTGTAGCAAAGATTTTGTCGTAGAAGCTGCTTTGATGCCAGATGCACATTCTGGATATGTTGCACCTATAGGTAGTGTAATCAAAACATACAAATCAGTTGTACCTTCTTGGGTAGGCTATGATATAGGATGTGGGATGATCGCTGTTAAAATAGCCAACCACATAGATGAACAAAAGATTATACATGAAAAGGCTCAGCAACTATTTAATCAAGTCAATAGAGACATACCTATGGGGACAGGTCGCTACAATAAACAAAATGATCGAGTTTATTTGGTTGATGAAATGGAAACAGCCATTAGGAGATTAAAGGAATTGACAACTTATCAAGCTTTATGGAATGAGGTATATCATAAATCAAAACCAAATTTAGGTACTTTAGGTTCTGGTAATCATTTTATTGAAATATTGATCAGTGGTAATGAAACGTGGTTAGTGATCCACAGTGGTTCAAGAGGTGTTGGCCATCATATAGCTACTTATTTTATGAAAGCTGTTTCTGGATTGGAAAAAGGGTTTGAAGAAACATTTGCTATTGAAGATGAAAGTTTACGTAATGAATATATGCTTTTTCAGCAATATTGTTTGGAATTTGCTTTGTTAAATAGAATCTCTATGGCGGTAAAAGTTGAAAAATCTATCCATAAAGTAACAGGTATTTCATACAATACCACAGAAAATTTGTGGACAAATAAAAATCACAACCATTGTATTAAAGTAGGGAGCGATCTATTTCTACATAGAAAAGGAGCAACTTCTTCAGATAAGGGAGAACGTGGCGTAATACCTGCTAATATGAAGGATGGTTGTTTTCTAGTTGAAGGGCTAGGTAATGATGATTTTTTAAGTAGTTCTTCACACGGAGCTGGTAGAATAATGTCTCGTAAACAAGCACAAAAATATATCAAGCTAGATCAGTTTAAAGAAGTCATGCAAGGTATCATTGCACCTATAATGACAAAAACAATAGATGAAAGTCCTTTTGCTTATAAAAATATAACAGAAGTCATGGAATTACAGAAAAATAGTGTTAAAATACTACAACATTTAAAGCCAATTATTAACTGGAAAGGGTTTTAAGAGGGTTCTCTCGCATCTACTTTAAGGGAAAGGTAGAGTGATCAATCTTTGCACCTCTTATATGCATCATTTCTTCTATATCTCTATAGCTTAAAGAAAAACGACATTTCATGTAGACAAATAACAAGATTAACTCCGGTGAAGAACAAAATCCTTTAAAATAGGGCAATAATCTACGGGTAATAGTAAAAGCATCTACTTTTGATAACTTTGCTAAACTTATGGCCGCATAATATCCAAATTTGAAGACAAAGGAGAGAACTATACAAAATTAAATACAGATGCGACAGAACCGGATAAATTAATGCTTCGAAAGAGATCCATCATTGAAACCATTATCGATCAGCTTAAAAATATTATCCAGATAGAACATACCAGACATAGAAGCATATCTAATTTTCTTGTCAATTTGATAGCTGGAATTACATCTTACGGACTAAAATAGAAACAACCTTCTATAACTAACATATATATGACTGATTTAAAATAACTTTAATCCCGAACTGATGTTAAATTAATTCATCTTGTTAACTATCGTCTCAAACACAGGATCTAACGCTCAATGAACTATTCAGTTTTTAAGATGAAAAAGGCCGGGGGCGGAACGTGTAAAACAGTATCTAGTACCAGCACTTAAGCAACCTTATTCCAGCTCTTTAATTAAGATAATTTTATAATATAAACGTACGACAGTTAAATGGACATAGCCCGTCTCACCCTATTAAATATTTTTGTATAGATGTATAAAAAACATATCGCGTATATTAACTCTTATAAGATATCCCTACTACTATATAGAGTGCTTTTATTTTTTTTACTTCCTATCTATGGTTATGCTGATTCATATTTATCACCAAAAGAAAGGAATGTTAGGCTACATGTAGTAGTTAAAAGTGGTGATCTACAAGCAGTAGAAGCTTTACTCAATAAACCTGAGGTCGATGTAAATTCGAAAGATAAAGATGGTAAGACGCCACTATATATAGCGGCAAAAGAAGGTTATATAGCAGTGGTAAAAAAATTACTAGCCACTAAAGGTATTCAGCTGAATTTAAAATGTGAAAATGGTTGTACTCCCCTTTATATTGCAGCACAAGAGGGTCATACAGAAGTAGTCAAAGCGTTATTGGAGGTCAATGAAGTTAAGGTAAACGAAAAAGCGACAGATAACTTTACTCCCCTTCATATAGCAGCACAAGAGGGTCATACAGAAGTGGTCAAAGCGTTATTGGAAGATAAAAATATTAATGTAAATGAAAAAGCGATAGATAACTGTACTCCCCTTCATATTGCAGCATATAGTGGTCATACAGAAATGGTCAAAGCGTTATTGGAAGATAAAAGAATTAATGTAAATGAAAAAACGATAGATAACTGTACTCCCCTTCATCTAGCAGCACAAAATGGTCATACAGAAGTGGTAAAAGCCTTATTGGAACATATAAAAATTAAAATCAACGAAAAAGCGATAAATAACTGTACTCCCCTTCATCTAGCAGCACAAAATGGTCATACAGAAGTGGTAAAAGCCTTATTGGAAGATAAAAATATTAATGTAAATGAAAAAACGATAGATAACTGTACTCCCCTTCATCTAGCAGCACAAAATGGTCATACAGAAGTGGTAAAAGTGTTGTTAGGAGTCAAAGAAATTAATGCAAACGAAAAAGCGAAATATAACTTTACTCCCCTTCATCTAGCAGCAAAAAATGGTCATACAGAAGTGGTAAAAGCCTTATTGGAAGATAAAAATATTAATGTAAATGAAAAAACGAAAAATAAATCTACTCCCCTTCATATAGCAGCATATTATGGTCGTACAGAAGTGGTCAAAGCGTTATTGGAACATCCAAATATTCTCGTTAATGAAAAAAACAGATATGATGACACGCCTCTTGATTTAGCTAGGAAAAATCATAATGAAAAAGTAGTTAAATTATTGAAAAAAACATGTATAGTGGACCGAAAAAATCGGACAAATTTTTATAAATTTTTTTTCCGTTTTATTTCTCCTTTAGCGTATTGATTTTTTACATGTGTAAGATAGACGTTCCATTTAATATCACGAACTATCAAAAAATGAGTATAAAAATCGAATGATCTTTTATAACTCATTATCTATTGTATTGTAATCCATACAAAGTAATTACTGATTTCATAAATAACGAATTAAATTCGTAAATTTTAATCTTTTACGAACTTAAACGAAATAGAATAGCATGGGGTATCAATATGTAAGGGAACCTTTACGATTTTAGGAAGCAGATCGGCTCTCTCAAGCTTGTGAAACTGTTCAAGAAAAATTAATCGTATGGACTTTATTAGATACAGGGTTAAGAGTATCCGAATTGTGTGGACTTACTACAGAGCAAATCCTATTGGAATAAGGCAAGTACAAAAAATTATTAAACAGATTGCTAACAAAGCAAAAATAACACAAGAAGTTACTCCCCATGTTTTGCGTCATACTTTTGCCACGTTGGCATTACAAAAAGGAATATCGTTGGCATCTGTACAAAAGATACTTGGACATGATAGGGGTCAACTTTGATATGGGGAATTATTGTACGCTAAGCATTTTTTCTGTTCTTTGTAAAGGTATATTAATTGTCATACAACTATGGTTATTTTATATAATATTATTGATTATCAAATATATTAATTTACAGTATCATCTGGCATATAAACTGGATTTAACCTAATGGATAAAATATTATTTCTATAGTAATTTTCCAATTTATCGGAAAGGCAGTAAAAATTATTAAAATTATTTTTATATTGACATACGATTAAAATATTATTTATAATATAGAATACAAACAAGCTTAGCGTACAATAATTTCCTATATCCAAGATGACTCTTATAATCCTTCTTGGCGTATATGATTATCCGTAATAAGTTTTACATATTTTAATATCATTTCTATGAAAAAGATGAATAAGAAAATAGGCCTATTGATTGGGTTATTAATTTTATCCACCATATCTTCTTGTGTACAGATCAGACAAAAAATGGGTAGACCTACCCTAGGAAATGCAACAAGGAGCTATAACAAGCACAAGAAAAAATATATAATAGGTGGATTCTGTGCTGGGTTATTAACAACATCTGGAATCGCTACTTGGTCTTTTTGGCCTTCATATAGTCAACCATCTGGTATACAACACGAAAATAGTACTGGATTAACACCTACAACTCCATACCTTTCCTCTACAACCTTTCGTCCATCCATACCAGGAGTTTCCAACGCAACAGAATGGGATAGTAGTACTACTTTTACGCCTACCACGCCATACGAACTATCCACAGCTTATAGTTCATCAACAACAGAGGTATCCACCGAAATGGAAGCGAGTAGTACTATATCTATGGGTACTACACCAGCATATAACTCATCAACGGAAGAAGCACGTAGTACTTTCCCAATAACGCCTAGTACAACTGAACGGGAGAGTAGCAGTTCAATCGGTACAACATCAACGACGGAAAAAAATCAAAAAAAATCATGCTACCATGTTACAATAGATATGCTACAGTATGTTCAATGTTTAATACACTACAAGGAAGATCTTAATGAACAATACGATTGGAAGGAGACGACTATTTTGATGGAGGCAGCAAAGCAAGGTAGAAGAGATGTTGTCGAATTATTGATAAAGAATGGAGCAAATAAGGATATAAAAGATATTAGTAACCAGACTGCTTTGATACATGCAATAATATGTAGTAGCCCAGATATTGCAAAGTTGTTGATACATGAAAACGCAGATCTAAATATAAAAGATACCAATAGAAATACTGCTTTAACATATGCAAGAGAACGTGGTTATATCGATGTTGTAGAATTGTTAAAACAAAAAGGAGCAATCGACCAATAGTGGGTACTAGGAAAAATCATGCGTAAATACACGCTAGGCTCATATTCCGAATCAAATAATACTTTTATAAAGTTGTTTTTTTCTGATTTGTAGTATTTTATTTCTTTTATAACTTTTACATAAAAATTATATATTTTCTTATTTTAAGTGGTAATAAAAAACTATGAAAACAATTAATGTAACTCAAGAAAGTTTTATATTATTATCATAATCAATATAAAATATAATTATTAATGTGAAATAATAGATCTGGTTCTGTCGCCTTTGTTTTAAGGGAGCGGTTATTTTAGTAATTTTAGTTAAAAATTGACCAAAATGTTTACTATTACCCA
>NZ_JBOZWY010000010.1:0-8654 GCF_050864915.1 Candidatus Cardinium hertigii
CGTAATGAATATCATGCAAACAAACCTCAGATATTTTCTTCTATTCAGGTAGATGATTTAAGAAGTTCAACTGTTGAATACTCTAAAAATTATGATGTTGTAATAATAGATGTACAGGGAAGTGACAGTAGGAGCTTGAGAACAGCTTTATTAATTTCTGATATTGTATATGTTCCATTTATACCTTCTCAAAATGATATTGAGGTCATAGAAGATCTTTCTTCTTTATTAGAGGATACGCAATTACAAAATAATCACCGTAAAACTTTTTACATACTAAACAATTGTTCTGTTCATTACTTAGATCAATCTATTAATGATGCGGAAATATTTTTTAAGGATTATTTACATGTGTTTTCTCCCTCTAAAGTTAGGATTTATAATAGAAAGGTCTATAAAGTAGCTTCTTCTGAAGGATTAGGAGTTATAGAAACAAATGATTCAAAATCAAAAATTGAAATATTAAGCCTAAAAAAAGAGATAGAGTCTTATGTCTAGTTTTAAAAAAAATAGAGTTGTTCCTAGTATAACAGAAAAAGGTAATAATATAATTAGTCAAGCAGAAGGTACGATCCCTAGTGGATTAGTTAATAAGCATGTTAAAGAGATTACTATACCTTTTACAAAAGAAATGTCAGATTTATTAGAAAAATTATTCCATTATTTTAATGGAGATATATCTAGAAGGAAACTTTGTTCAAAATATCTTTTGAGATCTTTACGATCGGAGGCTGAAAAGTTTAATCTAAACTAAACTAACCTAATCTAATCTAAACTAATTTGGTTTGATCTAGTTTATACCAAATATTCAACATTTTATGTTATTGCATTCATTTTCATATTATATAATTTTTTTGTTATTTCTAACCTGTTCTTAATTTCACCTATATTTTTGGTTTGTCTCAAAAATATTAAAAACTATAAGTTTATGATATTTTGTTTTTTGAGATCGGAATATGATATAGTTTATGGAGTATTTTAGGTGGGTATTTAGGTTGTCTTAAAAAAGGACCGTTTTATAAGACAAAACAATTGATCAAATATTAAAGCTTATTCATAAACCATATTGTACTGAAAAAGTAAGAGAAAAAAATTCTGTATATTGTAGGGTACAAATAGCTTATATAGCTCTAATTTACGACAAATGGATAAAATATTTTATGGAAAAAATTACTCCAAAAGTAGATTTAGCCTTCAAGAAAATATTTGGGGTAGAAGAAAATAAAGATTTGCTTATTGAGTTGATAAACGCTACGGTCTCTCCAGCAGATCAGGTAGTAGATGTTACGTTATTAAATCCTTATAACCCTAAAAATTTTAGAAGCGACAAACTATCTATTTTAGATATTAAAGCCATAAGTGAAACTGGAAAGAGGTTTTAATATAGAGATCCAAATCACAGATGAAGCAGATTATGATAAACGCGCTTTATATTATTGGGCTAAGTTATATACAGATCAATTAAAGGTTTCTCAAGGTTATTCTAAACTGAATAAAGCAATAGGTATTCATATCCTTAACTTTATTTCTATAGCAGATAATAAAAAAGTATCATAACGTCTTTCGTATTACAGAAAAAGAGAGTGGTATAGCTTATTTTCATGATTTAGAATTGCATACAATAGAGTTAACCAAGTTCAGTAAAGATCCAGATGAGAATCTGACCAGTTTATTGGAAAAAATAAAAACCTCTCTAGATATTTGGACCGCTTTTCTTACGCGTCATGATCTACTGAATAAGGATAACTTACCTGGTCCCTTAGCAATCCCCAGCCTTAAAAAGGCCTTACATGTTTTAGATACGTTAAACTTTACCGATGAAGAAAGAATGGCTTATGAGGATCACTTGAAATGGTTACTCATAGAAGCCAATACAGTGGAAAAATATAGACAAGAAGGTGAAGAAAAAGGTAGAAAAGAGGGCGAAAAAGAGAAAGCTCTTTCTATAGCCAAGGCTATGCTTAAAGAAGGAGATTCAGTAGATAAGATTATACGTGTTACTGGTTTATCTGAGTCTTATATTCGGTCTATTGTATAAATAGACCTAGGGATATCATATATATTTAGGTAAGTTATCCTTATTCAGTAGATCATGACGCGTAAGAAAAGCCGTCGCAGTATATCTATGTGTAGTTAGTTGAGAATTTAATCCTAACAAATAAAAATTTAGAATGTATTCATGTCAGTTAAGTTTAGTTTGTCAGGTATTCTTTTAAGATGACGAGATTTGATTATTTTTTTTCAAAAGACTGTTTTTGCTATCTTGGCCAAGTTTGTATAGGTGTTTTTCCGTAACAGTTACTTTCCAGATGGGTCGCTCTATGATTATAGTCGTGGTAAACCAGTTATCTAAATCCTCTTGCAAATCATCCGGTTTCATGGTATAGATTTTTTTAAAACGCATAGCTTATCAAAGAATTCCCTGTTTCATTGTTTTGTTAAACCGTTCAGCAGAAGCCGGTTGGTTTTGCGGTGAATAGGCTTTAGTAACAGTATGTTCTATCCTTTCTATGCTTTAAAAACAACTCAAGAGGCATGATGCTCTATTTTGCCTTTTATACTCCAGTGCTCTATCTGTTAGAATGCCGCAAGAGGGTATGCTTTCTGTTCTTGATACCAAGGCAGTACTCTATCATTTAACATATCAGCAGCCTGTCCAAAGCTGTTTTTATCAGTAATAGAGTTTTGCATTAGCTACTCGAGAATAGCTATCTAATAAATACACTGGGGTATAAACGCTTACTATCCTTTAAAGTTACCAAACATAATAGTATCTCTGACAGCCTAAATAACCAGGGTGTTTCTGTATCTATTTTCCAATGCTTCTTGTTCATTCTTACGTTTTTTCTAATGCGCTAGCTGGATTAGTTAAAACAAGAACCATCTTGAGGCCATTTTCGGCTTTCTAATTGCTTTAAGACGTTTTTTTATATTAATTTTAATATCATTAGTCGTACCAAGATAGACGACACCGCCTGGAGAGACCAGTTACCTTGCCTGATTTAACTCATTGGATTACCTAAGTTGACGCATAGGCTGGTAATCTATCGCCATATCTACTACTAGCTTTTTTTTAACTAGGATCTACTCTATTAGGCCATGATCGGCTTCCTGCGGCTTTATCTCGATGTAACCGCCTCTGACCGCCTGTTTTCATACAAGGATTTAAAAGCGGTAATAGCTATCTCTACTATAACCCATGCTTTACAACGCTGATGAGATATTACCCAACGTTTTGGCTAGATCTAATAACCTAGTTTAGGTTATTATTTTTTGAATGTAAGTTCATAATAATAGTCGCTATTTATATCAACACAATTTAACAATTGTCAGATTAAATCTCAACTACTACACCTTAATATCAGAAGGATATAAACCTGTAAGGAGCGTAATGTCTTCCATAGAATAGCCTTTTGAAAGCATAGTTTTAGCTATTTTTAGCTTACCCTTTTCTTCCCCTATTCGGATACCTTCTTGTCTACCTTCTTGTCTACCTTCTTGTCTACCTTCTTGTCTACCTTCTTGTCTACCCTGTTGTCTACCCTGTTGTCTACCTTTTTGTTCTCCTTCTTGTATTAATCTTTCAGCTACAGACATGGCTATATTCTTTAATTTTGGGTTAGAGTTTTTTATTGTTTCCAGTAAATTTGGATTATCATCTACCTTCAACATATATAAAAATACTGCATCCGCGTAGCTAATATAATCTTTTTCTAGAAATTCTACAATTAAACTGATACGATCAGAAAACCATTGCGTAAAATCTCGATAGATACCTTGCTTTAGAACCATGGCTGCAAAAGCAGCTTTTTTATAGCTAAGCAGTTCATCTTCAGACGTACTATATAAATCAACTAAATGAAAACTATTAAACATATACGATTTTGCTAGATCAGGATCTGAAAACATAGACAATAAACTATTGGAACCTTTATATGTATTCTTACCATTATATATGCAGATGTTTAGTATAACTGGAAGAGGTACATTCCCTTTCTCTTTTAAATGTTGTCTCAACAATTGAACGTTATATTCCAAAAACCTTAGACACATATAAGGATCTTCTGTAGACTGATGTTCGGCTAACAAATATAGGTAACCAGAATTACCATTTATATTGGTTTTGAATACTAAATCAGATTCTCCTCTTCTCCCAACTGGATCTACAAAGCTTTTATTGGTTAACTCTAATGATGCTTGATCTATTCTAGAAAGTAGATCAGAAGGAAGGTTGGCTGATAAAAAATCTAGCATTGCCTCTTTATTACAAAAGGTATTTTTAAATACCTGATCATGAGGCTTATCTAATATATTTTCTTTATCCTTGTTCTCCTTACTCATTCGATCAGTATATCAATAGATTTAAAAGATAATTATAATTATATATCAATTTTTACTTTTTATAAAGTTAAGAAATAACGACACATATCCGAGTTGAACTATAAAGTAAAAAAATTGTTTCTGTTCACGTCAGGATTTTTCCAATTGTTTTATGTAGGATTGGTATTTAAAATCTTATTACATATATTTTCCATTTCTGATAACCAAGTTAAAACATTATTTTTTTTAGACCACGGAATATAAAACTTCATAGTGTCTTTGGCTATTCTTTTTTGGTCTGTTAGCTTTCGTGCGTCTATAGTTCTTAGATTGTGCAGGCTATCGGCCAGTTTTATCTGAACAACACGGATGTCCTTACACTGATTCAATATACTTTGATTATCTGAGTGATCTAATTTCCATCTCAACCCATAAGTATTATAATGCGTAAGCATATCTACTATGTAAGCAACTTCCATTCCATATAGTAGTTCTATTTGCTCTAATGTAACCATTGTATCCTCTACTACATCATGCAATAGAGCAGCCAAAATGGTGTCAGAATGAGTTGTAGCCTCTAATACAATCTTAGCTACTCCCATAGGGTGCGTATAATAAGGATCACCTGACTTACGTATAACATTGCCATGTGCTTTCTTAATAAAATGAATGGTTTCTTTTACCTTTTGCTCAGTTAATGTTGTTTTACTTACAAGTAGCTTAATGAGCTCTTTTTCTTGAGATAAACTTGCATCAGTTTCTACTACCTTATTAGATAAGTCATCGGTATGATATCGTTTAAACTGCATAACTTTTTTACCATCAATAGGTAATATATATAAACAGGTTAAACCGGTTTCTGTTTCTATAGTTTCTATATATCCTCCATGAGCTTGTACCATTTGTCTACTTTCTTCTTGATATAGATTATTGATAGTTTTAGGTACAAAGCATGAATTAATATTATCCGTAACTACATAAGTAGGAGATATATTTGGCTTATCTGTATCTGTAGATATATAAAAAGCGAGTGAAGATAATATGGGGGATTTTAATTGCTTCTCGTGAGTACTATGTATGGATAACTTGTTAGGCTCAGGGAAAGGATAAGATAACAATGTATCTGAAATAGTTAAATAAACTGTATGATCTATAGTATATTTACTCTGGCATAGGTTTAAAAAATTTATAGTCAATAATCTATCAAAGATAGTTGGGTCGGTTAACAAATATTTTTCTTTTGTTTTTTTCGTTAAAAGCAATTGTATAGGTATATCTAGTTTCTTGACAGTTTCATAAGATTTTAGGATCAAATTCTCTATGTTAACTTTATGGATAGATTTTGAATCTAACATATACGTACGTTCTTCCTTAGCTCTTTTTAGTAAGGATTGTCTAAAGACATATAACTGTTTCTGATGTTTCTCTATAGGTAGGTCTTCGGAATAGGTGCCCATTTCGTCAGCTATGTCTAGCAGCACTTCTCCGCTATAAGTAGGATCTAATCGTTTCCAGTTTTCTTGGTTATGTATAGAATCTATTATATACTGTTGATCATAGATTCTAGTTAACGCTATAGTTTCTAATTTCTTATTAGATTTGTTAGTTATATATCTATAAACTAGGCAAGCAAGTAGGATAGTTAATCCTATCATGGTTTCTGTAGTTATCGATTCTTTCCAATTTACAATGACTACATCAATCGGTATCCATCTATGTATTTGTAATGCTATAGATAGCATTACTATTATTATGGTACATGGCAATAATAAACTACTTATACCTAGATTTACTATAAATAATGCAGAAGAAATAGGTGAAAAATGGCTTAATTTGATATATGTAATGCCGTAAATAAAAAGGACCAATAATAACAATATTGGCCATAATCCATGGAAAATAGGATTATCTTTTTTCTTACAAATATCAATCGCAGGATATAGGATTATAATTGTTCCTATAGACATGGCACCTATGTACCAGTAGATATACCAATCTATATACTTTTTTTCTATGTACAATAGAGATATAGAATTATATATAATTAGATAAATACCGAACGAAATAAAAGTATAAGTTTTTTTAGGAAAAATGTCAGACCAATAAGCTATTGTGAAAGCAGATTTTATATATTTTATTTTTATTAACCACCACCGTTTGGTCTCTTGATTTTGTAGTAATACAGGACTGTAATTTGTAATACCTATCCATCCTGTATTAGGTTTTTTAGGTAGAATATAATGTAAAAAAAACAATAAAAAAGTGCTAATTAAAACGAATTTAAATATATCACTTTGTTCTATAACTTTTTGCTTTACAAATATAATGTAAGAGATTAGTGTGATACTAATTCCCATACTGTATAAAACATTGGAAGTACGAGGCTTAAAACCAAAACAAGGTAAAATAAACGGAACGGTAATAACAGTAGTATAAAACAGAGCAGATTTGTTCAACAGTTGAAGAATGCTGGTTGCATAAAATGCAATAAATATGCTAAGTATACCTATAGTTAGAGCAGTAATACGTGCTATTTTAAGAGAAGGTGTACGAAATACAGAAAATTTCTTCAATAAAAATGGAAACAAATCATTGGTACATAAAACAGATGCGACATGTAAGTCAGAATCAGCAGTGGACATTAATAAAGCAATAATAGTTGATATCAGCAATCCTTTAATACCAGGGACATAGTCGAGATGTATAATATAGTCTAGTACATTTTGTCCTTGTGTTGGGATATGCCCACCTATATGCAGCATTATTGCAACGGAACAGGCAAGTAATGAAAAAATGATACGTATGACAGAAGTATTGCAAAATACTTTAGATGCCTGTTGTAGGGAAGAAGACATATAAATACGTTGAATAAGAGCTGGATTCATAGGAAATAAAAGCAAAACAGCGTAAGATGTAATCGTATGCAAAATATTATTCCATGTAAAAACCTCTATTGGATTAAACTTCGGTATTTTTATCAATGTTTTACAATTGTACCACGGATCATTGGTATGATATAGAAGTATAAAAATGACTACGGGAAAACAAACAAAAAATAATAAAAATTGACATACATCTGTAAACGCTACAGGTTTAGCCCCTCCAAAAGAAGAATAAGTAATAACAATTAAATATAGAATTATTGCCCATAGAATAGATATGTTTTCTACATCTGGAAATATGATATGAGATATACTAAGACCAACTTTAAACTGAATGGAAACTATAGCAATCGCCATAAGGATTCCAAAGAAAGCCGTTATAATTCGAATGGTTTGGCCGTATAGCATTCCCATGGACTCAGCTATAGAAAAGTGCCCTATAAAGGGTTTCATTCTTACGATAAGAAATCGAGCGATTAAGTAAAAACCTATTGGGAATACTAAATCCCTAACTAACGTATATAAACCATTATAATAGTAAGCATTTAGCCTGGTTGTTAGAAAACCACCTCCATAAACAGTAGCTATTAACGAAGCGGTTAGAACAACTGTAGGCATTTGTTTATTGCCTACTGCATAGTGTTTGAATGTAGTAACTGATTTACTAGAATATAACCCTATTACCAATGTAATTACTAAGAATACTATTATGATTAATAAGTTGATATCCATGACTTATCTAGTTTTTACATGATAACTTGTACCTGATATATAGATTATATTTTTAATATTTATAATAAACTTTAAAAAAATCTGATATAATTGTAATGTAGTTTCCTAAAGGTATATTATGAATTTGTTTAACTGATTTAAATGGATTTAATAGGTATCTAGTATTTAAATTATACAAATAAACATGATAAGATGAAAGACTATACTTTGAAAGTAACAGCTAGGGCGCTAATAGTAAAAAACAGACAACTATTACTTGTTACGAATGATTATAAAATTTGGCATACACCTGGTGGACACTTAGAACCAAGTGAAATACTTCCAGATTGCATGGTAAGAGAAGTAAAGGAAGAAACTGGCCTTGACGTTAAACCAAATCAAATTGTATATGTTTCAGATTTTTTTGATAAAAAGTATAATGTACATAAGGTAGAAGTATATTTTTCTGCTAAAGTATGTGTAGATGAGCTTCCTGAACACTGGTTAGATCAAGGTGGTCCGGTTAAAACTTCTCAATTTTTTGATCTTGAGTCCTTAAAAGGTATGCATGTTGTACCATCTTTTTTAAAAAAAGGAAAATGGTTAAGTTTTGATCTTGATGTTTATCAAGGATCAGAGAGTGGATCTCTGGTTTTTTGAGTCTGTCTTTATAATTTTGTAAATGCTTATTTAGTAGGTTTTAATCTCAGTTCCCAAATTTCTTATCTGTCCTGAATTGTA
>NZ_JBOZWY010000002.1:0-256621 GCF_050864915.1 Candidatus Cardinium hertigii
AGCCAAAAGGATAATCAATTAAAATGGTCTAAGGAATATTACACAGAACTGGAAAAATTTGGAGAAGGAGCTTATAGTAACTATCCTGACTTATGGTTGAATGATTGGGCTATCAAGTACTATGGTAGTAATTTAATTAGGTTAAAAAAAATTAAAAGAAAATATGACCCTGATAATTTATTTAATTATGAGCAGTCTATACCTATAGAATAGATGTAAATATTCAATTAGTTCTTTTTTTTAACTATAGGGCGAGCTCTGTCTTGTATATGTTGTACTCACATTCCTAAAAATATTTACAATTGATTATGAGTATAATATAACAGTTTCTCAAATTTGAATTAATTTTTAATTAAGCTGATTTCCAATATAAAAATTTTTACCATAACTCAATATAATAAATTATATCATTTTTTATAAATCATATTAATCACATGAAGTATTCTAAATCAGTAAAAAATAAATCCACAAACAAATATTCTCTGGTTCGGAATGTGAGCCGAACGTACGACTGACCTTATTTTACACATGTAAAGATAGATACTACTAATTTATAATCCATTTTTTGTTTTTTAGAATAAAATCTTTATTATATAAATTATGCTATATCTGTAGGTATTGTCTCTATCTTTTTAATTAGTTGATTTATGATTTTTTTGAATATGCCTATTGTTATAGTAGGAGCTTTTTTGTTTTTGACACTAGTAGTAGGGATTTACTTTAGTAGAAAAAAGACTACTTTCCGAGAATATGCCGTAGGAAATAAACAATTTTCAACTTCTACTTTGGTAGCTACTGTGTTGGCTACTGCTTTTGGAGGCGGAGGGTTAATACGTACCGTAGAGTGTGTTTATGATCTTGGGTTATACTGGGTATTTTTTATACTGTTAGGAGTAGTTGATTTCTGGATTATGAGTAAGTTAGTATTGCGTATGGGTCCGTTTATGCAACATCTTTCTATGGCAGAAACAATAGGAAGTATTTATGGTAAATATCCGAGGATTATGGCTGCTCTGATTGGAATCTGTAATTCCATATGCACTATTACTATGCAAATCATTGTAATTTCTAGTTCTATTAGTATTTGCTTAACGTCGATTGACCCAAATGTAATCACTATATTTTCCACATTACTACTGATTTTTTATTCTATGTTTGGGGGTGTTCGTGCCGTTACTTATACAGATGTACTTCAATTCTTGACCTTTTCTATTATTATTCCTCTTTTAGCCTGGTTTATGTTTGTAAACATATACAACCCAGTTTCAGAAATCGTTACTATACTACAAAGTCATACTAAATTCCATTTTAGTAAACTATTTTGCTTTAACACCCGGTTAATGGATATGTTATTACTTATTTTATCTTGTATGGTGCCGTATATAGGTCCCGGTATTATTCAACGGGTCTATATGTCTTCTGGACCTATGCAGGCCCAAAAAGTTTTTGCATATACAACTTTTTTTAGTTTCATTATAAGATCTTTTATAATTTTAATTGGTGTATTTGTTTTTGTAAGCACATCAGATTTGGCGAAAGAATCTGTTTGGGGACATATAATTACCCATATTTCTCCTATTTTTAAAGCATTTCTTTCCATTAGCTTACTAGCCATGGCTATGTCTACAGCTGATTCTTACTTGAATGCTTGTTCTATAATGGTGAGCCATGATATAGTTAAAGGTATAGTCTCAAATGAAAAAGAAATACCTGATTTGTGTAAAATTAAAGTAGCTAGATTAACAACACTAGTAGTGGGCTTATTAGCTATGCTTATAGCCTTGAAGTCTAGAGATCTGTTACAATTAATGCTTTGGTCTCTTTATTCTATTGTGCCAATTCTATCAGCTCCTTTTATATTAGCTATTTTTGGGTTTCGAGGAACCTCTTGTACCGCTTTTATCGGTATGACTACAGGTATATTATCCATTTTAACTTGGAATAAATGGGTTAAGTCCACAACTGATATAGATGGTGCCTTTATTGCTATGCTAGCTAATGGTCTAGCTATGATGACGGCCCATTATCTACTCAAACAGCCAGATGGTACAGGGTGGGTCAAACCAGATAATACGTTTAAACAAATACAACAAGAGAATTTCCGTAAGAAAGAGGAACGAAAAGAAGCCATTAGAAGGGGTTGGGAAAATAAAAAAATGGCTATGGCCAAACTAAAACCTAGTCATACTACCATGGTATGTGTAGGATTGTATACTACAATCACTACTTTGCTTACTTATTTTATGGAGCGTATTATGGATCATAATTTATGGCTTGTATTTCAACTCTTGGTATCATCTTGTTTTATAGGCTATCCATTTTTATATGATTTATTAAAAAAGATAAAAGATATCCCAAACTGGTCTATTGGATTATCTTGGGTAGTCTGGTTAACCTTTTTTTTGCCTACAAATATTCTTTGGTACTGGTGGAAGATAAGAAATCCGATCTTGACCACGTCCTTATGTTTAACACATTTTTCGGTAATTTTATGGGTACTACCACTCTATATTGGAATAAGTATTGTAACAGTTACCTCATTGGTATCCATGTATTTTATATATATTCAACTTCCATATCCAGTATTATGCTCCTTATTACCACTATTTTTAGCAGGTATATTTCTGTTTATTTTGATTATATGCTTTAAAATAAAAGTATGTAACCTTACTACACAAAATATTTACCTAAAGGACCAAATAGATAATATATCATTGAAACAGTTTAAATCATCTCTATATGAAGCAGCTCTAGTTCCCTTTAATCATACTATTTCTCCTAAAAAGTATGGATCTATTTTGAACCAAGTAGTACGTAAAGTTGAAGAATCCATCTCTTTTTTAGACAACCATACGGCTCTTTATAAAGAAGATATTCAAAGCATTATTAACAAGCTTTATGACTGGGTTGCTTATTTTAATAAGAGAGAAAAATCTAAAGATCATGCACTACTGCAACCTGATACAATTACTTTAGATAAGTTGATCCGTAAGGTAGAGGTAGCTTTGTCCCAGGAGATGAGTGATCCCCCTAAACTATTGGTAGAAAAAATAAGATCTCCTAATAAGGAACCATGTTCCGAAATAGTATGTGATGTTAATCAACTAACCTATTCGTTAGTTAAAGCAATTTTACGCATTGGTAAGTCAGAAGGACCCAATGTACCAATTATTAGCATAGAACTACATCCTACCTCTTTACAATTTAAACAAGCTGATTCTATTGAACACAGCTTTCCTGTATTGATGGATTTTCAAGCTGTTGCGCTAATCATTAGCCAGTCTACTACTTCTAATGAGTATTTGCCAAAGGTCAAGTCATGCTATAATGAAATAGATTTTGTAGATCCTAAGGTAGAGAAAGATAAATCACCCTCTATAGATATTCATCAAGAAACTATATCCAGTATGGTCCGTGCGCATTATGGCTATTTGGAAGCTTCTTTTGATAAAAAAGTACCCACTATGCTGATGGTATTGCCTAACGATGTAACAGATATTATGAATAAGATGACGGCTGGATTTCCTATAGATGCTTTAACCGTAGAATCCCCTGTTACGCCTAAAGAAGAAGCTGATTCTATGATGGAACTAATGAATTTCCATGACTATGTATCTAAATTATCCTGTGAAGTAGATCCTATTGATATAAAAACTGTTGCAGGTATACTTTTATTGCTCAGGAAGCATTTTCGGTTTAAAAGGCATGCCTCTGGACAACTGTTTTATGTACACGCAGTAGGGATTGCTAAATTGGTAACAGATTGGGTTTTTCACTCTCCTAAAGTGGTCTACGCTGCTTTGCTCTATGGATTGGTGCGTCGTACTTGCTTGCCTCTTTCTTATATCAAGGAACATTATAATTTAGGTGTCTATGCTTTTGTATCAAATGTGGTAGGGATAGATAAGCGAGAAAATCTAGATCATCCTTCATTACTGTATGTACAAAATCGTTTGGAAAAAGCTATTAAAGAAGAACATGTACAGCTTTCTGTTCTATTTATAAAACTAGCTGAACGACTTTATGATCTACGCCATGCAGCTGGTTACATTCATCTATCAGAAGTAAAGCATATGGCGCAAGAAACACTTACCATAGATGTGCAAATAGCGCATACATACTTAGGATCAGAAATAGCTCAGGAATTAGAAAAAGCGGCTAAACAGGCATTGGAGGTTTGTAAGATTAAGAAAAAAGAAGACAATAAGTAAGTTAAGGCAATAGCAGGATATATTTGAGATGTAACGCACCAAAAGTATGAAATACTGGAATATGGACCAGCGGGCCCGAACCGGAAGAAAGTTACATTTTTAATCTAAGTTTATAAATTTCTTATCTTACCTGAATAAGATTGTATATTTTAGAAATAAATCTGTCTCATCAAACGGTCCTTTTTTGACACAACCAAATTACCTACCTAAAGTAGTACATAAACTATGCAAATGGAAAAAGGAAGGAAACGATTTTCATATAACTATCCGATTTTTTCGGGACACTATATTTATCGCTATACTCTGCTATGGGTATGACAGAGTAACGCACTCATTAAATCAAAATACAACATAGGAGAGGTGTTACTTGCTTTAAAAACATATGGATTTGATTTAAAAAAACCAATTTTTGTTTTTAAAGTAGTCTTTGGAATGTATGTCTTCAACTGACGATAAGCCAATGATTTTTTTTCAATCAATCCACCTACCAATAACGTACACGAAGCACGCTCTAATTGCCTAACTTGGACTACAGCTGATAGGCATCCCAAAAAGTCATCAGCTGTTTTATAAGAAAACAGATTACAATAGAGCAGATTTCTTTTATGGACCACTATGTACAAATAGTCTTCTGCCAACCAGACGAATAATTCTGCTTTATGTAAGCATTCTATTTGAAATCCTTCTATAATAGCATTAGCTTGGTGGATAATATGAAAATTGCTGCCGGTATAACGTTTTCTGAACCAATCTAATACAGAAGCATTTTCTGAAAACACAACTGACATTTTTTTAAATGCATGGGTAAAAGAGATCACTTCATGATGTGGATCGACACCACAAGCAACGTGCATATAGGTAAACAAATCTTTCTCGCTTAGCAGCAAATGAGGTATAAGGGTAAACTTTTGATTTGAAATAGATAAAGTAACAGAAAACCAATTTTTCTTAATTAGAAAAAATTCTTGATTATAAAATTGCTCTAAGCTTTTGATGTAGTTTGGGTGATTTTTATCCAGAGGGAGTGCATATACAGCTAGCAATAGACATGCTTGAGTAGTCTTTTCTATACAACATACCTTAATAAAACCATAACCTATATTAATAGACAAATGGTAGTTGATACTTTTATCGAAATTGAATTTGCTTGGATGAACAACAGAAAAAATTTTTTTTGGGAAGACTTCCATAATCAATCTTTATATGAGCTATCGTTACCTACATAAAAATAGGACATAAAATTCCTTGCAAAACCCATTTAACTCCTAACGAGTGGCTTTATATTTGACCTGTGATTATAGTATATCTAATTTATCTGGTTATTACGGAATAGACAGATTAAAAGATTGCTCCCCTATGGTATCCTAATTATAGTTGCTATAATAGTTACTTTTTTCAAATAGGCACCTAACCTAATGTATTTAATTTTTACTTTACATTTACCCAATATAGGAGTTTTTACTTAACTTTACATAAAGTGAATCACTTAAACGCGCTTATAGCATGAAAAAAATAACTACTATTCTTTTCGCACTATTGCTATTGTACTGGATCCGTAACGCACCGTTCACAACAGCTTCTACCAGCCATCCACCTACGTCTATAGTCCATGAACAGGTTTTTGTAAATATGATAAGAGATCTGGAGTTGCTCAATAGTTGGTTACTCAATAGCTATTATCCTCAAGCAACTATATCTATATTACGTCGTGAAAACTATGAAAAAATATTAGCACTATATAGGATAGACGCACAATCTTTCAATCAAAGTATAAAATATTATCTAGAAGATTCTTCAGAAAAGGCACTTGAAGTTTATAAAAAAGTTTATCAGGCTTTAAAAGAACTTTATATTTAGTTTTTAAATTCTTTATATATGTGCTCGAACATTGCAATTGGTAGCTATGTACGGATTAAAAATCAAACTGATCCAATACTTGATCTACATGGTTTCAACAAAGCTCAAGCGCTATATGCATTAGAAAAATTTCTAAATCATGCACTGCTATTAGGCCATTGTCGATTAAAAATCATCCATGGGCAAGGAAAAGGCATTTTACGTAGTGCCGTACGGAATTACTTAAACGACCATCCTTTGGTAAAAGGAATAACCCTGCAAAGTCCTGTACACTGTATGGCCGGCATGACTATAGTTGAAATATAGTGTGTCTTTCCTTTAAACCTATTATCTTGGTATATAAATTTTTTATTTAAAATATTAAAACAGCTTTTAAAAATGACCTCTACCATTAATGACTATTCAGCAGATAATATCCAAGTCTTAGAAGGGCTAGAAGCTGTTCGAAAACGTCCTGCCATGTACATTGGGGATGTAGGTATAAAGGGATTACATCATCTTGTCTGGGAAGTAGTAGACAACTCTATTGATGAGTCTTTAGCAGGTCACTGTACTAAAATTGGAATTATTATACACGAAAATAATGCGATTACTGTATGGGATGATGGTCGTGGTATTCCCACTGGCATGCATCTAAAAGAACAAAAATCAGCTTTGGAGGTGGTCATGACCATACTGCATGCTGGTGGTAAATTTGATAAAGGTACCTATAAAATTTCTGGAGGCTTGCATGGTGTAGGGGTTTCCTGTGTAAATGCACTATCTGCTCACTTAGCGGTTACCGTATACCGAAACGGAAAAATTTACAAACAAGAATATGCACAAGGTGTTCCATGTTACCCTGTTAAAGAAATAGGTACCACAGAACTACGCGGCACCACCGTTCATTTTACGCCAGACAGTTCTATTTTTACCACTACGGTCTATAACCTACATACCATTATCAATAGACTGCAAGAATTGGTCTATTTAAATGTAGGGCTAAAGATGCAACTAGAAGATCGTCGTGAACAAGACGAACAAGGTAATCCTTTTCAACAAACTTTTTACTCTGAAGGAGGCCTTCTAGAATTTGTTTCGCATCTAGAACGCACCAAAACTTCCATTATGCCCACGCCCATTCTTGTAGAAGGAGAAAAAAATAATATAGGGGTACAGGTTGCAATGACGTATAATACAGGCTATTCTGAAACAGTAGTTTCTTATGTAAATAACATTCATACGATTGAAGGAGGTATGCATGTAACTGGATTTAAAAGAGCTTTAACCCGCACTTTAAAGAACTATGCAGATAAGTCTGGCTTATTGGAAAAAGCAAAAATAGAGATCATTGGAGATGACTTTCGGGAAGGACTAACTGCTGTAATTTCTGTAAAGGTAGCTGAACCTCAATTTGAAGGACAAACAAAAACCAAACTAGGGAATGCAGAAGTACAAAGCGCTGTAGAAAGCTGCGTAGCTGAAGTATTACATTACTACTTAGAAGAACATCCCAAGGAAGCAAAACTGATTGTTAACAAAGTGATTGTAGCCGCTCAAGCGCGCCAAGCTGCCCGAAAAGCACGTGAAATGGTACAACGCAAAAATGTATTGATGAGTAACAGCTTGCCTGGTAAATTAGCAGATTGTTCCGAACGGGACCCTACGCTTTGTGAACTCTTTCTGGTAGAGGGTGACTCTGCTGGTGGTACTGCTAAAATGGGTAGGAACAGAAGATTCCAAGCCATTCTTCCTTTAAAAGGTAAAATTTTGAATGTGGAAAAAGCACAAGCCTATAAAATATATGATAATGAACAGGTCAGAAATATGATCACTGCACTGGGTGTAGCGATAGGTACAGATGGTAGCGAGCAAGCCATTAATCTAGATAAATTACGTTACCACAAAATTGTGATTATGACTGATGCAGATGTAGATGGTAGCCACATTCGTACCCTTATTTTAACTTTTTTCTTCCGCTATATGCGGGATATTATAGAGCAAGGACATCTCTATATTGCCTCTCCCCCACTCTATCTAGTAAAACGAGATAAAGAAGAGCACTATTGCTGGACAGAATCAGAAAAAGAAGAATGGGTCACACAACTTAGCCTTAAAGATGGAAAAGTTGATGCTGTATTTATTCAACGTTATAAAGGTTTGGGTGAGATGAATGAAATCCAACTTTGGGATACTACTATGGATCCAACACGTCGGAACCTAAGACAGGTAACTATAGCCTCTGCATTGGCGGCAGAACATCTTTTCTCTATGTTAATGGGGGATGAAGTGCCCCCTCGTAGAGAATTTATAGAACGTTATGCCAAATATGCTAAATTGGATATTTAAATTTTGTTTTATTTCCATTATATGGATTATGTTCTTAGGGTTGAATATTTTATTTTTTTATAGCTTTATTAACTTAAAGTCTGTAAATTTAGCATACTGGTTCAATTTTATTTAGCGTTTTAAATGCTTTAAACTTAAAGTAAGTTATGTTTAAAAATGTGTATTACCTATCATTAGGTGTGGTATTAGGTGCTATATTGGGCATTTTAGTTTGCGATAATACTAAGAAAAAAATTACAAAAGCGATCCAAGGCAAGGCAAAAAAATTATCGGGTTGCATTAAATCGTTGTCTGAAGAAGCCGTCCATACTATGGAATAAGCTTACATAGGTTTATAGCAGCATAGAAGCAACCAAAAAGTTACCTTTCTCCGCTTCTTTATTGCTTTAGGACGCTTTATCATCCCTATAGTTTATGTTTAAAAAATTATTGTTATATTTTGGAGCGATTTTAGGGGGACTTTTAGTATGGCGCTTTATGTCTAATAGACAAAAAACAAAATCTAAGGGACAGATCTATGACCGAACAAAAAGGGCTACTTTATCTATTGTAGCCAAACCCTTACTGAAGCGTTGTGTAAAAAAAATAGTTGCTATGCTATTACAATAGCTAAAAAACGATAATATAAACAAATATCAAAAACTATCCATTGCTGTGGCAAGTTTTTATGTTAAAATTCACTATTTTATTTTTTGGAATTCGCTAGAATCAGATTTAGACCGCCATTTTAACTATGGCTCTAGTCAGTCTCCTTTACCTAATTCGTTATTAAGTACTACACAGTCTAATAAGCTTTAATAAATACTACGCAGTAGTTCTATTTCTTTTGTCCACATGGTTGCACCATTAGGTGTTTCCAAATATTTGGGAATGCTGTGAAGTTTTGGATGACGCATCATGGCTTTGAAACTATCCATACCTATTGCCCCATTTCCTAAGTTAGCGTGTCGATCCTTTCTTGAACCAAGTGGCGCCATAGAGTCATTCACATGTAGCGCATAGAGGTGGTTTAGGCCAACGATTGATTCAAATTTGGCCAATGTATTTGCCCATCCATCTACTGTACGGATGTCATAGCCTGCTGCAAAAATATGGCACGTATCTATACAAACCCCAATCGGTACTACTGTTTTGACTCGATCGATTATATAGGCTAACTCTTCAAAAGAATGGCCCACTACGGAACCTTGACCTGCAGTAGTCTCTATAAGCAAACGCAAGGTAGTTTCTGGTTGAAAAAGTCGCTCAAAGGTCAATAAACTTTGCACAATTCGGTCTAAGCACGCTAGTGCACTGTCTCCTGTTGCAGCACCTGGATGAAAGTTTAAATAGCTGATTTTTAAAGCTAAGCAACGTTCTATTTCTTCTAAAAAAGCCTCACAACTTTTGGCCAATAAGTATGCTTTGTTGGAGCCCAGATTGATCAAATAACTAGCATGACTCATCACTTGTTTCATAGCAGTAACTTCTAACGTATGGTGCCATGTATCTAGTTCTGCTTGCTGGAGTGTAGTGCTTTCCCATTGAAGTTGGTTCCTGGTAAAAAGTTGTATGGTAGTAGCACCTATTTCTGAACCATGTAATAACGCATTATGGAGTCCTCCTTGGGTAGAGGTATGGGCACCAATCAGTGGGAAAGGGGCTTCTATTTTTGGTGGTGTTTGTATCTGTACCATATCATCCGCATCCATTACTAAAATTTAAAATCCAACCCATAAGTATACAAGCCTATATGGAAATGATCTATTGGTTTGTACAATATACCACAATTTTATGGGAGCAAACAATTAAGGGATGTATAGGCTACTTTTTGCTTGATCAAAAAAGCATATATTAGTCCTTTTATAGTAAATTGATCCATTATAGTTTCGTACGAAATGCGTTTTTACTTATTTTTAAGGTCAACCAATGGTATTTTATACATTTCTATCTAAAGTAGACGGTAAGTTTCTTATAATTTTAATCTTTTCGGTTATCCGATGGTTCTATATCCATCGGAGGGATTCAGATAATGCAATGTCCCATAACAAAAAATATGATTATGATGAAGAGGAAGAAGACGACGATTATGAGGAGGAAGCAAAGAAAGAGGTAGATCATCAAGCTATCTCTTCTACTATGGCCAGAGCAGTGGCGCCCAGAAAACCTCAAGCGACAGCTTTGCCTCAAGAAGCAGCGGCTCATCCTAGCTCCTCCAAACCTACTCCCAGCGTAGATCGAAAAGCCCACTTGATCGGCAAACGAAAATTATTTAAAAATGGATTGCTGATGGATGCACTTATGAAACGAAAAGACTATATAATCTGATCTTACCTATAGCAGATTGCACGAAGCCATTTTTATACTTCTTCCTACTACTTACACATGAATGCATACAGCCCATCTCAAACGCTTTTAAAGACGCATCTGATTACCGTTACAAGTGAAAATTGTAATCTGCGTATAGACAAATTTTTATCAGATTTTTTAAATATAAGCCGCCATAAAGTCCAATTAGCCATTGCACACGAATGGGTTTCCGTTAATAGTCAGCCTATAAAATCCAATTATAAGGTTCAGCCTAAAGATGCAATCCTAGCAAATATACCTACTGCCACGGAGGTAGCTACGCTGACTCCGGAAGCAATAGCATTGGATATTGTATATGAAGATGACCACCTACTAGTTGTCCACAAACCGGCCCAGATGGTAGTACATCCAGATACCGCCCATCAAAGCGGAACATTGGCCCATGCATTGCTCCATCGCTATAAAAATTTACCTTTAAAAGACGATATGCCGACCCGGCCTGGCTTGGTACATCGGATTGATAAAAATACATCTGGTCTATTGGTAGTCGCCAAAACAGCAGAAAGTTTGGCCAATTTATCCCGTCAATTTTACAACCATACGGTCAAACGGATTTACCATGCATTGGTTTGGGGCAACCCTGAAAATGGATGCGGCACCATCGATTTAAATATTGGGAAAAGCCGCCGCCATCAAAAAAGCTTAGCTTTCCCAGATGGAAAAAAGGCTGTTACCCATTATCAGGTCATCAAGCCACTACAGCAGGTTGCCCTTGTAGCCTGTAGATTAGAAACGGGGCGTACCCATCAGATTCGCGTCCATATGCAACAGATCGGTCACCCCGTCTTCGGTGATCCGCAATATGGTGGTGATGCAATCGTTAAGGGTCAACGATATGCTTCCTATAAGGCGTTTATACGCAACTGCTTTAAACTAATGCCTTACCAGGCACTCCATGCAGCGGTGTTGGGCTTTAACCATCCGGTCACGGCAACACCACTCTCCTTTGAAGCGCCTTTACCCAAAAATTTTGTTAAACTCATAGAGAAATGGGAAAAATACAATACCGCTCGTATGGACCATGTTGCGCAAGATAAAACATTCGATCAAACAAGCCTTTCACTTTTCCAATAGGGAAAGCAATAGCTTACTAGCCATTATTATCTTTATGCTACTTGCCGTTATGGCACCTAAAGTAGTACAGCTATACTATATCCATAAACCATTGGACCATCGTGCAGACATTGCGTTATTGGAAAAACAGCTGGCTTTATTGCAAGCAAATAGCAATAGCTTTGTCCCATTGGATATAAACAGCGCTACGGCAGAACCATTACTAGCCATAGAAGGGATGACCCAACCACTTGCCCTTAGAATCTTACGGTATAGAGACAAATTGGGTGGGTTTGTTTCCGTTGACCAATACAAAGAAGTATATGGGCTATCGAACCACCTGCGCGTCAAACTCATCCAGCACACCACTATACGAAAAGGTTATCAACCTAAAAAAGTATCCTTAAACCAGACAACCCGTAAAAACTTGGCCTCCCATCCCTATATTTCATACAGTATGGCGCAAGCCATTATAGATTACAGAAAACGCAAAGGAAAATTTACTACTTTTCGTGCCATTCAAACACTACCGGGCTACCATCCAGATTGGGGAAAAAAAATAATGCCCTATCTCTCCCTTTAACCATTCTTTACAACAGGTCCCTTTCCTGACTTTTGATTTTTACATAAGAATTCGTATTATAAAGTGTAGCGCTACTGCTATGCCTATTTTTTAACTTCTTAACGGCTTGATCTTATGATACATTTTAATATGCCGTTATATATAGTGGCAGCTTTTTTAGGATTAACCTTTCTAATGGGTATTTATTTTAGTAGAAAAAAAACTACTTTTAAGGAGTATGCAATTGGAAATAAGCAATTTGCTACGGCTACTTTGGTGGCTACGGTATTGGCTACTATATTTGGTGGGGGAGGATTGATGCGTAATGTAACGTGTACTCATGAACTTGGCTTACCGTGGATCGTCCTTACATTAGATTGTTTCGGCCTATGGATCATTGCTAAATTAGCCTTGCGTATGGGGCCATTTATGCAACACCTTTCTATGGCAGACACGATAGGTAATGTTTACGGTAAGTATCCAAGGATTGTGGCAGCTCTGTTTAGTATCTGTAATTGCATAGTTAGTGTAAGTATCCAAGTTAATGTAATATCCCAAGCGATTAGTATGGCTTTGGGTTACGTGGGCTCTCCTGTAATCACCATTTTTTCCACCTTAGTCCTTATTTTTTATTCTACCTTTGGAGGCATTCGGGCTATTACTTATACAGATGTATTTCAGTTTCTAACTTTTTCCATTATAATTCCGCTTTTAGCTTGGTTTATTTTTGTACAAATAGGCAAGCCAGTTTCTGAAATTATCCCTATACTACAAAGTTATCCTAAGTTTCAATTTAGCAACTTATTTCAGTTAAATACCGAACTAATAGGAACAATTCTATTACTTCTATCTTGTATGCTATCCTGGATAAACCCTAATACTATCCAGCGAGTATATATGGCTTCTGGTCCGACTCAGAGTCGAAAAGTCTTTTCGTATGCAACTCTCTTTAGTGTCATTATATTCTTGTTTATCAATCTAGTTGGTATATTTGTTTTTGTAGGGGTACCCGATTTACCTAAAGAAGATGTTTGGCTGTATATAACCACTCATATTCCTACTTCATTTAAAGGATTTCTTGCCATTAGTTTGCTTGCTATGACCATGTCTACAGCTGATTCTTACTTAAATGCTTGTGCCATTATGGTAAGTCACGATATTGCAGGGAGCCTGCAAAAGAAAAAAGAAATGACTGATGTATCGCAAATTAAAATAGCTAGATGGACCACGTTGATAGTGGGACTACTAGCTATGCTAGTAGCTTTTCACTGTCAAGATCTATTAAAATTAATGTACTGGTCTCTTGATTCCATTGTACCTATCATAACAGCTCCTCTTATTTTTGCTATTTTTGGTTTTCGGGGTACTTCCCGTACAGCCTTGATCGGTATGGCTACGGGTGCACTCACTATTTTAATCTGGAACAAGTGGGTTGCGCCATCCACGGGAATGGATGGTTCCTTTGTGGCTATGTTGGCCAATGGCTTGGCCATGCTAGCGGCCCATTATCTACTGAAACAACCAGAAGGCGCGGGCTGGTCTAAACCAGATGATGAGTTCCAGCAGATACGGCAAGCACGTACGCGGAAGCGTGCGGAACGAAGAGCAGCGATTAAAATGGCCTGGGAAAATAGAAAAGTAACTTTGAGTAAATTGACTCCCAATGATACTATTCTACGCTTAATCGGACTCTATATGGTGGTTACTTCTATTATGGATTATTGGTTGATGAATCCAACTGCCATCGGTTGGGCCATAGGCCAAGTTTGTGTAGGTGCCCTGCTTGTAGCCTCTAAAACTTTTTTTAGGAAAACAATTCCGAACTGGTTGATTGGCCTAGCTACACTCATCATCCTAACGATTTATTTACCGTTAGATTTGATTTGGAACTGTTGGTATGCATCAGACCCAATTTTTACTGCATCCTTGTCTTTAACCCATTGCGCCATTATTTTAGCGACATTACCTCTCTATTTAGGGACAAAGGTTGTAGCAACAACCGGATTATTAATACTTTCTATGTCCATTCGATACTTTTTACCCGAATTAGTTCCCCTACTGACGCTATGTGTAGCGATCCTAGTCATATTTGCTATTATTATTTACTTTAAAGTCAGATTAAACCGTTCTACAACTAAAATTCTTTATCTCGAAAATCGAGAAAAGCTTAAAGAAGCGGAAAGACTAAAAGCTTCTTTATATGATGCCGCTATAATACCAGCTGCTTCAACTGACCAGTGCAAGGGCTATGGCGCTATTCTAGCACAAGTTGTTCGCAAAATGGAAGAGTCGATCTCTTTCTTAGACGAAAATATGCCCCTTTATAAGCAAGATTTTCAAAGTATTATCCATAAGCTTTATGATTGGGTAGCCTATTTTAATAGAAGAGAAAAGGCTAAAAAGCATGCACTGCTTCAGCCCACTAAAATTGATGTAGACCAACTGATCCATAAAGTAGAATTTGCCTTGTCCCAAGAGAGGTCCGACCCGCCTAGGCTACTACTAGAAAAAATAAATGATATAGGGGCATTATGCCCCTATATCATATGCGATATCAACCAAGTAGTCTATTTATTGACCCAGGCTATTTTACGGGTGGGTAGCCTAGCGAATTCCCCTATTATCCGACTACAACTGCAGACTACCAGTTTACAATTTAAGCAAACAGATGCTGTTGAAAGCCATTGCTCACTGTCGATTCTTTTTGAAGCTACTGCCTGGATAATAAGCAAAGCTGCTACCCCTTCTGAAGCGCTTCCCAAGGTGAAAAAATGCTATGATGACAGGATAGATCTTGTAGGACCTCAAGTGCAGCAGCAACCTCCGCCATCGATGGACCTTCAGCAGGCCACCATGTCCACTATTGTAGCTGCCCACTATGGTTATGCAGAAATTTCTCCAAATAGAAAAACAGAAACTATTCTGCTGGTATTGCCTACTGATATTACTGAAATTCTGGGTCACATGACGGCCGGGCTACCTATAGATGCTTTAGCGATAGAGGGCCCTGTCACCCCTAAAGAGCAAGCCGATTCTATGATGGCTTTAATCCAATTCCATGACTATGTCTGCAAATCCGCTTATGAAAATGATCCCATCGATCTAGTCACCATTTCAGGGTTGCTGCTACTCCTGCGGCAACGCTTTGGCAGCAAGCGGCATGGCTCAGGCCAATTGTTTTATGTACGGGCAGTAGGGATTTCCAAACTAGTAGTAGAATGGGCTTTTCACTCTCCTAAAGTGATTTATGCCTCTTTGCTCTATGACCTGGTACGCCATACCTGTTTGCCTCTTTCTTACGTAAAGGAACACTATAATTTAGGGGTCCATGCTTTTGTATGGAATGTAGTAAATATAGATAAACGACAAGCATTAGATCATCCTTCCTTGCTTTATGTACAGAACCGCTTGCAAGCAGCGATCAAGGAAGAGCATGTACAGCTTTCCGTTCTATTTATCAAGCTAGCCGAAAGGCTCTATGATTTGCGCCATGCAGCCGGCTATGTACATCTACCAGAGGTACACCATATGGCACAAGAAACCTTAATCATAGATGTGCAACTAGCCAATAAATACTTAACCCCAGAGATAGGTGCAGCCTTAGAAGAAGCCGCCAAGGCCGCACTAGAGATTTGTACCAATAACCCATTGAACAAAGACTGCCATACAGTTGGTTAGGACCTTAGATCCCCTTCCTCATACGGCTTACTTCCTATAAAGCTGGGTTAGCAAATCAACTGTTTTTTCCACTTCTGCAAAGGTAGTATTTTTACTAAAAGAGAAACGTATCGCATGATTGTTTCCCTTTTGCAAAGCGGCTACAACCGATGAACCTATAGCGCTACCACTTGTACAGGCACTGCCTGTAGAAGTAGCTATACCATGAATATCTAAATGGTAGACAACCATATCGCGCCCATCCCAGTCAGGCAATGAAATATTTAATAGGTTGGGGCTGCTTTGCGTTAAGCTTTCACTCTTTCCATTAAAGGTTACATCGGGCATATCTGTTTTCAATAACCCGATCATATACTGCTTAATGGCTAATAAGTGTGCCACCACTTTTTTCTTATCCTCAAAAGCAATTTCCAATGCTTTGGCCATTCCAACAATATAGGCAACATTTTCAGTTCCTCCACGCATATTTAACTCTTGACTACCGCCCGTAATGAGTGGTGCCACCGATGCTTTAGCATCTATATAGACAAAGCCAATCCCTTTGGGTCCATGTATTTTATGCCCAGAACCAAGGGCAAGGTGACAAGACTGGAAGTCAGCAAGGCCACAATAGATGCTTTGAATGGTATCAGAATGAAAGCATGCCCCATATGCTTTACAAAGCGCTCCAATGGCTACGACATCTGTTATATTCCCTATCTCATGATTGACCCGCATAAAGCTCACCAAAGCATGCGGATGCTTTTTTAACCATTGTTCTACTTCATCCAACATAAAGCCGCCATATTGGTCAACCTGGACATAGGATAAGGTAATTTTACCCTGTCTGGCCAAGGTTTCTAGAGGCATCCGAACCGAAAGATGCTCCAATGGAGAAGTCAACACATCGGCAATTTGCATCGCCTCTATAACACCTCTTAACAGCATATTGTTCCCCTCTGTACCACCAGAGGTAAAGAAGATTTCAGAAGGCGCTACATCCAATAAGGTGGCTATTTTTTTTCTAGCTTTTTCAACGGCTGCTTTCGCACGACAACCATGGCGATGTACAGAAGAGGGATTGCCACAAAAATGGGCCATATAAGGCAGCATACTATTCAATACTTCTGGATCTAATGCTGTAGTAGCGGCATGATCTAAGTAGATATCCATACTAAAGTGTATAAGCTAGGTGGGTGAGTAAACGAATGGTACCTTCTATTATCCTTCGGCAACCATATCATTGCCCTTCCATACATCTCGTATAGTGCAACATCTGGCTGGCCAATTTTTTGATGTCTTCGATGGGAGTGGTCCGATTTACTTTGACCATTACTTCAAAGAAATTTCTGCACGTAGGATCAAAATGACCCACACGGCATTTGGCATGATGTTGGGCTAGAATAGATGCCAACACTGGATGGACCGTCCAATCTAAATAAAACAAATAATCAAAAGAACTTTTTATAAATTTTTGTATGCGGTCACTTTTTGCCTTCCCTAAAATAGTAATGGCATGATGGTCAAAAGCATAGCGCAAATGGCTACTGATATGGATACGATCTTTCTTTGTAGTGTAACAAAGCACAGCAACTTGCTTATCCAAATTTTTTAAATCTCGAATAAAACGTTGTACCACCTCATGCTTGGCAGGACTTTCATAACTATACAGTACACCTATAGTGGTTGCTTTGTTCAATCCTACATTGCTGCGTGGCACGCTCTTATTTTTTGAGGCCAAGCGGGTCACAACGCCTAAAATAAAAAGCTTTGCACTTAAGTATAAACGTATCATGCCATCATCTTTATAAACTCATCTTCCTCCAAAATGGGAATACCGCATTGCATAGCCTTCGTCAACTTGGATGGACCAACTTTAGTGCCTGCTACGAAGTAATCCACTTTAGTAGAAATAGCAGACAACACCCTGCCGCCTGCTTCTTCTATTAATTTAGTACATTCTGCCCTTGTAAACTTTTGAAAAGTACCCGATATAACAAAGTTTTTTGAAGAAAATGGCAACAAACTATCCACAGGTTCCGGCAAGGCAAACTGCACCCCCGCAGATTGAAGCGCATTAAGAATGGTTTGTTGGTAAGGATCCTGCAGGTAATCCAGTATACTCTGCGCAATCCTCTCTCCAATATCTGGTAGCTGTAATAGCTCCGCTTGAGTAGCCGCTTGCAACCGCTCCATAGACCTAAAGTATAGTGCTAGTTTCCTGGCTACCGTTTCCCCAACATGCTGAATACCCAAAGCAAACAACACCCTATCAAAAGGTCTTGTTTTGGAGGCTTGAATATTAGCTAATAGTTTTTGCGTGGATAGCGCTTGAAAGCCCTCTAAGTCATTGACTGCATCATAACGCAATGCATAAAGATCTGCTGCCGTTTGGACCAATTTAGCCTCCAATAAAACATCAACCGTTTTAGGGCCTAAGGTATCAATATCCATCGCTTTCCGATGGGAAAAATGGAGTAAAGCACCTTTTAATTGGGGTAAACAGCGCTGCTTATTGGGGCAGTAGTAGGCAACTACGCCTGCTGCCCGATGGAGTAATGTCCCACAAGCAGGGCAAGAACAGATAAAACGAATAGGCTGGCTATCCGTATGGCGCAGGGCGCTATCTACCCCCACCACCTTGGGAATAATCTCCCCACCTTTTTCAATAAAAATCGTATCGCCCAAACAAAGATCAAGCCTAGCCAACGCATCTGCATTATACAAAGAAGCACGACGGACCATAGTGCCTGCCAATGGAAGCGGACTAAAATGGGCAACTGGAGTTACTATTCCCGTTCTTCCTAGCTGAAAAGTTACACCCTCTAAGATAGAGGATGCCCTTTCTGGTTGATATTTATAGGCAATGGCCCAGCGCGGCGACTTAGCAGTTGTACCCATTCTATCTTGTTGATCCAACTTATTTACCTTGATGACTACTCCATCTACCTCCACTGGTAAATCCTTTTTATATTCCGCACAATAAGCGACATACGCCATTATTTCCATACCATTGTGACATACCCTATAGGTAGGTGGCACAGAAAACCCCAACGCAACCAGTAACGCCAACGCCGCTTGTTGCGTAGGACAAATATAGGATGGCCCATAAAAACCATACCCATAAAATGCCAGCTGACGATCTTTAACCGCATCTACATCCAATGCTTTTAATGTACCAGCTGTAATATTACGGGGATTGGCCCACAAAGGTTCACCTTTCGCCTTCCGTGCACTATTTAATGCTTTAAAAACTGTCTTGGACATAAAGGCTTCGCCGCGCACCTCAAATGCGTCACATGGTGCAGCTTGAATTTTTTGGGGTAAGGGCAAACATTGGGCCACATGGCGTGTGATATCATCGCCTTTTTCACCATCACCCCGTGTCACCACACGTATCAACCTCCCCTTTTCATAAAGGATGCTTAGTGCCACACCATCTATTTTAGGTTCACATACAAAATCTATCGTCGCAGCAGGAAACATTTTTTTTGCCCTTTCCACAAATTGAATCACTTCTACTTCTGAATAGGTTTTAGCCAAAGAAAGCATAGGCGTTTGGTGATAAACCACTTCAAAACCCTTGGAAGGTTGTTGTCCAATTACCTCCGTTGGAGAGTCAGGCAGTTTTAAATGCGGATGGGCTTCCTCCAATCGGGTTAGCCGTTCCAATAGTTGGTCATATGCATAATCGGAAATTTCCGAAATCCCTTTTTGGAAATAACATTCATTATGATAGCGAATTACATCTACCAAACGTTTGATCTCTTTACTGATATCAGATGGCGCCATAGACTATTCACTCCATATTAAAAGAGAAGCTATTTTTTTAGCGGCAAAGCAACCCCCTATCATACAAATTGGACCAATGCTGCCAATCCAGCCCCAAGTAAACTAACCCACAAAGTAAACTGATTCGAATGATGATTGGGACTCGCTTCAAAAAGCATAGTAGATGAAATGTACAAAAAATTACCGGTTACAATAGCACATAATACAACGCTACCACCATCAGAAATATAATGATGGGCATAGTCACTCAGCCACAACCCTACTGGAGAAGCCAAAGCAAATAGCACCAAATAGCGTAACATGTGCCTAATAGATAGGTTAAAACCACGCAACACACTAGTTAAAGCAAAAGCCTCCAGAAACTTATGGAGCATCATACCGAGTAAAAGCCCTTTTTGGGTAGGATGACCGGGATGACCATGGGCTAAAAGGGTGCCATCTAATAACGCATGCAACGCAATAGAAGTTAAAAACGAAAACATTTTATAATCTTTTGGACAAGCATGCCCTGAAGTTGGCGCCATAGAATGGCCATGCTCCACACCAGCGGTAAAGGTTTCAATAAAACGCTGCAAAAAAAATCCAATCATCATACACCCCCCTACATACAGCGGCACTACCTTGGACAGAAAAAGCTCAGGCATTAAATGCAAGAAAGTATTGGCCAATAAATAACCTCCCGAAAAAGTTAGCAAGCGTGGCAAAATGCGTAGCGAACAGTGTGTAACCACCAAAAGGCCACCTAGTAATGCGGAAAGAAAAAGTGCAAAAAACTCGATAATCATTATCAATCCATGATGGTTAAAAACGACCCGTGTGCATATCGATTCGTTGCATAACGCTATGCCACACGTACTGCTATCCGTAACCGTGCGCTTCGCGCACGATTGTTTCTATTTATCTCCTCTATAGAGGGCGTAAAGGGTTTTTTTTGTAGTGGAACAAAAGGACGCAATAGCTTGCCATAAGCATCCTGTTGTATTTTACCCCATACATTACCCGTATTGAAAAAGTTTTTAACCAATCGATCCTCTAAAGAATGATAGGCAATAATGGCCAGGTGCCCTTTAGGTTTAATACATTCAACACTACGCTTTAGTAGTTGCTCTAATGCAACAAGCTCATTATTTACTTCAATACGAATGGCTTGAAACACCTTTGCAAGATACTGATTTACTTTTATTTTAGGCGCAAATGCTTCAAGAATAGCTCTCAACTGATGGGTTGTTACAATAGGTGCACGCTTGCGTGCCTGTATAATAGCTTCAGCAATGGCCATCGCGCCTACTACTTCCCCATAACCATTCAATACATCGGCCAACTGCTCCACTGTGTAGCTGTTTACTATGTGCTGGGCCGAATGAAGAGAATTTGGATCCATCCTCATATCCAGTGTACCATCAAAACGAGTAGAAAACCCACGTCCTGGCGTATCTATTTGGTAAGAAGAAGTGCCTAAATCTGCTAGGATACCATCTAGTTGTGCAATACCGTAAAAATTTATAAATTCCTTTACAAACCGAAAGGATGCCCTAATAAAGGTTAAAGGTTTACCAGTAAACCATTGGGCCATTTTAGCAGCTGCTGGGTCCTTATCAAAGGCAAATAAATGGCCACTAGATAGTGATTCGACTATTTTTTTGGCATGCCCCCCTCCCCCAAAAGTAAGGTCAGCATAGTGGCCCGTTGGTACTATAGACAAACCATGGACCACCTGATCTGGCATCACTGGTATATGATAGCGCTCTGAAACAGTTGTAACCATATATCAAAGATTGTAAACTTTAAACACCTTTTAAAAATAATTAGACCACTTAAAAATACAAATAAACTACTAAAACACATCCTAGTGGTTGTGAATATATAAATTAGATCCGTATAAAATATTGGAAGATAAATAAATTTTGAGGACATTTTGTAGAAGTTAAGAAAATCTATATTCCATAAACAAACTGAACAAAAGTATTTTTTTGCAAAGTTAGTAATTATTTTGTATTAATACATATGTAAAATTGTCCAATTAATATGCATTATATGCATTGTTTTTGAAAGGTTGCTATTCCTATAAGTATTTATTTTTGCGCTTGGAACGATAAGTTCGTAACTTTAAGAATAGAAAATTTACTTTAACGGTAAACAGTAATCTTAAAAAGATAAGCTTGTAGAGATTCCGTTAACCTGACAATTTTTTGATTCTATCAAATGATAAAAAAACATGAAATACCTGATGTAAACAATTGGAATTTACATCAGCTTGCAAGAGCGGTAAGCAAAGACCCAAATGATACGCAAGAGGCTTGGTCTACGATTCAAGCAGCATATAAATGGGCAGAGCAGTTTGAACAAAAAATCGATAAAGGAATATGCAAACGTTGTGTAAAAGATTCGCTACAAGTAGCCATGATTGCTTCTACAGAGATGTCTTTAGATCTTCCTACCGTTATAGTTGTCCTCTTAACACCAGCTTTTTTAGCAAAACTTATTGAAAAAGAAGCTATTGAAAAACAATTTGGTTTAAAAACAGCTTCCATACTACAGGAGCTGGCTATTTTAAAGGATTACAGATTACGTAACGATACCATTCGTAACTATCCAAATCATCCTGACATAAATTGCCACCATATTTTAGCCATTTTGCTACAAATTTGTGACATTGTTCACGTACATTGTAGTGGCGTAACATTCGAAAATATAGATACAGAATTGGTCCCTTCTAACACCCAACTATTACTTGAGCTCAAACATTTTTATATCCCGTTATCACATAGAATGCGCTTGTATGATATTCAAACCAAGTTAGCAGATTTTTGGTTAAAACATACAGACACATTGAGTTACTATGCCATTACCGCCAAGCTTGGAATGACAAAAATAAAAAGGCAGCAAAAATTAAATCTTGTTGCTGAAGAAGTGCAAGCAGCTGTGAAAGAACGCGGCATTGATTTTATTATAAAAAAACGGATTAAATCGGTTTATTCTATTTGGCATAAAATTCAAAAACTAAAGATTGATTTTGATCAAGTCCATGACCTTACGGCTATTAGAATCATTTTAACCAATATGGATGGTAAAACGTTGCAAGAAGAAAAAGTAGCTTGTTGGAAAATACTTAGTATCATTAGTAATCTATATAAACCAATATGTAATATTATGAGGGATTGGATCAGTATACCAAGAGATAGTAGATATGAGTCGCTCCATCTTACCTTTGAAACCTATAAATATGGGCAATTAGAGATACAAATACGTACAGAACGCATGGACTATATAGCAGAATATGGTGAGGCAGCACACTGGAAATATAAGTATACCAGCCTATAATCACCTGTCAAGCACAGCTGTATACCATTTGAGTTTGCAGCTATTTTATTAATGAATAACCGATCTATGGTAGATCTTTCTTTCGTTTATGCTCTTTTTTTGTTAAAAACAAAGCGGCAATGGATGATTGGAGTTGGTTTTTTAATTTGCGTTGGCTTATATGCGATACTGGCTTTTCCTAATACACACCCACCCAGTCGTTTACTGGTGATTCCAAATAAATGTACCCGTTCCCAACTCAAAGAAAAACTAAAAAATGAAGGCTACATAAAAAATGGAACTACTTTTTTATGGGCAACCTATTTATTCAGGTATCATCCTGAAAATAGGCCTGGTCAATACAGAATAATGGAGCATATGGATAATTGGCAAATGATTAGAATGCTACGTGGTGGCATGCAACATCCCGTTAAGCTTACTTTTTCTACTGCCGCCAATAAAGCTTCCTTAATAGATCAGCTCGTCCGTTCTGTAGGTATCACCAAGGAACCACTATGGGCGCTGCTAAATGATGCAGAAAAGTTATCGGCCTACGGCTTTACGCCAGAAAATGTATTAACTATGTTTATTCCAGATACCTATGAAATATACTGGACGATTACCGCAGAACAGTTGCTATCGAAAATCCATCTAGCTTACCAACGTTTTTGGCATGCAACACGTCTGAATAAAGCTAAAAAAATAGGCTTAAGTGCAATAGAGGTCTCTATTTTAGCCTCTATCGTTCAAGCAGAAACAAACAACCTACAAGAAGCCGCTAAGATTGCAGGCGTCTATTTAAATAGACTCAAACGCCATATGCCGCTTCAATCTTGTCCAATGCTTGTCTATGCGCTAAAAGAAAAGCAATGTAGTATTAAAAGAGTCCTACAACAGGATACCTATATGGATTCTCCCTATAATTCCTACCGTAAAAAAGGGTTGCCACCTGGACCTATTGGTTTGCCTAGCGTGACAATGATTGATGCGGTACTGAATTATATACCACATGATTACCTTTTCTTTTCAGCAAAAGAAGATTTTTCAGGATTGCATTATTTTGCCCGTTCTCATACAGAACATTTAAAAAATGGCTATAAATATAGAAAAGCACTGGATAAACTAAAAATTATGCGTTGACGCCATCCAGTGGTTCATAGGACCCTGTCGCATCTATGTCGTCGTAAGTTTGTATATGTAAGACACTATATCATTTTTTGAAAAATTTACTATTCGAATAAGACATTCTATATCAGTAAAAAATAATATTATATATAAATATTTTCTGCTGCGGAATACGAGTAAAACATCTAATTCTTTAGTAGAAATATTAGTTCAGTAAAATAAATCTATAGTTGGCTTTAAAAGATTTTTATAAAAAATTCTTACTATATAAATTATTATAACACATTTATAGTAGGTTCTATATTCTTTTAAATACTTTATTTATGATGTTCTTGAATATGCCTATCGTAATAATAGGGGCGTTTTTATTGTTAACACTACTGGTAGGTCTTTACTTTAGTAGAAAAAAAACCACATTTCGAGAATATGCGGTGGGGAATAAACAGTTTTCTACTGCTACCTTGGTAGCTACGGTATTGGCTACTACGTGGGGAGGAGGAGGTTTGATGCGTAATGTGGAGTGTGTGCATGACCTTGGTTTATGGTGGATAGTCTTTTGTCTTTTAGGGCCATTGGGCTCCTGGTTAATTGGTAAGTTAGTGTTACGTATGGGTCCATTTATGCAACACCTCTCTATAGCAGAGACACTAGGTAATATTTATGGAAAGTATCCAAGAATTGTAGCTGCTTTGGTTGGTATTTGTCTTAACATTGTTTCAATTACTACTCAAATCAGAGTAACCTCCCAAGCTATTAGTATGTGTATGAATATAGATCATACCTATGTAATATATGTATCTGTAATTGCTACCTTTCTTTTTATTTTCTATTCCACCTATGGAGGTGTTCGTGCAGTTACCTATACAGATGTATTGCAGTTTATAACCTTTTCCGTTATGATTCCCCTGTTTAGTTGGTTTATCTTTAAAAAAGTAGGTAACCCAGTATCAGTAATTTTTCCTATGCTACAAGAATACACTAAGTTTCAAGTTAGTAACCTTTTCCAATTTAATATCAAGCTATTGAGTCTTTTTCTACTAGTTTTATCTTGTATAGTATCTCATATAAGGCCCTCAGTTATGCAGCGTGTATATATGTCTTCTAGTCCCGTTCAGGCCCAAAAAGTTTTTTCGTATGTAGCTATTTTCGATTTGTGTATATTTGCTTCTATTATTCTAGTTGGCTTATTTGTTTTTGCAGGAGCACCAGATTTACAGAAAGAAGAGATTTGGAATTATATAATGGTTAGTATACCATCTGGGTTTAAGGGTATGGTTTGTATAGGTTTACTCGCTATGTCTATGTCTACAGCTGATTCTTGTTTAAACTCTTGTTCGGTTATGGTGAGCAATGATATTGTGCAATCCCTACAAAAGTGGAAAGGCATAGATGACAAACAGAAACTCACGATAGCTAAATGGAATACTCTGGTGGTAGGGCTACTCGCTATGCTTGTAGCTTTTTATTGTACAGATCTCTTAAAATTAATGTATTGGTCTCTTACTTGCGCTGTACCTATAGTTACTGCTCCTTTTATATTGGTTATACTCGGCTTCCGGGGTACTTCTCGTACTGCTTTAATTGGTATGGCTACAGGTGCACTATTTATTTTAACTTGGGACAAATGGATTAAACCAACAACTGATATAGACGGTTCCTTTCTTGCTATGTTAGCTAATACCCTTTCTATGATGGCGTCCCATTATCTATTCAAACAACCCAAAAATACAGGATGGGTCAAACCCGATAACACCTTTAAACAAATACAACAAGAGAATTTTCGTAAGCAAGAAGAACGAAAAGAATCTATTAGAAAGTCTTGGGAAAATAAAAAAATGACTATGACTAAACTAAAACCTAGCCATACTACAATAGTATGTCTGGGATGTTATATTGCTGTTACTAACTTGTTGGCTTATTTTATAGCGCCTACTCTAGGTCATGTCTATTTACTTGTTCTGCAACTTTTTTTATCAGCTTATTTTGTGGGTTATCCATTTCTATATGATAATTCCAAAAAGATACGGTCCATTCCAAATGGATTAGGTTCTATAATAGGATTAGTCGTTTATCTTCCTTTAAACATTCTGTGGAACTGGTTTCATATTTTAGATCCAAACTTTAATCTATTTTTATCTTTAGCCCATTTTTCTTTAGTCTTATGGATATTTCCTCTATATCTAAGTATAACAGTTATATCAATTACTTCATTATTGTCAATTTATCCAATTTATATTGGATTATCGTATCCAGTATTGTGTTCCTTATTCCCACTATTTATGATGGGTATATTTCTGTTTATTTTGATTTTATGCTTTAAAATAAAGGTGGTTAACCTTACTATAGAAAATATTTACCTAAAAGAACAAGAACAAATTAGAACATCTCAACAACTCAAAGCCTCTCTCTATGAAGCAGCTTTGGTTCCCTATACTAGTGCTATGCCTCCTAAAAGCTATGGATTTATTTTGAACCAGGTAGTGCATAAAGTTGAAGAATCTATCTCTTTTTTAGACAACCATACCGCTCTTTATAAAGAAGATCTTCAAAGCATTTTTAACAAGCTTTACGATTGGGTTACTTATTTTAATAGAAGAGAAAAGGCTAAAGATCATGCACTACTGCAACCTAATAAAATCACTTTAGATAAGTTGATTCGGAAAGTAGAGGTGGTTTTATCCCAACATATGTCGGATCCCCCTAAAATATTGGTAGAAAAAATAAGCTCTACTAACCAGGAGCTATGTTCCGAAATAGTATGCGATATCAATCAACTAACCTATTCGTTAGTTAAAGCAATTTTACGCATTGGTAAGTCAGAAGGACCCAATGTACCAATTGTTGGCATACAACTACATCCTACCTCTTTACAATTCAAACAAGCCGATTCTATTGATCACAACTGTCCTGTATTGATGGATTTTAAAGCTATTGCTCTAATAATTAGCCAGTCTACTACTTCTAATGAGTATTTGCCAAAGGTCAAGTCATGCTATAATCAAATAGGTTTTGTAGATCCTAAAGTAAAGAAGGATAGACCACCCTCTATAGATATTGAGCAAGACACCATATCCAGTATAGTCGGTGCACATTATGGCTATTTCGAAGCTTCTTTTGATAAAAAAGTACCCACTATGCTGATGGTATTGCCTAGAGATGTAACCGATATTATGAATAAGATGACGGCTGGATTTCCTATAGATGCTTTAACTGTAGAATCCCCTATTACTCCTAAAGAAGAAGCTGATTCCATGATGGAACTAATGAAGTTCTATGACCATGTTTATAAATTATCGTGTGAAGTAGATCCGATTGATGTAAAAACTGTTTCAGATATACTTTTATTGCTCAGGAGGCATTTTCGGTTTAAACGGCATGCCTCTGGACAATTGTTTTATGTACGGGCAGTAGGAATTGCAAAATTAGTAACAAATTGGGTTTTTCACTCCCCTAAAGTCGTCTATGCTGCTTTACTATATGAATTGGTGCGTCGTACTTGCTTGCCTCTTTCTTATATCAAACAACATTATAATTTAGGTGTCTATGCTTTTGTATCCAATGTGGTAGGGATAGACAAAGGTAAGGATCTAGATCATCCTTCTTTGCTTTATGTACAAAATCGCTTGGAACAAGCCATTAAGGAAGAGCATGTACAACTTTCTGTTCTATTTATAAAACTAGCTGAAAGACTATACGATTTGCGTCATGCAGCTGGTTACATTCATCTGTCAGAAATGTTACACATGGCGCAAGAAACACTTACTATAGATCTCGAAATAGCCAATAGATATTTGGGACCAGAAATAGGTCAGGCATTAGAAGCAGCTGCTAAACAGGCCTTAGAAGTATGTAAAGGTTAGTAGTTTAGATTTAATCTTAAGAAAAAAAAGGAAACATTTTTTATAAATAACTGTCCGATGTTTTAGAGCCACTATATCTTGACTTCTACAATTAATCAATACATGTTAACCGCTACTGCGCTACCACTCTTCCGCCTCATATGTTTTTATATAAGTGGTATTGTATTGGCCATCTATTACCCAACAGACTTATTTACTACACTTTTGCTTTTGCTGACACTGGGTGTACTATATTGGATGACTGCGCTACATGCTGGTGTCACTACCTTTGAATGGTTAAACTTTATAGGACTACTGCTTATTTTTTTAGTAGGCTATAGCAATCTATTGTTACAGACCGCACAACAAAGAAAAGCAATGCGGTGGATGGAGGTTCACCAACAGATAGAAGGATATACCGTTTGTATCGAAAAAGTGTATGCTCCACTTAGCTGTAAAGCCTCTATAACCCATATAAAAGACCACTCCGGTTGGTACAATAGTAGGGGATCTATACAATTGTATTTTTCTAAATCATATGATTATAATCCTAAAAAAGGAGATAAGTTACTAATTCATGGGAGACCTGATCGGATTCTATTACTTGACCGCATCCAACTAGCAAAGGATGATAGCGCTTTCTATCATCCTTTTAGATATCGTCATATTTTAAAACAAATCGATGGAGATTTTAAGCTACTAACTACCGAGGTATTCAATCAAAATGGCAACTGGAGAGCCATGATCACAGAATGGTGTACTGAAAGACTCCACAAGCAACTACAAGACGATCAAGCCATTGCACTCATCTCAGCGCTTCTATGGGGTGCAAAAGAAACTTTAGATCCAGGGTTACAAAAAGCCTATGCCGATACAGGTACCATTCATGTATTGGCCATTTCTGGGTTACATGTAGGTATGTTATACATCCTGCTAAAGACTATTTTTAAATATATATGTAGGTACGTAAGCTTTTTTATCCTACCAGATCTTTGTACACTTCTCTTGCTTTGGCTATATAGTTGGCTTTGTCATTTTGCACCACCCATACTACGTGCAACGATTATGATTACTATTGCTAGAATAGGTTTACTAATCGGTAGAGGATCGGATCGTTACAATGGATTATTTGTTTCTGCTTTTGTCTTATTATTATGGGATCCATCTTTATTATTTAACTGCGCATTTCAACTTTCCTACCTGGCAACGATAGGGATACTATACCTCCAGCCTCCGCTCCATCGCGTTATAAAACTTGAACATTATTGCCTACGGAAAATATGGACGGCTACTACCTTATCTATTGCGGCACAAGTGAGTACATTACCACTGATTCTATATTACTTTAAGCAGTTTCCGCTTTATTTTATTATTGCCAATTGGCTGGTCGTACCTGCTATTTTTGCCATCCTAATGCTTAGTTTGGCATTTTTAGTAAGTAGTTATTGTCCCATCCTTAATACATTACTTGGTTTTACCCTTGAAAAATTGATTTTTGCCACCAATACACTGGTCTATTGGTTGGCAAAATGGCCCATGGGTACGCTTTCATTCTGCTGTATAAATAGGCGGACTGTCTACTTACTGTATATTGTGCTGCTTTCGATTTGGCTTTTCTTTCAATATAAAAATCTTATATATCTTATTATAACCAGCCTCTGCGCAACATTATATAGTGTATACCATATCAAAACAATTATAGCGACCCAAAAAAAATGTAAGATAATTTGCTATAACAATCATCAACTATCCTTTACTTTAAAGGATGGGATCAGATCGTTACGCCATGATGAGCCATCATCCAACAGCAGTATATTACGACACTATACTGGAGGCATTATAGCTACCTGGTACAAAAAGGTAATCCTTACCCTTCATACCATTCCGTCTGATTGGCACGGATGGCGTGGGGCTAAGCTGGACGTAGACTACCTACTGATAGATGAAAACCTACTTCATAATATGACCATTATATATAAAATATGGCGTGTTAAACACTTGGTCATCTATACCAAACAAACCAATCCATTGCGTTACTACCCAAAGATCAAAAAATTAGGTATACCATTTATTTTTCTAAAGCCAGATAGTAAAAAAGCTTTAACCTGGTCTAAAAATTTATAGTGGGTCATAACGCATATGGCGTTATTTTCAGGAGATTAGCCAAACTGGAACCAATAAGTTGCCTTAACTTACCCAATAGAAGCACTTTGACTTTCCGAATCGCCCGTCCAGATCAAGGGTGGTCTTATCTAGTTGCTATTGGGTTTTTTGTTCTAATTCCGTTGCAAGCAAGTCCAATTCTTTTAGAATCTCTTGGGCAGCAGCGACGACATCCGTAATAACTTCTTTACCAGTAGTTTTAGCTTCGTTGGCTATATCATTTTTATACCCTGCAACTTTTAGAATAAAAGATTGCAACTTTCTTTTGCATGATTTTAAGTTGTACATCATACCGTCCCTAGCTACTGATCCTTTTGTAGGTGCGGAAAGGATGCCTACAAAAGCACCTAAGCAAAAACCTAAGCCAAGGATGACTAAATTTTCAGTTCTTTTTACCATGATTGGATCATTTAAATGGTTGAATAGCTTATTTTTAATTTTCTTTATGTTTTTTTAAAATACCTTCTAATACACCATTTATAAAAGCGCCACTTTTAGCACTGCCGTACCATTTAGCTATTTCAATATACTCATTTATAGATACTTTAAAAGGTATTTCTTTACATTCAATCAGTTCTGCTAAGGCCAATTTAAGTATCAACTTATCTGTTAATAGGATACGGTCCTTATCCCACTTTTGAGTTTGGGCACCAATCATCTCTTCATAACGGATGTGGTTCTCTATGACGATGGTCAAAATACGACTGTAAAACTCTGATTCTGTCGCCCATTTTTCTTCTAAATTATCCCAAAACAGCGTAAACGCAGCAAAGTCTTTTGTATAGAGCAGCTTAAAGATATGGATTAAAATTTTCTTTACCATCCGCTTATGCTCGTCCCAGTAGAGATCTTTCATAGCCAAAAAATCATTTATTGCCCCTTCCTTAAATATAATATGCTGGACAACGTACTCCAAAATTTTTATACTATTATTTGGATGTAGTAGATAGCTTTTTGGTGCTTCTTCGGATTGAATAAATTGTCTATACCAATTTTGTACTTGGTCTTGATCGTGGGCCCAGCTGATACCATTTTTATAGATTATTTTGATCCATTTGCTATTGTGATACAACTCTTCTAACAAAGGATTTTGTGCCAGCTGCTTTTTAAGTGAATGATCGGTTTCTTCAGATGAAGGATGCACGACCTTGGCCAATTTATACCATTCTACCAGTAATAACAAAACATAAAGAAGGATTATGTAAATGTATTCCTTTGACTGGTTAAATCCATGCTGTAAAAAAGTTTGGTCTTTTTTTAATGCTTTTACATAGTAAGCAAGCTGCTTATATACCGATTCTGCAATTTCTTTATTTTCTTTATAGACAAAAGTATGGGTAGGCAACGTAGTGGCTATTGCTGCTTGAAAAAGGGCAACGGCCTTGGTTTGTGCTTTGGTCAACTGTTCCTTTTGACTAGGCTCATCTAGAAAGCAATCCCATACAAAATCTTTTTTTATCTGTTCTATAGCCTCTTTTTCATGGACTTGTTTTGCAATCGTATATGCATAAAGATTTTGTAATGCTTTTATACGAACAAAGCGTCTAGGAATAAGAAAATTTTTCATTATAATACAGCTGCTTTATCGACACAGTTGGGCGTTCTTTATCTTTCCGATGCGCGCTATAGCCATATCTTGTGCGACTTCTTGTGTAGGACGTGTGGTTTCTAAAGCTTGATTTAATACATCAAGGCAGATGGTATAAAGCTGCTCTATACGTTGTTTGACCAAATCTGGAGAAGTTGTTTTTAATTCCGTAACGGCGTTAATTAATCCACCTGCATTCGCCAAAAAGTCTGGTACATATACAATACCTCTTTCAAGCAACCGTTTCCCATCCTCTTCTTGATTGGCTAATTGATTATTGGCTGCACCGACTACAACGCCACAATTCAGCATCGGAATGGTTTCACTATTTAAAACTGCGCCTAAAGCACATGGAGCATATATGTCTAAAGGGCAGTTGTGCAAACGTTCAATAGCTACTACTTCTACCTTACAGGCTGCTGCTATCGCTTGAAGCCGATTGGAGCAGATATCAGCTACATAGACAATCGCTTGCGCTTGGCATAATAATTGTGCCAAGCAATAGCCAACCTTACCTACCCCCGCTATACCAATTTTTTTTCCCGCTAAGCTATCTGTACCAAAAGTTTTTTTTGCAGCTGCTTTCATGGCAATGTAGACGCCATAGGCGGTATGTTCTGAAGGATCACCACTGCCACCTAATGCGCGCGGAAGGCCTACAACATGGCGGGTTGATTTGGCAATATATACCATATGCTCCATGGTGGTATTGTAGTCAGGTGCAGTAATGTAATGGCCAGCTAGCCGATCGATAAAATCGCCATATTTACGGAGCAATGGTTCGGTCAATTCAGTCCCTTTTTGCTTCATCAGTACTGTTTTACCACCACCGACGTCTAACCCAGCTATAGATGCCTTGTAGGTCATCCCCCGGGAAAGACGGAGTACATCCCTAAGGGCCTCTCTTTCATCTTGGTATTCAAAAAAACGTACCCCCCCAACAGCAGGTCCTAATGTAGTATCATGTATCGCAACAATTGCTTGTAAACCGGTTGCTTGATCTTGAAAATAGACCACTTGTTCGTGTCCTTTTTGTGAAAAATAGGTGGTGTCATGTATGTAATTGCTAAAGATATGGCTGGAAAAACTTTGTTCGATTATTTTCATAGGGGCTGATAAAGATTATTTAGATTGAAAAGATGAATGGCATACATAGCTGACTTAGGGCGTTGGCCAGGGAAACTGGCAAAAATGTAGAATAAAAGAATATCTACAGTCAAAAAAAATAGAACTATAAGCAATGGTTTTTTTAGTAGTATTTGGGTCGTTTGGTATCTATTAACCCCCCAATAACCGCAAAAATAGTACCAACTGTTAGATTGTAGCAGTGCCACACACGATTTTAAATGCTTCAACAAATAGGATAAGCCAAAACAGCTCTGATCTACAAGCAAATTGGGTGGAGCAGGGGGGATTCGAACCCCCGGTACCCTTTTAGGGGTACACCCACTTTCCAGGCGGGCACCTTAAGCCACTCGGCCACCACTCCAAATAACTCCTTCTACAAAAATAAAGTTTTTTTCTATCTCAGAAAAATAAAACAGTTTTATTCAGTGGTTAATTGGCTGCATTATTTTGCAAGGTTTTTATACAAAACAACTCAAAATTTGATGATTAACCAACACAAATTTAATAATTTTTTACTGATTAACAAATAATTATATGGTATTTCAGGGCAGACGAAACATTGGCCTGTTAAAAATAATTCTATCTCTAGAAATATAAAAAATAATGACAAAAATGTCTTATTTAGGTCTATTTTTTTATCAAAAGTGAACAATGTATTGTATATATACAAATTGGTACTTATAATTCGTATAAAATACGTTTTATAGTACTAATTTGTAACCAATTGAACTATGGCACCATTTCTCAACGTACCACTTTGCATGGTGGTTTCTTTTCTTGTATTAACTTTAGTAGTAGGTATTTACTTTAGTCGAAAAATTACCTCTTTTCGGCAATATGCTGTAGGTGATAAACAATTTGCCACTGCTACTTTAGTGGCTACTGTATTAGCTACTGCTTATGGAGGGGGTGGTTTGATACGTAGTGTACAGCAAGTGCATAATCTTGGCCTTTACTGGATCATATTAACGCTTTTGGCTGGATTTGATCTTTATATTATCAGTCGGTTGGCCTTATATATGGGTCGGTTTATGTATCACCTTTCTATGCCTGAAACCATGGGTAGCGTATATGGTAAATATCCACGCATGATTACAGCATTATCTGGCATTTGCGATGCGATTGCTATGATTGCTGCGCAAATCAGTGCCATGTCTTTGTCTATCAATATGTGTTTAGATGGCGTGCCTCCTAAAGCGATTACCATTGTAGTTTCCCTAATCCTTATCCTTTATTCTAGTTTCGGCGGTATTCGTGCAGTTGTTTTTACAGATTTATTGCAATTCATAACTTTTACCGTCATTATTCCTATTTTAGCATGGTTTATCTTTAAAAATACAGGTAAATCAATTCTAGAAATCATTCCTTTTTTACAAAGCCAGGAAAAATTTCAATTTAGTAGATTATTTCATTTTGATACGAATTTAGTGGCTATGGGATGTCTTTTGCTCAGTTTTTTAATGGGTTATATAGAACCTCCAACTATGCAGCGCATCTATATGTCTGCTAACTCGATTCAAGCTAGAAAAGTTTTTTTCTATTCTACTCTTTTCAGTTTTATTATCACCATTTTTATCATTCTAATTGGTCTATTTGTCTTTGTAAGTGCACCAGAATTACCAGTGCCAGCTATTTGGGGACATATCATGGCTAATGTACCACCTATTTTTAAAGGAATGGTTTGCATCAGTTTACTAGCCATGGCTATGTCTACAGCTGATTCTAAACTCAATGCCTGTGCCATTATGATTAGCCATGATATGCTGCAAAGTATACGCGGCCGAAAGCAAGCGCCTTATGTGCACCAGCTCCGATTGGCTACATGGACCAGTGTAATAATTGGTCTATTGGCCATGCTATTGACTTTTTATTGTAATGATCTATTGAATTTGCTCAAATTAAGTTTAGACTTATCGCTTCCTATAGCAACTGCTCCTTTTGTCTTAGCTGTTTTGGGCTTTCGGGGGACCTCTCGTACGGCTTTGATCGGTATGGCAACAGGCATACTATCTATTTTAGCTTGGAACCAATGGATTGAACCCATAACGGGCATCAATGGTTCTTTTATTTGCATGTTAGCCAATGGTATAGCTATGATGGCTGCGCATTATCTATTCAAACAACCAGATGGTACAGGTTGGGTTCAGCCACTGACGGATGATGCATCTAAGCAAATGCAACAAGTGCATATGCGTAAAAAGGCAGCACGAAAAGAAGCGATTAAAAATGGGTTCATGCATATTAAAGATACTTTAGCTAAGCTTCAACCTAGCCATACAACGCTCACATGGATGGGGATTTATGTAGTCATTACTAATTTACTGGCTTACTTTATAGCCTCTATTATCGACCATAGCTGTTGGCTGATACCACAACTCTTAGTAGGTGCTTGCTTTTTAGGGTATAGCACATTTCGCTCTAAAAAAATAACAGCTATTCCAGGTTGGATGGTTGCGCTATTTTGGCTAATCGGTTTATCTTTTTGTTTGCCTATCAATGTGCTTTGGCATTGGTGGCATAAAACTACTTTACTCTTAAACTTAGGTTTATTTTTGGCCCATTTGGTGGTAACCTTATTCGTTCTTCCACTATATCTGGGTCTAGCTGTTGTAACAGTGACGTTATGCATAGCTATCTACTTGAGTATTTTCTATTCTACTGAGCCATTGGTGCTGGTCCTATCTCCATTAGCCGTTGCGTGGCTACTGCCGCTCTGGTTGGGATTGGGATTACTTATTTTCGGCATTTTTATTAACCTTAAAGTTAAAATGCATAGCTGTTTTCAACAGGTAAACTATCTCAAGGATAGAGAAAAAATCCGAACTGCTCAAAAACTTAAAGAAGCACTTTATGACGCAGCTATGGTTCCTTTTACAAGTTGTAGTGCGCCTAAAGGCTATGGTTCTATCTTAGGAAAAGCAGTGCGTAAAATCGAGGAGTCTATCTCCTTTTTAGACAGCAATATGCCTCTTTATAAGCAAGATTTTCAGAGTATTATAAATAAACTTTATGACTGGGTGGCCTATTTCAATAAAAGAGAAAAGGCTAAGGACCATGCACTTTTGAAGCTTACTAAAATTAGCTTAGATAAATTGATTGATCAAGTAGAGTTTGTGTTGTGTCAAGAAGTTGATGATCCACCTACGATGTTTGTAGAGCAAATAAAAGGGAGTAGTAGCGCACCATTTTCTTATATTATATGTGATATTCATCAAGTTATCTACTCATTGGTGCAGGCTGTTTTACGGGTGAGCGGCAAGTTAGATGGTGTCAGTGCACCCATGGTTGGCATACAACTGCATGCGACTGCTTTGCAGTTTAAGCAATCAGATCCTATAGGAGATGGACATCCTACCTCTATGCTGTTTCAGGCTATTGGACTAGTCATTCGTAGTGGTGCAATTACTTCTGAGATACTTCCCAAGGTCAAACCTTTGTACGATGATAGAATGGGTGTAATGGGTTGTGAAAAGCAGCAAGAAGTACCACCATCTATAGATCTGCAACAAGAAACCATATCTAGTATGATTCGTGCCCACTATGGCTATTTGGAATATCCTTTTAATACGAAACAACAAGCCATGCTGTTGGTACTTCCTATTGATGGGGCAGCAATTCGTGATAAGATGATGGTAAAACTGCCTATAGATTGCCTCACCTCAGAGACTCCTGTTACCTCTAAAGAGCAGGCTGATTCTATGATGGTATTAATGCAGTTCCATGACTATGTCTGCAAACTTGCCCATGAAGTAGATCCTATTGATGCTAGAACGATTTCAAATCTACTTTTATTACTCAGGAAGTCTTTCGGCTTTAAACGCCATTTCTCAGGTCAATTGTTTTATGTACGTGTAGTAGGTATTGCCAAATTGGTAGTAGAATGGGTTTTCCATTCACCTAAAGTGATTTATGCTTCTTTGTTATATGAATTGGTGCGTCATACTTGTGTACCGCTTTCTTATATCAAGGATCATTACAACTTAGGTGTTTATGCTTTTGTATTAAATGTGCTAAACGTAGATAAACGGCAAGATTTAGACCATCCTTCGTTGCTTTATGTTCAGAATCACTTAAAGGAAGCTATTAAAAAAGACCATATACAGCTTTCTGTTCTTTTTATCAAATTGGCAGAACGGCTCTATGACTTACGTCACTCGGAAGGTTATATTATGCTGGAAGAAGTAAAGTATATGGCTCAGGAAACACTTATTGTGGATGTTAAGCTGGCAAATAAGTATTTGGGTCCTGAGATAGCAAAGGCATTAACTACTGCAGCCCAACAAGCATTGAAGACCTACCATCGTAAAACGGCTAGATAGGTCCCGCCTTGATAGGGGCAATGCAATCGCATCTAAATTGAGATTTATAAAAAATTTATTAGATTTAAAGGCATCCACCAAATAAAATTATTTTTCCCAATCCAGCAAAATGGGCACAGTCTTAGTTGGTTGCTTTTAATATATTTTAAATGGCTCAACCAGGTTATTATACTGGCAAAACTTCTTTAAATCACAAATATATGCGAGAGCAAATGCCAAAACAAAATTCAAATGTTGATATAAACAAAAGAGATAGATATGGAAACACGCCACTTCATTTGGCAGTTTTTGAAGGTAATGCGCAACAGGTTAGACTATTGTTGCAGAATAAAAAAATTGATGTAAATGCAAAAAATAACCATTATGACACTGCCATACATTATGCCGTTGCTGAGGAGCATGTAGCCTTGATTAAAGTATTGTTGCAAGAATCAACCACTATTGATGTAAATGCAATAGATAAAGATAGCTATGCTCCCCTCCATTATGCATCATTCAACGGCTCTTTACAGATGGCACAGCTATTGCTAAAACATATAAATATTGATGTGAATATCAAAGATAAATATGAAAATACGCCATTGCATTATGCTGCATTTGAGGGGCATTTAGAAGTACTTAATGCCTTGCTAGCAACCAAAAACATTAATATCAACATCACAAACCATCATGGTAATACGCCATTATATTATGCAGCATCTAAAGGTCATTTAAAGCTCGTTGAACTATTGGTAGCTAGTGAAGGTATTCAGATCATGGTAAAAAATAAATATGGAAGAACCTCGTTTGATGCGGCTAACTGGAACAATCATCCTGAATGTTATGAGGTATTATATAATGCCATCCATCAAAAAGAATTATAATGATCATTTGGTTGCTTACAGAAAATATTCTGTATAAGTTACGCACTTCTGTCTCAGAAGACAAGCAAAATTTTTAAAGCGTAATTATTGGATAAATCTTATCCTTTTCAAGGTGGCCATCTTTTTTTTGCACTTTTTACATCAAAGCTTGATCAAGCAAAAACTGAAATAAATGCGTCGTTGCCTCAATGAAAAAAGATTTATTTTTTCAATGAACGATCTATTGATTGGCGTTTACTTTCCATTGGAATATTCCACAGGGTCATATAGAGTATAGTATAATCTATTTAATTTTTCGTTGCTCAGATCTATTCTTTTTTAGTATACTTACTAAAGTAATATATTGTATGAACAGTTATGCAAATCACTAAGCGCTATCACTTTCTAGTAGTACAGTTATGTAGATCACTGTTAGCTTGCTTTATCTCAATAGTCCCTATTTTTGCAGCAGTAGATGAAAAAGCAGTTGAAATTCTAGATAAAACTTCTGCTTACTACCAAAGCCTAGAGAACTTTAGTGCAACCTATAATTTGACCATTCAGTATCCAGAAGAGGACACGATTCGGCATGCTAAAATGTGCATCACTGCTCGAGGACCACAATATAGATTATCCTATGACCAAAAAGAAACTATAACAGATGGAGAGACGGTCTGGGTATACGATAAAGCGTTAAAAGAAGTCACCATTAGCGAATATGCTAAAACAGATTCTGATCTGAATTTTGCTGAATTATATAATATCTATCAAGAAGGCTATTTATCTGTTTATATCGGGGAACGTATCGTACATAAAGCCAAAAATATAATGCGAGACATAGTCCAGTTAACGCCTCTTCATGAAGATAGCAGCTGTAAAAGTATTACGTTGGAGATCGATCGTACTACCACACAAATTCATAGATGGGAAGTAGTACAAAACGAAGAAACAAGGTATATTTGTACAGTTTGTAGTTTTTCTGTGAATATTCCCTTATCAGATACTTACTTTACATTTGATATGGATGCCCATGGAGACTTAGAAATAATAGATCTACGAGAAAATGAAGAAGAAATGGATATAGATGAAATGTAGCATTTAAATGGTTACATGCTATAACAAAAAAATAGTATAACGTTGTTGTTCCTATTCAAATAAACGGCTGGTCGTAAGGTAACAGGTTCAATAGCTTATTCAGGTAGTTTTTCTTGCTATATACATTACTAATTTATGGAAATGATTCAAAAACATTTAGATCAAGCTGAGTGCAATATGGATAAAGCTTATATACATGCACAAGATGCTTTTGCAAAAATTAATGCTGGACGCGCACTTCCTACTATGTTACACCATTTGATGGTAAGCTATCATGGCCATCCAACGCCATTGCACCAATTGGCTTCGATTGCTACCGTTGATCCGCGTACTTTGACTGTTCAACCATGGGAACAAAGTACGATTCCCCATATAGAAAAAGCGATTGCAGAAAGTCAACTTGGATTTTCTACCAGAAATGACGGACGCATCGTAATGGTTACCTTGCCGCCTCCTTCTGAAGAAAGACGCAAAACTTTGGTAAAACTCATTAAAAGTGAAGCAGAAAAAGGAAGAGTAGTAATTAGAAATCTTCGCCGTGACTATAAAGAAATATTAAAAGCTACCCAAAAAGATGGTATACCAGAAGATGCTATAAAAAGAGCAGAAAAAAAAATACAAGATCTTACAGATGGCTATATTGATAAAATCAACCATCTTTTAACGATAAAAGAGGCAGATCTAATGGCTGTATAGTGGATGAACGCAAATTATAATCAAATTGCCCAAATCTTTTATGGATTCCCTAGATAGTAGGCAAGTCTAGGAAAATACCATACGATTTAATTTTAAAACAGTAGGATAATAGATCATGCTCACCATAGAAAATTTACATGTAAACATAGAGGGTAAAAAAGTATTAAATGGCGTAAACCTTGAAGTAAGCGCAGGTCATGTACATGCTATTATGGGACCTAATGGCGCAGGTAAAAGTACCTTGGCAGCTGTTTTAGCTGGTAAAGCTGGGTATGAGGTTACACAAGGCAGTATACTGCTGCATGGTCACGATCTATTGCAGCTAGCACCAGAAGCCAGAGCAGCACTTGGTCTTTTTTTAGCTTTCCAATATCCGGTTGAAATTCCAGGTGTAACGACTACTAATTTTTTAAAAACAGCCATCAATCAAATAAGGAAACAGCGCGCCTTACCCCCTTTAGATGCCGTTGCTTTTCTAAAACTTTTAAAAGAGAAGCGAAAACTGCTCCGTATGGATGATACCTTGGTACAGCGTTCACTCAATGAAGGCTTTTCAGGAGGCGAAAAAAAAAGAAATGAAATGTTGCAAATGGCGCTGTTACAGCCTTCTTTGGCCATCCTGGATGAGACTGATTCTGGTCTAGATATTGATGCGTTAACCATTGTATCACAAGCCATTAATCAGTTGCGTGGTCCAACCAATGCCATGGTCTTGATTACCCATTACCAAAGGCTATTGGATCATGTGGTTCCAGATTTTGTGCATATTTTCTATGATGGAACGATTATACAATCCGGTGATTGTACACTTGCCAAACGATTGGAAAAAGAAGGATATGGCTGGATTGCACAACGCACCTAATTACCATCTATGAAGGCATTTACAAATTGGTTGACAGATATTTTTAAAAATCTTTCTCTTACGGATCCTTTCTATGCAGAAAGACTATGGGCATTTCATAGGCTCAACCAGCCTGGTTTTATAACCAGCCAAAGAGAACACTATAACAACCTGCGTGAAATGGTTGAGTTATGGATCCATCAGCCCTACGGCTATCCCATAGCTAAGCAAACTTGTTCCCCAGTGGAAGTAGGTGGATATGCTGATGTAATCCAAAGTGTAACGCTTACTTTTGTAGATGGAATATACGTCCCATCGGATTTTCATGGTCTCCCTCAGGGCGTGCAGTTGCACAAGTTACTAGATCTGCCACTGCTAAAACAGAAAGAGGTACTAACGGCTTATATGGATGATATTCGGTCGAGTGATGATTTATTTGTCCTATTGAATAGAATGTTGTCTCAAGAGAGCTATCTACTGGAGGTTACAGCAGATATACAAAAAGCGATTGTCCTGCAACATATTTTGACCGATTCTGCCCGCCATGTAGTACCTCAGCTGATGATTAGCGTAAGCCAAGCCAGTAAAGCAACCATAATAGAAAATTGGTATACCTTATCGCATAAGCCGCATGCTTTGGTCAACTATTTTACCCATATTTTATTAGAAGAAGCGGCCCATCTATCGTATCATACCCTTTATACAGATGCCCCATCTTGTTACCAATTCAATACCCTCTATTGCAATCAAAAAGCGCATACCACGTTTACCCATCATACCTTCGCCTTTGGTACTGCTATGTTGCGCATGCATCTTAAGGCGCAAATGCATGGTAGTCATGCCCGTGCTATGCTATATGGGTTATCAACACTTGGTGTAAAAGAAAAAGCAGCGCACCAGATCCAAGTGATCCATAGTGAACCGCATAGCTTTAGCCAACAACAGTATAAATCCATCTTAGGTGATCAGTCAACAGGCAGTTTCAGTGGTAAAATTTACCTCACAGCTGCCGCACAGAAAACCAATGCTTATCAAACCAATAATGCCCTTATTCTATCCGATGCGGCGCACCATTATGCCAAACCACAATTAGAAATCTATGCAGATGATGTCAAATGTTCGCATGGTGCAACGACTGGACAATTGGATCCTGCACAACTATTCTATTTGCAATCACGTGGCATACCAGCTCCTTTAGCCAAAAGATTATTATTGGAAGCGTTTGGTAGCAGCATCATTGCTTCTGTTTCTTTACCGATATTACAAGATTATGTATACGATAAGCTCGTAGCAAAGCTTGTAAAATTGTAGTATATTTTTGCTATTAACCTACTAAATTGCCCTCGATGTTTTCTGCTCGTCCCTTAGATATAGATCAAATTAGGGCTTTTTTCCCTATTCTAAATCAGAAAGTTTATAACAAACCGCTGGTCTATTTTGACAATGCTGCTACCGTCCATAAGCCTTTTTCAGTTATAGATACTGCGTGCCATTTTTATCAGAAGGATAATGCCAATATCCATCGTGGGATGCATGCCTTAGCTGCTCGTGCCACTACCGCTTTAGAGCAAACCCGTTCTGCGGTGCAAAAATTTGTACATGCGGCTGAGGTAGAAAATATTGTTTTTACTTCAGGTACTACAGAAGGTATCAACTTAATTGCATCCACTTATGGCGCGATGGCAGTGGGTGAAGGGGATGAAGTAGTTATTTCTGAAATGGAACATCACGCCAACCTCATTCCTTGGCAATTGCTTTGCAAACGGAAAAAGGCTACTTTAAAGGTGATCCCTATAGACGATACAGGACAATTGGATCTAACCCATTGTACCTTTTCGCCCCGCACCAAAATCGTTACACTAACCTATGTGTCCAATACATTGGGCACCATTAATCCCATTAAAACCATTATAGACCAAGCACATCAAGAAGGTGCCATTGTCGTCATCGATGGCGCACAGGCCGTGCCCCATATGCCCATTAATGTTACCGACTTAGATTGTGACTTTTTTGTCTTTTCTGCCCATAAGGTGTATGGTCTAACTGGGTTGGGCATTCTATATGGCAAAAAAAAGTGGTTAGAAAGGATGCCGCCCTACCAAACAGGTGGCGGGATGGTCCAACAAGTTACCCTAACAGAAGTGCGCTATCATGCTCCTCCTTATAAATTTGAAACAGGGACACCACCATTGGCTTCAATTATCTCTTTTTCAGAAGCACTCAAGTTTATTTCAAGTGTAGGGTATACGAAACTAGCTGCTCATGAAGAAAGCTTACTTGCTTACGCATTGGCTGGTTTGGCTCGTATGCCAGAAGTAAGATTGGTCGGAACGACCAGCCATAAAGTACCTATTATTGCCTTTAATTTGACTAATATGCACCATTTAGATGTAGGTCTATTTTTAGATGCCGAAGGTATTGCTGTTCGTACAGGCCATTGTTGTACGCAGCCACTTATGCAAAGATTTGGGATAGACGGTGTAGTCCGCATTTCTTTTGCGGTCTATAATACCATTGAAGAAATTGATCTATTTTTAGAGACATTGCAACAAATTATTCATAAAGGAAAGCGCTCATATGGTAAAAATAGCATGTAAGACCATTCATCAACATCAAGAGCAAATCATAGATGCCTTTAGCACTTTCTCGGGTGATAGAGTCGCTATGCTAGACTACCTTACTGATTTAGGCCATACATTAGCCCCTATCGATCCGTTATATAAGACAGACCACTATTTGGTACAAGGCTGTATGTCTAAGGTATGGGTAGTCGATACACTTATAGCAGAACGACTATTTTTTCAAGCAGACAGCAATACGGCCATTACAAAAGGGTTAATTAGTTTGTTATTGAAGGTATTGTCTGGCCAATTTATGCAAGATATTATAGAGGCAGATCTCTATTTTATAGAAGCGATTGGCATAAACACATTGATCGGATTTCAGCGTGCTAGTGGGTTGGCACATATGATTAAAACCGTGAAAATAAGAGCTTTAGCAAATAATCCAATCATCTGTCATGCCTAATTTTGGGCTGGTTTAAGTATCATCTATTATGACCACGTATACTAAAAACTTAGAAGTAGAACCATCTAGTCTTTCTACGACTGACACGCTCGCAGTCAATGCAAAATATCCTCCCCACGCTTTAGATTTAGAAGAAGGGGTGTTAGGTGCATTGATGCTAGAAAAAGAGGCCCTAGTGAGTGTTATTGATCTTTTACGACCTGAGAGTTTCTATAAAGAATCTCATCAAGAAATCTATCGAGCCATAGTACGACTGTTTAATGACTCAGAACCAGTAGATATGCTTACAGTAGTCAATCAGTTGCGTAAAGATGGTAAATTAGCTGCAGTAGGGGGAAGCTATTATGTAAGTTACCTAACCACACGTATTAGTTCTTCAGCCAATATCGAATTTCATGCTAGAGCTATTTTAGAATATGCCATGCGCAGAAGGTTAATAGAAATTTCTATTATGGTTCAGAAGTATGCCTACGATCCTACTATGGATGTGTTCAATACGTTAGATCGTACCGAACAAGCACTATTTGAGGTTTCTGATGGAAATATTCGCAAACGTTATCTAGAAATGCGTTCATTATTGGTAGAAGCTTTTGATAGTTTGTCCAATCGTCGTACATCTGCCAATGGACTTACCGGTATCCCCAGTGGGTTTACTGCTTTAGATCGTGTTACCTCTGGTTGGCAAAAGTTTGATTTAATTATTATTGCCGCTAGACCTGGTATGGGTAAAACTGCTTTTGTACTTTCTGCTTTACGCAATGCAGCTATAGACCATAAGACACCTGTAGCTATTTTTTCTTTAGAGATGGGAGCATTACAATTGGTAAATCGATTGATCTCATCTGAGGCAGAACTAGCTGGTGAAAAAATAAAACAAGGTAAACTAATGGATCATGAGTGGGAACAATTGCTTCATAAGACAGCTGCTCTCTCCAATGCCCCGATTTATGTAGATGATACGCCTGCACTATCCGTTTTTGAATTGCGTACCAAATGCAGAAGACTTAAGGCTAAGCATAATATTCAGCTAGTGGTTATTGACTATTTACAGCTCATGTCTGGCGATGCCCATAGAGGGGGAGGCAATCGTGAGCAAGAGATTGCTTCGATTTCACGTGCACTGAAAAGTATAGCCAAAGAATTGGATATTGCTGTGGTAGCACTTTCTCAATTAAGTCGAGCGGTAGAAACCCGTGGAGGAAGCAAACGGCCTCAATTATCTGATTTACGTGAATCTGGTTCTATTGAACAGGATGCAGATCTAGTTTTGTTTTTATATAGACCAGAATATTATGGATTAACAGAGGATGAATTAGGTAATCCTACACACGGTTTGGCAGAAGTTATTATCGCGAAGCATCGGAATGGTGCATTAGATCAGGTTCATCTGCAATTTATGGGACGATATATGAAATTTATGGATGCGGATATGCCTCCTTCTATCGGTCAACCGGAACAATTTGTCATTCGTTCGAGCAAAGCGAATGGATTAAATGACACATTTGAATTGTTCTAGGCGATGTGTTATAAATTCTGTTTGGTTCTCCCCTGTTTGTTGTAAAGAAAATACTATTTATTTGTGAAGTTTGAACAGAAACGCTACAAAAATAATTTATAAAAAAATGAAAGCTATATAGTATAACTCATATTCCGCAGCAGAAAATATTTATATATAATATTATTTTTTACTGATATAGAATTTTTTATTCGAATAATAAATTTTTCAAAAAATTAAACTATAATTTTTACTTTCTGTAAGATCAAATATTGACTTCTACACAATCAAATTTTCATTTCTACAATGGCAGATCGACAGAAGCCACTTTTATCTAAAGAACAACTATGTATAGGAGTGGCAAATCTCTTGATCCATTTTGATAATGCGTTATATGGTTACTTGGTACCGATTATGGCACCTCTTTTTTTCCCCCAAAAAGAGCTATTGGTCCAATTGATATGGGGCTATAGCCCTTTTGTTATTTCCTTTGTCGCCAAGCCTTTTGGTCTCCTCTTTTTTAGCAATATGGCCCACCATAAAAAAGAAATGGTTGTATTGCGTTATACCCTTTTGGGTATAGGGATCAGTTTAATGGGGATAGGCTGTTTGCCCACCTATACAGAGGGCTCCCTATGGACTGTTGTGTTATTGTGGTTCGCTAGGGCTTGCGCAGAATTATGTGCAGCTGGCGCATATAATATTTCCAAAATCTACCTACTGAAAGATGTAACCCTGCAACAGGCTAAAAGGCTAGCACCATTTTATGAAGTTGCTTCAATGATGGGTATTTTATTAGCTGGTGCCGTAAGTATTTGTTTTGCATGGATCGATGATCCACTTCCATATTGGCGTTTGCCCTTTTTAATAGCTGCCTTATCTACGTTATGCAACATTCTTTTTTTTAGCAAAAAAGCAACAGAAACGGGAAAAAAATCCAACTTTATGGCGCCAAAAGCATGCGCCTATCTACCACTTTGGAAAGCACGTAAAGCCATTATGCGCATCGCTATAGTTTCTGGCTTTGGTTACGTAGCCTATACGATTCCCTTTCTTTTTATGAGTAGTTTTGTGCCTATGGTTACTACCGTTACCTATAGAACTATGATGGAATACCTCCCCATCTTTATGGTATTGGATATCTTGCTCATGAGCTGGATCGGTAAGGTTGGTCAAAGATATGACCACAATAACCTTATGGGAGTAGCCAGTGGTCTAATCGCTTTATCTATTATTCCCCTTTTTGCAGGATTACAAAACGCTTCTATATTTTATATAATAGTAGTACATTGTTGGCTCATTTTTTTAGGAGTTGTTTTTAGCTGTTTTTTGACCATTTGGTCAAAAGAACAAGTAGCTATAGAAACACCTTATACTACCATAGGATTGGCTACCGTATTGGGTACCAGTTTATTTGGTAAATCTGCTACTGCCATTTGTTTCTATCTTTTTCATAGCTATCATAGCCCTATAGCACCTGCCTGTTATGTAGCTTTCTTGGCTTTTCTGGCTACACTGGTTATGGCTGACTCTGCATCAGAATAAGATTGGGGGTTATAAGACGGCTCTGTCGCGTCTGTATTTGATTTTATATAGTTTTCTCCCTTGTCTTAAATTTTGAGACCGTTGCAATATATTTTTAGATTTTAGGATAAAAAAGTCAGATGAAATTTTATTAAATACCTGAACTCTGGATTAGAGTTCAGGTTCCCAGAGCATTCTCCACATTTGTAGGATAACAATAAACATGATTTTATTTATCATATTGTATCAAGGAAGCAGATAGCTCATCAACTGGTAAGTCATCAACAAAGAAAATATTCATCTTGTTCAGAATAGAGATAACTATCTATATCACCTTTAGGATCCCACTCACCATCGGAAAATTCATCTTTATGACTATCACAATCAACCTCTTCTTGCAAATCATCTGTTTGGATCGCTATGCTACAAGTGCTAACCTCTTCTTTCAGATCATCTGTTTGGATCGCTATGCTACAAGTTCCAACCTCTTCTTTCAGATCATCTGTAAGCGCCACTACTACTTGAGATAACTCACTTGGATTTGAGTCAACTACTCGTTGTATAGCACCATTATAGATAACCCCACTATCGTGCGCTTCTTTTATAGAAGAAGCGCACCTAAGATGATCCCTTGATGGCTCATTAAATAATCTAAAATTGGGATCCAAACGATTTTGAATTGCTTTTGCACGAAAGTCATGTGCATCTTTATTACAGTTAAAAGCAAATAAAAATGTACCCATAGTAGATAAAAATAGGCTTCTGCCAATATTTCCTTTGCGTATTAATTTTACTTTGTTTATATTGCGGTGCATGTAAATTTATTTTTTATTAACATATAAAATTTTAAACCAGCCCCACAAAATAGATTTTTCCTAACCGTCATTTTGCAGATCGCATTGTGCCCATTGGGTAAATAATCCATTTGCTATATGTGAGCTGGAATTAAAACAAACGGATCAAAAATATATAATATATAACGCATCATAAAGCGCTATATATAAAAACCATTACTTATATAGAAAGTAGGTCTCCAAACGAGCTGATAAAAGAGGTTATATCAAATCCTTCCAAATAACCTTAAAAATAAAAAAACTAGGAAGTACAGTTTGTCCTTTATTTTCCTAGAAAGGATTATCTTTCATAGCTAAAAGCCATAACTTTATGGTACGAAAAAAAACTAGAAGCTGCAAGCTTATATAGCTTTTTACAAAAACTTGTCCAACCGTTGACAGCCTCTTTTTACGACAAAGCGTTTTTATAATGTTTTATGCTCAGCTATTATATTGTGCAAAACAGCATGTTTAATTTTTTCGATCACATGCAGTAAAAAGCAACACCATATGGCATAATAGCCAACCATATAATTACAATAAGTAGTTAAAGTCCAACCTATTGGGCAAATAGAATTTGTTTTTATATCGCACATATCCTTGATCCTATTCAATTACTACCATGCATACCATTCACCTGCTTTCTGACTTACTGATTAATCAAATAGCAGCTGGAGAAGTAGTGCAACGCCCTGCTTCTGTAGTCAAAGAACTACTAGATAACGCAATAGATGCAGGAAGTAAAAACATAAAAATTATTATAAAAAATTCTGGTAAACAACTTATCCAAGTGATTGACGATGGGATAGGAATGGATGAAATTGATGCTCGAATGTGTTTTGAAAAGCATGCTACATCCAAGATTGCCCATACAGATGATTTATCTAAAATCCAAACTATGGGTTTTAGAGGAGAGGCGATGGCCTCTATTGCAGCGGTAGCACAAGTAGAAATGGAAACCCGTTTACACGAAGCAACTACTGGAGTTTTTATTGCTATAGAGGGATCTAAAATCAAAAAACAGGAAGCAATCGCTACATCACCAGGGACTAAGATTAGTGTAAAAAATCTATTTTATAACGTTCCAGCACGAAGAAACTTTTTAAAATCTAATCCAGTAGAATTTAAACATATCCTAGAAGAAGTCCAACATGCAGCACTTGCTAGAACAGAAATTGGATGGAAACTCTACCACAATGATATAGAAATATATAACCTATCAACAGAAAAATTAAGCCATAGAATGGTGCATCTCTTTGGAGAAAGTTATAAAAAACAACTGATACCCTGTAAAGAAACTACCAATATTGTGGCTATACAAGGCTATATCGGAAAACCAGAACAAGCAAAAAAAACAAGAGGAGAACAGTTTTTATTTGTAAACCAGCGCTTTGTAAAAAGTTCATTTTTAAATCATGCAATTAAATATGCATACGATAGACTGTTACCAGCAGATAGTTTCCCCTTTTATGCCATCTATTTAACCATTGACCCTCAACTAATTGATATAAATGTACATCCTACTAAAACAGAGATTAAATTTCAAGATGAAAAAGCACTTTATGCAATTTTGCAAGCAGCGATTAAAAAAAGTTTAGCTACCCATCATGTAGTCGATTCTTTAGATTTTGAACAAGATACTAATTTTTCTTTGCTGCGTTTTAGCAATCCTATCCAAGTAGAATCAGCCTCTACACATTCAACAAAAGAACGAAATTATACACAATTTAAAGTAGATGGTTCTACTACATCCCTTACATCACCTAAAGATTGGCAAAGTTTATTTCCGGATCACAAAGCAGAGACTGAAACTTCTTCTTTAAGCCAAAACATTGGAACGGTTCATTACGAAGAGGGAGCAGGTAAATCTATACAACTGTATACCAGCTATATTATAGTTCAAGTACAGTCTGGTGCACTGTTAATTGATCAACAAGCGGCTCATGAACGGGTGCTGTATGATAAATTTATAGACCACTTTCAAAATAAAAATGGTGCATCGCAACAGTTACTTATGCCAGAATATCTAAGCGTAAACAGTGTAGATTATATGGTTCTATTAGACAATAAAGCTATTTTGCGTTCATTGGGCTTTATCATTGATCCATTTGGGGAATCTACTATTATTATTCATGGCTGTCCAGCTGAACTAAAACAGCATTCAGCAAAGCAATTATTAGAAGGAGTAATAGAACAACTTAAATGGAACAACAACAAGCAAAAATTAGAAATTTCAGAATGTTTTATCAGAGCATTAGCCAAAAAAGCCAGTATACCACATGGTATAAAACTAAATGGAATCGAGATAGACGCACTGTTGGCACAACTATTTTCATCTACTAATACCATGTATACACCAGATGGAAGAAAAATATGTGCCAAGTTATCAAAAGACAATTTTGCAAGTTTGCTTAAATAACCGCTACGTGATATCCACCCATGCCATTGGAAGAGATGATGCCTATGAGAGGCGCAAAGATAGAAAATATTAGAATAATTCAAAAAAGACAATTAATCGGAACTAAAAAACAGGTATCTACTTTTGAGAACTTCGCTAAGCTTATGTTATGGCCGCATAATAACCAAACTTTAACACTAAGGAGAAACCTATACAAAATCAACTACAGACGCGACAGAGCCAATAAAATTCCTATTTTTTTAGTCCAATTTTTTTAGTCCACTATACCATGGTAGCTCCATACAAGTCATTATATTTGTAACTTCAGTATTAAAAATATTAATATGGCAAATCTTTCGATTGAGTGGCGGTATAATCTATTTCTTTTGGTTTTTATCCTATCATTTAGTGCCTATGGAAGTGAAAAAGCAGAAGAAGTTTTTGAAAAAACGGAAGAAAAAAAGGTAGAAGCCAGTACTACTTTTTTTATAACACCACGTGCCGTAAAACAAAATTACAGAAAGTATCACCGCATCGACCGATCGGTCACTAAGATGGACCATTTTACAGCTGCAGAACGTCATCACTACAATTTTCAAGATCTTGGTAATCACTGGACAGCCGCTCAACATCTATTTTACAGGTTACCGCAGCATATAGGTGCAATCTATGGCTTTTCAGCCTATGACTTTTACTTTCAATCACCTCAAGACATACGTTACTACTCTACTGCCAAAGCATATGCCTATTTTAATATTGTACTGGCCAATTTAGGTAGTTTCTTCTTTGATGGCTGTTACACCCAACGGCTGCTTGAAAACTGGCACATAGGGATCAATTTGCATGGTGCTATGACAGAAAAAGAATGGCCCCATAGCAAAGATGATAAAATCATCAACAGCTTTCCCCATTTTGATATTTTTACCCATATTAAAAGTTCAGATGAGCGCTATCATCTATTTATGAGTGGGTCGAATAAGCAGTATCTGACCAAAGAAACGGGGGGCGTACGTTCAACGAAAGATAAAGATCAATTTAAGTTTGATGAAAAAAGTCCAAGTAAACGGTATGCCTCTTCTTTTCCTTTGTTAGAAGAGGCATATATGCAAAACAAAATAGACAAAAAAGTAATGCATAAAGATCTTAGACATAATTTTTACCTCTACCATCATTACGAGTTCAGTAAACCACTACAATTATACCATGAGTTGAACTATAACCGTACAAAAAATCTATGTACCATTAAAAATTTAGACAAAACAGTACTGGGGTTTATCTCTGAAGAAGACCATGAAGATGGTAAAGAGGAAGACCGTGTGGCCATAAAATCCGTTGGCCATGAAATAGGCATTAAAGGAGATATAGAACAACCTAATCTATTCTATGCAGTACATTATAAAATCCAATCCATTGATCTAGCATATAACTTCTCTGGGAATGATGCAAAAACATATGATCGTCGTTTAAAGGACGAAAAAGCAGCAAAAGAACACTACCTGGGAGCTAATACACGGTTGCACTTTACCAACCATCGTACGCTTTATGTAGATGGCGCTTATCTATTGGAAAAAGGAGGCTATCATAGATTAAACATAGCTTACCAAGATAAATTTTTAAAAGTTTCCTGTCATACGATTAAGCATAAGGTGCCTTACATAGTATCCTATGGTTACAGCAGACACAGGTTATGGAATAAGGATTTTGTAGCCCCATCTGCAGAAGCAATAGATACAGCAGTATGGTATAAATGGCCTCATATAAGCATCCATCCCATTTTATCGCTTAAAAAGCTAAACAACTATATTTGCTACCGCAAGGCCATACTACCAAATAGAACCGACCATTGTATATCGGAGCCTATACAGGTCACTACCCCTATTTACCTCTTTTCTTTAGAGGGGAACTTAAATTTTTCCTTCTTTTCCTATTTCCATTTTGATCAGAATATTACCATACAATGGGATATCAGCAAGGGAAAAAAAAATTTTCAAGGCTATATACCCCCCTATATGTACACAGGTCGTTATTATTATGCACACCAGCCCTACGATAAAAAGATGGATATAGAAACAGGTGTCAATGTGCATTTTAAAGAGCTTTACTATGGAGATGGTTACGATGTAATCGCACAGCAATTTTACCGCCAAAACCAATTTGCTACACAAGGACGCCCAATTATAGACTTATTTTACAATATCCGTATTAATAACTTAAAAGTTTCTTTGAAATACAGCTTTATCAACGATTTTATGCATAAGCCATCTGCCTACTTTGCCACACCATTTTATCCTGGACTTAAAAAGGCAGCAGACATTGGTATCCATTGGTCTTTTTTTGATTAATGGTCTATATTTACAGTAGTGTGCCAAAGTTAAATAGATGATCACGTAATATTTTTTTGAAAAATTCCTTGCAACTGCGTACCTTAGCATGGATAAATATTTATCTTTTAAGCCGCGACCGCTTATGTTACCGTATAGATTATTTAGCCTATTTCATGCCATGCTAAAGGAACAAATGGGATCAAAAAAAGTTGCTTGGGTAAAATACCTATTGGCTTTTATCCTATCTTGGCCATCTTTTAGTGGCCATGCCACAGCGCCACAAGCTGAAAATTCAGTTATGGAGCATGTTGCAGATGCGCATAGTTGGCACTTTGCCAGCATTGCTGGAAAACATATTGAACTATACCTACCCGTTATACTGTATTCTTCAGATAAAGGTATAGAATGTTTCTCCTCTGCCCATTTTTATGGTGAAAACCACCAGCCTACTCCATTTCGTGGCTACTTTCTTTCGAATCAAAAAATTCATTCTCTAGATCCAAGCCGATCTGTCTTAGATCTGTCCATTACAAAAAACATAGCTGCTATGTTTTTAAGTATGACACTCCTAATAAGCGGACTGCTATGGATGGCAAACAGCTATCGGCGGGCCCCACTTGCTCCACCCAAAGGATGGTTGGCTTGTATAGATTTGATCATATCTTTTATAAAAAATGAAATAGCCATGCCTAATATAGCCCCGCAACACTGTAGAAGATTTTTACCTTATCTATTAACCATTTTTTGCTTTATATGGCTTAATAATCTCTTGGGACTATTGCCAGGTGGTGCCAATGTAACAGGAAGCATTTCAGTTACATTGGTGCTGGCTGCTTTTACCATGCTTACCACTATTTTCAACGGTAACAAATCCTATTGGCGCCATATATTTAAGCCAGAAGGGGTACCAAATTGGTTGTTGCCTATAATGATTCCAGTAGAAATTTTGGGGATTTTAACGAAGTTTTTTTCTCTTATGCTCCGGTTATTCGCCAATATTACAGCAGGGCACATTATTTTATTAAGTATTATAGGACTTGTTTTTAGCATGAAAAGTATATCTATTGGCTTTATAGTCAGTGTACCTTTTGGAACCTTTATGTTTTTGCTCAAATTGCTCGTTGCATTTTTACAAGCCTATGTTTTTACACTGCTCTCTGCCATTTATCTGGGACAAGCTGTTGATGAAGGCAACCATTAATAGGGTTGTATTGGTTAATATTTTATATATTTACCTATCCTCTTTAACAATTAAACAAAATTTTTTATGTTGGTTCTATTAGATTTATTTAGTGCGGGTATTGGTGCAGGTATTATTGCCTTAGGCGCAGGCATTGGGATTGGTAAAATTGGAGCCGCTGCAATGGAAGCTATAGGCAGACAGCCAGAGATGAGCGGAAAGATTCAAACTGCGATGATTATTGCTTGTGCACTTATTGAAGGGGTTGCGCTATTTGGCGTACTAATTTGTCTTTTAATCGCTACCAAATAGTATGGTTTTAGTCAACTTGGCTAGTCTATTTTCTTACAACTATAGCTTTTATGACTTTAATAACGCCAGATTTTGGTATTATATTTTGGCAAAGCATAACTTTTTTAGTCGTTCTCTTGGTATTATCTAAATTTGCCTGGAGGCCTATTTTAGAAGTCCTACAAGCACGAGAAGATGCAGTCGCCCATGCGGTATATAAAATCACTGAGGCAAAAGTATTAATCAAGCAACTAGAGGACGACCGAACCAAGCTTACGGAAGAAGCCCATCTAGAACGGGCACGTATTATTGGTGAAGCGCTGGTTACCCAACGGGCCATTATTGATCAAGCACATCGAGAAGCTTTAGTGGTAAAAGAACGTTTGTTGGCAGAAGCTAAAGTAGAAATAACTAGAGAAGAAGAACATGCCCTTGAAAACGTTAAAGCCAATGTTGGATCACTAGTCGTTCAAATTGCTGAAAAATTATTGGTCAAAGAATTAAGTCAAGATCCATCTCAATGGGCGCTAATAGAACGGCTCATGGCAAGCGAACTGCCTAACAAACCCTGATCTATGTTAAAAAAAAAGAAGATAGCAGCACGATATGCCAGTCTGTTTTTAGCACAAGCCATTCAAAATAAGATACTGACAAGTATACATAATGACCTTTCTTTTTTGCAAAATCAGTTTAGGGACTATCCTCTACTAGATGGATTACTCAATAATCCTACTATACCCCGTTCTGGGAAACGAAAACTACTTAAAACAATTTGTACGCACCCCCTTAGCCCTATGCTATGGAGCTTTCTCGAAATCATCATTGATCAAAATCAAATTGGCTTACTAAAGGAAATTTTAACTGCTTTTTTGGTAGCCTATCGTAGCTATATAGGCATTCAATCTGCCCTTTTAACCACTGCCACGGCTTTACCAGAGGCGCTGATCAAACAATTGACAGAAGCGGTAAAAAAATGGGTAGCCTGTAAAGAAGTAGTAATGAAACAACAAATTGATCCCTCTATTATTGGAGGCTATATTCTTCAAATGGGCACATTAAAATTAGACAGAAGTATACAGCACGCGCTACATACCCTACAAAGCCGTTTGGGGTAGGGTTATAGTAGTTATGATAAATAGACAGGCTTAGTTAAATGCAACCATACTCTATGGAACAGAAAAAATTATATACTTGAACCAATGGCACAAATAAATACAGATGCGCTTACCGCAATACTCAAAGCACAACTAGCCAATTTTAAAACAGAAGCTGAACTAGAAGAAACAGGTATAGTTGTTCAATCTGGTGATGGCGTAGTGCGCATTTACGGTCTTTTACATGCACAAGCAGGAGAGTTGCTATCTTTTTCGAATGGATCCAAAGGATTGGCGTTAAACTTAGAAGAGCATATGGTAGGTGCCGTTATTTTAGGAGAAGCCAATTCCATCAAAGAGGGCGATGTAGTAACGCGAACGAAAAATGTCGCTTCTATTCGAGTAGGCGAAGGATTACTAGGTCGTGTGGTAGACACCCTTGGCTTACCGATAGATGGCAAGGGCCCTATTGTTGGGGAAACTTTTGAAATGGCGCTAGAACGGAACGGTCCTGGTGTAATCTACCGTCAACCAGTAGATGCACCGCTCCAAACAGGGCTAAAAGCCATTGATGCAATGATTCCAATTGGAAAAGGACAAAGAGAACTTATTATTGGAGATAGGCAATCTGGTAAGACCTCCATTGCCCTAGACAGCATTATCCATCAACGTAGCTTATTTGAGCAAGGGAAGCCTATCTATTGCATTTATGTAGCCATTGGTCAAAAAGCATCGGCTATAGCCAATGTAGTAGACACCTTAACCCGCCATGGTGCAATGCCCTATACCACGATCGTAGCAGCCCCTTCTTCTGCTTCTGCCCCTATGCAATCTTTTGCCCCATTTGCAGGCGCAGCTATTGGTGAATTTTTTAGAGACACAGGCAGAGATGCACTGATTATCTATGATGATCTTTCCAAACAAGCTGTCGCGTATAGAGAATTATCCCTACTATTAAGAAGGCCACCTGGCCGGGAAGCTTTTCCTGGTGATATTTTTTACCTACATGCCCGTTTACTAGAACGATCGGCACGCATTATTGCCAACGATGCAATGGCTGCTTCTATGGAAGCGATTCCTGATGCTTTAGTTGGGAAAGTCAAAGGCGGCGGATCACTTACCGCATTGCCCATTATAGAGACCCAAATGGGTGACGTATCCGCTTATATTCCCACCAACGTTATTTCCATTACAGACGGGCAAATATTTTTAGAAATGAATTTATTCAATGCAGGCATCAAACCTGCCATTAACGTTGGTATTTCTGTATCCCGCATTGGCGGTGCTGCACAAATCAAGGCGATCAAAAAAGTAGCCGCCACCTTAAAATTGGACCAAGCACAATTTGCTGAGTTAGAAGCTTTTTCAAAATTTAGTGCCGATTTAGATGCGACTACCAAAAAAGCTATCGACAGAGGTCGTAAAAACCAAGAATTGCTTAAGCAAAATTTGCATACGCCTATGCCGATAGAAGAGCAAGTTGCCATTCTATATATAGCTATGAATGGGTACTTGGATACCGTTCCATTAGATCAGGTCAAAGCATTTGAAAAAGAGTTTTTAGCCCTATTGCGCAGCCAACACCCTACTATTCTTGCCAGTATTACAGCAGGAAAGTGGGAAACGCAAATGACCGAAGTACTAGTAGCAATAGTAGCGCCTCTTGTAATAAAATACAGTGCTTAAAATAAAAAAGAGGGCGATGGAAGCACCTTTCCAGATTAAATTAAGCGTAAAGCAACCTTATCACTATGGCACATCTTAAAGAAGTAGTAGACCGCATCAATCTGATCGCCTTTACCCAACAAATTACCAAAGCGATGAAAATGGTATCTGCTTCGAAATTGCATAAGATTCAGCAGGTGCTATTACCTTTAAAAGCCTATACCAGGCAACATGATGCATTGTTGCATGCTGCACTACAAAATATGGATAAGACCGATCCAGTCCACCCTTTAAGCCAAAAAAAGATAGAACAACGGCTATTATTGATAGTAGTTGCCTCCAATCGAGGATTGTGTGGTGCATTTAACAAAAATGTACTCAGCGCTGCATATGCACATATCAAAAGACGCCAACAAGCGTCACCTATCGCTGTAGAAGTGTTGCCAATTGGTAAAAAAGCCCATCAATTTTTTAAAAAGTCCAATCTACCTATTATAGAAGACTATGTTGATCTTTTAGCAAAACCGAATGATCAAGCCAGTGCCAAGCTGACTACCTATTGTATAGAAGCCTTTCAGCAAAACAGCTATAGTGAAGTGGTATTGGTGTATACTGCTTTTAAAAACTCTGGCAAACAAGGCGTAACTGTGTTGCCCTTTTTACCTTTTTTACCTGATATAGAAGCAACATATACCCCCCCCCCCCTCCAAACACACCACTATATCTACGAACCTTCCCAAGCGCTATTTATCGCACAGCTTATGCCCGAAGTACTTAAACATAAAATCATCCATATGCTCATTGAATCCAGTGCCAGTGAACATGCAGCAAGGATGGTTACGATGAGCCAAGCAACCGACAATGCAGACGACCTTTTAAAAACACTCCGTATTAGCTACAATAGAAGCAGACAAGCATTGATTACAAGCGCACTAGCAGAAATCACTAGTGGTGCAGAAGCATTGGCAGAAGCTTAAAACAAAAAAAGATAGGCTACTTTTAATCAAAAAATGACAGCTTTTCTACTTTTTACTTCATTAAAAAACAAGCAATTTTTTTAGTCGATTGCTGTATCACCTAACTAAAACTACAACTTCTAGCTACACCAAACAGATAGACCAGTTCCGCGATAAAATAAATTAAAAGTAAATATTTGGATTTTATTATAAAAATACTTAACATTGACTTTTTAGGAAAGTCAATTGCAAAGTATAAAGTTTAAAATTTCATTATTTTATTACCAGCTATATTTTGAATATTAAAGTCTAACCATCTAACATATACATCTATGAAAAATAATATAAAAAACTTCGTATACGGCTCTATAGTAGCGCTAACCACATCTAGCTGTTTTGACAAACCGACCCCTTCAAATAAGCCTAAAGGTCCAAGCAATACAAAATTAAAAGAAAATCTGTCGAAAAACCTAGATGCTTCAACAGAAAATGGTACAGCAACAAACGGAGCAGCAGCACCAAACGGAGCAGCAGCAACAAACGCAACAGCAGCAACAAACGCAACAGCAGTACCAAACGGAGCAGCAGCAACAAACGGAGCAGAAGCAACAAACAGAGCAGCAGCAACAAACGGAGCAGCAGCAACAAACGGAGCAGAAGCAACAAACAAAACAGCAGCAACAAACGGAGCAGAAGCAACAAACAAAACAGCAGCAACAAACGGAGCAGCAGCAACAAACGGAGCAGCAGCAACAAAAGAAGCAGCAGCACCAAACGGAGCAGCAGCACCAAACGGAGCAGAAGCAACAAACGGAGCAGAAGCAACAAACGGAGCAGAAGCACCAAACGGAGCAGCAGCAACAAACGCAACAGCAGTACCAAACGGAGCAGCAGCAACAAACGGAGCAGCAGCAACAAACAGAGCAGCAGCACCAAACGGAGCAGCAGCACCAAACGGAGCAGCAGCAACAAACGGAGCAGCAGCACCAAACGGAGCAGCAGCACCAAACGGAGCAGCAGCACTAAACGGAGCAGAAGCAACAAACAAAACAGCAGCACCAAACGGAGCAGAAGCACCAAACGGAGCAGCAGCACCAAACGGAGCAGCAGCACCAAACGGAGCAGCAGCACCAAACGGAGCAGCAGCAACAAACGGAGCAGCAGCACCAAACGGAGCAGCAGCACCAAACGGAGCAGAAGCACCAAACGGAGCAGAAGCACCAAACGAAACAGCAGCACCAAACAAAACAGCAGCAACAAAAGAAGCAGCAGCAACAAACGGAGCAGAAGCAACACCAGCAGCAGCAACAAACGGAGCAGCAGCAACAAACGGAGCAGCAGCAACAAAAGAAGCAGCAGCAACAAAAGAAGCAGCAGCAACAAAAGAAGCAGCAGCAACAAAAGAAGCAGCAGCAACAAAAGAAGCAGCAAGCAACAAAAGAAGCAGCAGCAACAAAAGAAGCAGCAGCAACAAAAGAAGCAGCAGCAACAAAAGAAGCAGCAGCAACAAAAGAAGCAGCAGCAACAAAAGAAGCAGCAGCAACAAACGGAGCAGAAGCAACACCAGCAGAAGCAACACCAGCAGAAGCAACACCAGCAGAAGAGAAAACAACAGAAGAGAAAATAGCAGAAAAGAAAATAGCAGAAAAGAAAATAGCAGAAAAGAGAAAATAGCAAAAGAGAAGCAATTATGCGTTTATAGTAAAAAAGCATCCCTAAAAGTTATCGGAAATCGAATTCCCGATAACTTTTTAATAACCAAACAAAATATAATATATATATTGTATTATTGTAAAATACTCCAGGTTATGTTAAGTATACTTTAAGAAAAGTATTTAATGCTTTTTATGCTATTTCTAAAATTAAAGCAAAGAAGCACAAAAGTTTACAAAAAACGCTATCAATAAGTTCAAAAAACTTATTGGTTTTACAAAACTAAGCTATAATTTAATCTGCTGTAGCATTTAAAACTCTATATAAATTATAGGCTATAGCTTCCATAACATATTGCGTATGGGTTTTATCAAGGCCTATATATCTAGCTCTTGAGCTACGAAACCAATGCTTAATGCTACCAAATATCTGCTCTACTTTATAGCGCGTTTTGGATACCAATTTATTAAACCGCTTAGCAGTATTTGATAAGGGATAATTTCTACTACCTTTCTTTTGAATAGCTAATTTTAAGTTTTTTTCTTTAGTAAAGTTTCGTTGGGTAACCCCCGCTATACCCTTTATCTCCATATAGCCTGCTACCTAGTTTTAGAGATGACTTATCCAATAATATAGAAAGGAGCACCATCATGACTATCATGACTGGATGCCTTTGTAGTACTGACTGCTAGTACTAAACTAGCTTTACTTTCGACAAGGAGGTGCCGCTTATAGCCATAGTAAAGATTATGCTCTTTATTCTACTGATGACCAATTAATGAGCTTGTTTACTTGATCAAAGAAAGTATGCTTGCATTTACGACGATTAGCTGAAATATCCGATAAACTTAACTGACTACTTGTTTTTATTGACATAACGATAGCATCAAAAATGACTACATACAAAGCTTCAAATAAAAACTAAAAGTTAACTATTTCATACATATAAAAATACTTTTTTAATATAAATCTTACAAAGTCTATTGCAACGGCCTCAGTACAATACTTGGATTGCTTCAATAATAATTGTAGATTCAAATTGTTGTTCCTTTTAATTCATTACTTTATTATCTCGCTTTAGGAGAAAACCTCGCACTTGCAGTGCGTTGTTTGAACATATTTAGGCTGTAAATAATGCAAAGTAAGTTAACTATTTTTCATCTATGGTATCATTTAAAACCGGTTTTTTAATTTTCATAGTACTATACATGATAGCAATGAATTATTTGTTGTTTCATTACGTAAGAGATAAGTACTTACGTAAGTAAAATTCCATATTGTCATTGACCCTATGATGGGCTCTGTCTCATCTATGTTTAATTTTTGTTGGATCTTCCCCTTTTCTTGAGTTTTGATTATTATGCGGCCATAAGTTTAGAGAATTTCTCAAAAGCAGATACCTGTTTTTTAGCTCCGATTAATTGTCCTTTTTGAATGATTTTAATAAGGCTTACGTTTATTTGGGAATCGGACTTGCAGTCCTCTTTTTTTGTTTAAAAAGCTTTTGCTCCAAACTTGCTATTCACTTAGTGATTATCAAATGAAAGAAGAATTAAATAACCGTATCACCTTTAGCAAATTTTCTGCTATATAGCCAATATGGTTGCATAAAATCCTAACACTTTAGACACTATATTGCAAATAGTTGGCTAGATGCCAAATATGACACAATATAGCATAAATATATTTAACTTAAATTAATAGCAATCATGAACGAAAAAGGAACCATATCGGTACATACTGAACATATTTTTCCCATTATTAAAAAATTTCTTTATTCTGATCAAGACATTTTTTTGAGGGAATTGGTAGCCAATGGTGTAGATGCGGTACAAAAACTTAAAAAATTAGGGGCTATGGGCCTTTATGAGGGAGCTACCAATAAGCTACAAGTAGAAGTACTGCTTGATCCATCTGCTAAAACACTGACCATTAAAGACCATGGATTAGGTATGACAGCTGATGAAATCAAAGAATATATCAACCAAATTGCTTTCTCTGGTGCCACTGCATTTGTAGAAAAATACAAAGACCAAGTAGCACAACATCAATTAATTGGTTTTTTTGGATTGGGTTTTTACTCAGCCTTTATGGTAGCTAAAAAAGTTGAAATTATTACAAAATCTTATCAAGTAGGCGCCCAAGCAACGCATTGGAGCTGTGATGGTAGCACCAATTTCGAAATATATTCTACTGAAAAAAGTGAAGTAGGTACAGAAGTAATTTTGCATCTTGCAGAAGATGCTGAAGAATTTTTGAAGCCAGAACGTATTCAAGCTATTTTAGATAAACATTGTCGCTTTTTACCGATAGAAATTGTATTTGATCAAAAGGTGATCAATGATCCCATGCCACTATGGATCAAACGGCCAACAGATTTACAATCTGAAGACTATCTTAAGTTTTATAAAGCGCTTTATCCTTTTGCAGAGGATCCACTTTTTTGGATCCATTTAAGCATTGACTATCCATTTACTTTAACAGGAATACTCTACTTTCCTAAAACAGCCAACTACTTTGAACAGAAAGAAACCATTCAACTTTATGCAAGACAGGTGTTTATTACCAATGATGTAAAAGAAGTTATTCCTGACTTTTTACGGTTGTTGCATGGTATTATTGATTCACCGGATATACCGCTGAATGTATCTAGAAGCGCGTTACAAGCAGATGGTAATGTAAAAAAAATTAACACATACATTGCTAAAAAAGTAGCCGAAAAGCTAGAAACCCTTTTTCAACAAGATCGTAAAGCGTATGAAGCTAAGTGGAATGATATCTCCCTTTTTATCAAGTATGGTATGATAACCGATGCTAAGTTTGATGAAAGGATACGAGAAATAGTTCTCTTGCAGAGCACAACTGGCCATTACTATACGATAGCTGAATACAAAGATGCAATGGCTAAAAATCAAACTGATAAAAATGAAAATTTGGTTTTACTCTATACAACAGACCCTAAAAAACATGCTGTCTACATACAACCAGCACAACAAAAAGGATATGATGTATTGGTCCTAAATAGCCCGATTGATACCAACTTTATCAATTTCGTGGAATATAAACTTGATAAAGTCAAGCTCAAAGCGATTGACACCGATACCATCGGTAACCTAATTGAACAAGAAGAGGTAACGGAACATACCCTTACAAAAGAAGAAAGTGAAACCTTACAGTCTATTTATGAAAAAACGATTGGTGCAGAACAAACTACTTGGAAGGTCGCATCTATGCTACCAGAGGAGTTACCTGTGGCTTTTATTACCTCGGAACAGCTGAAACGTATGACCCAATTTGCACAAGGAGATGAAGCGAAACAAAAGCATTTCCGCTCTATGCATGTAGCCATTAACGGAAACCATCCTTTGGCTAAAAAAATCTTAGCTACTAGTGATCAAACTGTTCAAAAAGCACTGGTAGAACAGAGCTATCAATTGGCCCTACTGGCACAAGGGTCGCTAGAAGGAGAATGGCTAGCTGGGTTTATAAAAAATTACACAAATAAATTATTAGAAGAATAATTAGCTAGTAGATCGATTGACCTTTTCAAGAGAAAATATATAGGTCTCTTCTTGTAATAAAGAGGCCTATGGTAAAGGTTACAACAGCGTGCAATTATTTTTCTCCAACAATTTTTTGATTTCAAAAAAAAGTATTAAATTTACAACGGCAAGCCGGTACGGCTAGCTCCTACTGAATCCCCTAGGCCTGGAAAGGAACAAGGGTAAAGTAGTTGTAGCGGCGCGATACCCGGCTTGTTTTTTTTATCCAATTATCCGATCCAGCATCCTCAAGAGGCAATTTTACCAAACCTTTTATTCGCGTAATGCATTTATTATATGGGTCATATCCCTGTAGGAGAAGCGCTGAATACATCTAAAAAATTTAATCCCTCTTCATCACATCCAAATTTTTATAGGCTCCGTAAGCATCTTTATATATTACTTTTTGGGATTACTAATATTTAATAGATTTTTTTATATTTTTGCTTTAATTTAACGTTAGCTCGGGATTAAAGTTATTTTAAATCAGTCATATATAAATTAGGTATAGAGGCCATTGCAATAGAAAATTGCAAAGAACATTTTAAACATTTTTGCATATATTTTTGGTAAAAAACTTTCTTTTTGTGTCCTATAAAGGACATAAAAACAATAATTACATAGCTTTTTTCTTATTTTGAATAGATTTAATTTTCTATTGCAACGGTCTCATCTTATTAACTATCTTCGCTTACACGTGCTTTAATGGCCGGCGAACTATTCAGTTTTAAGATGAAAAAAGTTGGGGGGGAGCTGAACTTTCAGGTAAAGCCTACAGCACACAGTTTCGTTTTCACAGATAAATGGCCTGCTTATAGAGGTATCTTACCAAAAAGTAAACATATCGTTGGAAAGCGATATACGAAATGTCTTGAAAGTATAAATGCCAAATTCCGTCATTATTTATGTAGATTTAGGCACAAAACAAAAGAATATACAAAGTCCAAAAGTATGGTTCTAATTACCCTAATGCTTTTTGCTTTTAAATGTTCTATATTAAATCAACAATCTAAAAATTAGATATACTTCTATCTCTGGGATGTTCTATCTGGCTAATATTTTCTTCAAGCTGACAGATGATCTGTTTTGTTAATTTTAGTATAGATCTTATAGTATTTTGTAGTGATTGTAAATTATTTACCACATTCTTTATATCACCGTTACTGTTATAGTTGTCTTTTGTTATTTCTTCCAGAAGCTTTTTACACTTTTCGAATTTATACTCGGGTTTAGCTTTATTATGTTCATTCCATGAGCTCATTATCTTTATTAGTTCAGTTATTAAGGGGTTATCATTAGTTTGGGTATTCGAAGGGTTTAATACTTTGCTGATTTTATCGATTTCCTCACTAATTGATAAATATTTTTTTAATAGATCCTTTTTTAAGCTATCCAATTCACTTTCTCTTAATTTTATAAGAAGTACCTCAAAGTTTGTATCCCTTTCATGGGGATTTTTTTGTAATTCTTCCTCCAATTCATCTATCATTGTCAATACTCTCGTCCATTTCAATTGCATGTCAGCTACGAAATCGCTTATTTTTTCAGCGCTATTGTCTAATAATTGTATATCAATTAATGGATCTATTTCCCTCTCTTTTCCTATTTTTTTACTTTTAGTATATATTTCGTCAATATTTTTATTTGGCACTGTTGCGTTTAGGTTGTTTGATGCCATATTAGTAGAGCCAATAATCTTAAAGGGCCTATTGGTACGATCTATATTCTCTTGCAATTCTTTTTGTATGTTGCCCTCAAAACGTTCTATAAGATTTTTAACATTAACATTGTCAACAGTATTTAGATTATTATCTACATTAGATATATTAGAAGTATCCGAGGGTTTAATAGGAATATTAGAGCAAGCCTCTTCGGATTTTGATTTTGCTAATAAGTTTGGCTTCTTTGGTTCGATATTATCAGTAGAGTCAATAGTGTTAAGATAATCCCTGCCAACTACACCTATCTCAGGTATAGTTGGCTTCCCTTGTAAGGGCAATGTGTCCACTGGAAGTGGATTATCTTTCTTTTCTAGAGGTAGCGAACTTATTGGTAAGCTAGTAGAAGTCTTTTTAGAGGGTAATGGTATGTTTTGCAGCCTATTCCCCAATAGGCTTGGCTGCTCTAATCCTATATTAGTAGGCTTGGTACTATTAAGCTGCTGCTTAGTAAGTGCATCTTTCACATATAATGGCTTATCTCTTTGTAAGGATAATAACCGTTCCGATAGCGGGTTTACTTCCCTTCTTAAGGATAATGGGTCGAAGAAGACGTCGCTTGTATTGGATTTGGAAAAAGCTTTTTCTATCTTCAGTCCATAACTATTTTTTCTACTGCATTTAAATCCTGGGCTGCACAGTAGGCAGCTGCTGCACAGTCCTATTAAAAAAGAAGCAGAAAAAAGCTTTTGAAGAGAAAAATAGGTAAAAATACCACGAAAAAAAGTAAATTTAGTTCTGTCTAAACAGGTCTTATTGGTTTGTAGATTCATATGACTCATATTTTTTTACTTTTAGTAATTTTTTAATGATTACTTGAGTGTATAACTAGACTATAAAAGAACAATATATTTTTTTATTTAAAATTGCAAACTTTTGGTTTAGCTTATGTTAAATGAATAACACAATAGTTGGGTTGCATTTGTATTTAAAAATATAGCTCAAAAAATCCATTAAAATATATATCTAATATTTAGAAAGCGGACGATTAAGTAAATGGCTTCAAGAAAAGCTACTGAGCACCTAGTGCAGCCTCTACTGCTTCTATGATCTTTGGGGCCAAAGGATCTGTTGCAAACGCAAACCATGCAATGCATTGCCCCTGTTTCCCTATCAAATATTTATGAAAGTTCCATTTTGGGCGGCCATACCAAGAAACTTGTGTAGCAGCCCATGCATAGAATGGATGAATGGATTTTCCACAAACAGCTGTTAACTGCGTAATCGGAAAAGTAAGGGTACTCCATTTGTTTTGTATAGCACTTGCTATATCACAAGGCTTTTCAAATTCTTGCTTGCCAAAGCTTTGAGAAGATACCCCAAGGACTGTAAAACCATCGACATGGTACCGGTCATGTAGCCTTTGTAAGGCATCAAATTGACGCGCAAATCCACAGCGCGAAGCCGTATTGACTACCAAAACTACCTGTTGAATGCCACTACAAAGATGAAAAATACTGCCATCTAATAGGGTAAACGAAAAGTCTTTATGACGGTTGGTATCCATATCCATACTTTTACAGCTGCTTAAAGAAAATAAGATTAATAGCCGATTCACTAAAAAATTATTTAGACTAGCGAATATACGCTACGAAACCAACGCTTAATGCTACCAAATACCCGCTCTACCTTACATCGAGTTTTGGATACTAACTTATTAAACCAATTGGCAGCAGGTGATAAGCGATGATTTCTACTACCTTTCTTTTGAATAGCTGATTTTAAGTTTTTTTCTTTAGTAAAGTTTCGTTGGGTAACCCGCTATAACCTTAGCCTACTACCTGGTTTTAGAGATGACTTATCCAATAATATAGGTAAATGAGCACCATCATGACTGGATGCCTTTGTAGTACTGACTGCTAGTACTAAACCTTGTTTACTTTCGACAAGGAGCTGCCGCCTATAACCATAGTAAAGATTATGCCCTTTTTGGTTCCAACTAGCTTCTGAAGCTACCCCTTTTTGATATCTCTTAGATACGGATATAGTAGCATCCTCATGCAAATCATAGCTTTTTTTACCTTTAGGACGTCTAAGCGTAGGGGTAATAGAGGCATCAATAACGGCACCATGCTGAACCAATACAGCATGGCTAGATAGTTGATCATTTATGATTAATAACCTATCTAAAGCCTTCTTTTCTGTAAAGGCAGTTCTAAATCTGCTTAATAGACTATGATCTGGAACAGAATTATCTATGAAAATACCAGAAAATCCGCTAAAGGTAATACGATCATTAACCTTTTCTTCTACTTGGTAGTCACTTAAGCCAAACCACTGCTCAAATAAGAGCATTTTAAATAAAAGTAGCGAACTATAGGCAGGCTTACCTGATAAACGCAAACCTTTAGGATAACAAATACGAAGCTTCTTTTTCTACTAATAATCAGTTAATCAAATTATTTATTTGATTAAAAAAGCATGCTTGCATTTACGACGACTAGCTGAAATATTTGATAAACGTAGCTGACCGCTTACTTTTATTCCCATGCAAATATATTAAAAATTTAATTAAAAACCTTAAACAATAAATACAAGTTAACTTTTTAATAAAGTTTAACCGGACTCTTTTTGACTAAAACCTAAAAATCTATTGCAACGGTCTCGTTTTTTAAAACAAACCAAACAGATCCATTTATGCGTATTCATATCAGATTATTTGAGACACTGCAAAGAGAAGGAAAGGGATCCAATGTTCTTCAGTCCACTATAATTTTTAAAGTATTTTATCTATGTCTAGTGCTATAGCTGTTTTCTGTTTATTAGCTAGATCAATCGATGCATCATTAGATCTATGGCCAGATGTACCCAAGTGATGCTTAGATTTGCCTTGAATAATATTTTTTATTTTTTCAGAAAAAATTCTGTTTGTAATCAAAGGCCCCTTCCTATAAGTTAGATAAGGATCGTTATATAACTTCATAATGAACTTTTCCCATATAGGGCGAGCGGTTGTACTGCCATTTCCTAGCTTAAAATCTCTAAAGTGAATACAGCGGTCTTCTCCACCTACCCAAACCCCCGTACAAAGATTCTGGGTTAACCCTATAAACCAACCATCGGAATGATTAGAGGTGGTACCCGACTTGCCTGCTATATCATTCTCTTCTCTTAGGGCAATAGGTACACTATTTAAAGCGCCTTCATCCAGCGCGCCTTGCAGCATATAAGTCATAAGATCAGCTGTATCTTTATGAATCGCTTCGCGATGTTGTGGAATAAAGGTTTGTAATATATTACCATATTTGTCTTCAATATGGGTAATAAACAAAGGTTCTGTCCAAACCCCTTCATTCAAAAAAGTACTATATGCACCTACCATTTCATAAATAGAAGCATCACTACAACCCAGACAAATAGCAGGAACCGGGTCTAAAGGCCCTTTGATACCCATTCGGTTGGCACAGTCTACAACTCGTTGGGGGCCAAGCTGTTTAATCAAATAAGCTGTAATAGAATTGTAGGATTTAGCCATAGCATAACGTAAGGTATAGGGCTTACCAGAATAGCTTTTCCAGGCATTTTGCGGTGTCCACATTTCACCGTTGGGTTGTAAGAATGTAACCGGTACATCTGTTACCAGGTCTGTAGGCAAGAAGCCATTATCTAATGCTACTGTATAGACAATAGGCTTAAAAGTTGAACCGGTTTGTCGTTTGCTCTGTTTTACATGATCGTACTGAAAATATTTGTAATCAATACCACCTACCCAGGCTTTAATATGGCCTGTATAAGGATCCATGGCCATACATCCGGCCTGTAATATCCTTCGATGATGTTTAAAGGCTTCTATAGGGGTGATCATTTTTTGAATAGGCCCATTCCAAGAAAATAATAGAGTGGGTACAGGTGTATGCAATACCCTATGAATTGATTTGACATCTGTTCCATAATCTTTATGTAAGCCTTGGGAAAAAGCTGTTTTTTGTATTTCTTTTTCAATATAGTCTACTATTTCGTTCCCATTTTCATGAATCCATGGATTTTGATCTTTCCAATGGTCATCAAATTTAGCTTGTAACAGCGCCATGTGCTCTTTTACAGCAGCTTCTGCGTGCACTTGCATGCGACTATCAACGGTTGTATAGATGCGCAGTCCATCTGAAAAAAGATCATATCCATTTTCTTGAGTCCATTTTAATAGGAAATCACGTACTACTGCTCTAAAATAGGGTGCTATGCCTTTTTCATAATTTTCCTCTTGATAATGTAACTCGGTAGGTATTTCAGAAATAAGGTCATAATCAGACCTTTTTAAAAATCCATACTTGACCATTTGACCTAATACTACGTTTCTAATATGGTTGGCTTTTTCAGGATTCTTAATAGGACTGTATCGGCTAGGTGCACGTAATAGTCCTACCAATAGCGAAGCCTCTTCTATACGTAATTCGGCGGCTGTTTTGTTAAAAAATGTACGTGCGGCTACTTTAATGCCATATGTATTACTACCAAAGGTAACTGTATTCAGATACATGGCTATAAGTTCTTGCTTGGTATAGGCACGTTCTAGTTGAACCGCTAAGATCCATTCTTTTGTTTTAAGTATCAGTTTACTAAGGAAGGGAATATGCGAACATCTGCCTCGATAGTTTGTCTCCTTTCTAATGTTAAAGAGATTTTTAGCCAACTGTTGCGTAAGCGTGCTTCCTCCTCCTTTATTTTGTTGTAATAAAATCGAAAGAAAAAAAGCACGTAATAAGCCCCTTAAATCTATACCAGCATGTTTTTCAAAACGGTAGTCTTCTGAGGCGATAAGCGCATGAATTATATTGGGCGAAATTTCTTCATAAGTTACAGAGCTGCGGTTGTTTCTAAAGTACTTGCCCAGCAAAACGCCATCTGCAGCATAGAGCTCAGAAGCCAATTCGCTTTGTGGGTTTTCTAATAATTCTGTTGAGGGCATGCTACCATATAAATGGTAAAAATCAACTTGAACAGAAAAAAGATAAATAGGAATACTTATAATTCCTGCTGCAAAACATTTCCAAAGTATGCGTATTATTTTTTCCATATGTTATAATCTACCCATGTAACTTTCCCCAAATATAGTCGACTGATTTATTAAGACAAATTTTTATAAATTTTATCTGTTTTTTGCAGTCCACTATATGCTTTGAATAGGGTTGTGTAGTAAGGTTAATAGTTCCAACTTATATATTTTTTTCGTAAGATTGAAAAATGGTTCCAACTATTAGGTATACCTTATCTACTATTGTAAATATGTTCTTTATGGCATACTAGATAATTTTTTAAAATTACTACATTACGCACAGCAGCCATATGTTAAATAAAAGCGCCCGGAAAATCAATCCATTTTTCTTACATTATTTTTTATTTTATGCTACATTTACAGCCTGTTTTGCCTTCTTCAGTTGTAATGGTGTGCGAAGCGAGCTTATACCTAAACGAAACACAGTTTGGACTGGGGTATCTGAAAAGGGGAAAGGAAATTACCTAAAGCTACTTCAAATGAATGATAAGACCGGACAGGAAAAAATATACAAAGCCATTTCTAATATTAAAACAGCAGATGCTTTAGAAAGTTTTATAAAAAAAAATATTGAAAATCAAACAAATTACAATAAATTACTAAAGCTTCTACCCCAATCTGAACGACGTTCATTTCAAAAAGATTTTGATCAGGCTGACTTAGATACACAAGCAAAGCTTATCAATCAAAACGAAAAGCTGTTACAGCAGATTCAACTTATCTCTATCGAATGTCAACAACACTATATCGACTTGCTTCAGATCGAATCAAACGAAAAAATAGCTACTAAGTTAAAAAAGGACATTCTGAATGCTACTAAACCAGAAGAGATCAACCAGCTGATTACATCGATTCTTCCTAATCCACTTCAGCAATTAAATGATGATGCAAAAGCAAGCTTATCCCAACTGCCAGATCATGACCGACAAGAGATTCTAAAATCTATTCACTGCAATAGTCAAAAAGGCCGCGTAGCGAGCGATGATCTAGGTGCGTTAATTAAACAAAAGGAACAAGCACAAGCCAAAAAAGATAAAGCGGTACCAGCAGATGACTGGGGTTCTAAACTATCATTAGAAGGTAAACAAAGAAAGCAATTTTTATTCTCAATTATGGAATTTTCTGCATCAGATCAAAATTCGTTAAAAGATCTTTTCGATAAAGTAGACCCGGATAGTATTAGCAACTTTTTATCTGTGTACTATAGCGGATTTAATACAAAAGAACGCATCGAGCTCTTAAGTACCATCATTTACCTCTACAAAGGTTGGCCAAACCTCACCATTAAATTGTGTAATACACCCTCCTCATTGTCTTGGCTCGATAAACTTGGTTTATTTCAAAAAACTCAAAAACATCAATTAAAACTATTAACTAAACTTGATGAACTATTACAAGAATAATATATTTTAATAATGAAAAAAATTGCGATTAATGGATTCGGCCGTATTGGTCGATTGGCTTTACGTACGATTTTAGGTTGTAGTGATTTAGCCGTAGTAGGAATTAATGATCTAGCCAATAGTACAATTTTAGCCCATTTATTTAAATATGATTCCCACTATGGCCCCTTCAAAGGTGAGGTTACATGTGATGCTTCCAGCATCAGCATATGCAACAAATACATTCAGGTCTATTCTTGCCCCGATCCATCTGTATTACCTTGGGACAAACTAGATGTAGATGTAGTCATAGAAGCTACTGGTCATTTTTTAGATAAAAAGGGGGCGACCAGCCATTTGACAGCAGGTGCTAAACAGGTAGTGCTGTCAGCACCTACTAAGGATCAAACTATTCCTACTATTGTACTAGGTATAAATAATGATATTTTAAAAACAAAGCCAGTTATTTTGTCTAATGCTTCCTGTACCACCAATTGTTTGGCACCAGTTGCCAAAGTATTAGATGATCATTTTAGTATAGAACAAGGGGTCATCAATACTATTCATGCTTATACAGCTGATCAGTCACTACAAGATGCACCACATAATGATTTAAGAAGAGCAAGAGCAGCTCCACTATCTATCATTCCTACCTCTACAGGAGCTGCTAAAGCAATAGGGCTGGTAATGCCTCATTTAGCAGGAAAATTAGATGGAATTGCCATGAGGGTTCCTGTTTCAAATGGTTCAGTAGTAGACTTTACTGCACTATTAAAAAAAGAGACTACTAAAGAAGCTTTAAATCAGACCATGTATGAAGCAGCCCAAGGTCCACTTAAACATATACTAGCCTATACAGAAGATCCAATTGTTTCTGTAGATATAATAGGGAATACCCACTCTTCTGTTTTTGATGGAAAGTTAACCTACGTTAATAGAAAATTGGTAAAAGTAATTAGTTGGTATGATAACGAAGGAAGTTACGTCCATCGGTTGATAGACATTATACGATTGCTGTAATGGTCTAAATTATAAAAACAACGTCATATTACAGCTTTTGATTTAGCTAAAGATAAAGCAATAATCGATTTATTAAGAGACTCTGTATAGGGCTCGAGTCTGTCTTTTCAAATGTATAGTGGACTGATTTTTAATCCTAATGACTCCAACCCATACCAACCACTTAATCGTTATAGTAGGTCCAACTGCTATAGGCAAGACCGAACTATCCATTCAACTGGCTGAAGCGTTGCAAACAGAGATTATATCTGTTGATGCCAGACAATTTTATCGTGACATGGTGATTGGTACGGCACAACCTACCCAAGCAGAAATGAGAGGCATTCCACACCATTTTTTATCTTTTTTACCCATTCAAGCCAACTATACAGCTGGGCAATTTGCCCAAGAAGCATTACAAACCCTCGATAACCTTTTTATGCATCAAGATGTTGTGATAGCAACCGGTGGCTCTGGACTCTATCTAAAAGCACTTTGTGAAGGACTAGCGGAAATACCTATCCTGCCATCCAGGCTACGTACCAATTTAAACAATGCCTTAGCAGAAAAAGGACTCTCCTACCTGACCCAACTACTGGCGGAAAAAGATCCCATATACCATCACACAGTAGATCTTAAAAATCCCCAAAGAGTCATCAGAGCATTAGAAGTTTGCTTGGGTACAGGCATACCTTACTCAACTTTACGCAAACAACAGACGCAACCAACAAGAAAATTTAATATTATAATGATAGGTCTAACCCAACCAAAAGCATTACTACACGAACGGATCAACTTACGTGTAGATGCTATGATAGAACAAGGATTGCTGCAAGAAGTTGAAAAACTATATCCTTACAAAGGAACCAATGCCTTGCAAACATTAGGCTATAAAGAATTATTCAACTATATAGAAGGTCAATCGAGCTTAGCAGAAGCCATAGACCAGATTAAAATAAACACGAAAAAATATGCAAAAAAACAGATGACTTGGTTTAAAAAAGACAAAAATATAAGCTGGTTTACACCCTATGACTTATCTAACCTACAAGCCTATATTGCTTCAATCATAGACTAGTGTAGTACTGAACAATTATTATTGCACAAAATATAAGATATGCTATTTGTTTAATATATTATTTTATACTAAATTTCAAAGAGTTGCTTATTTATTCTATTAGCATAGAGTAAAAACAAATAAAAAAAGATGCATTTCACCTTCCATATTATTTATGCCAAATCAAAAAGAATTTCAAAAATTTGCAGTTAAAAATGGATATGCAACTGGTTCACAAATATATAATTATGTATCAGATGTCGAAAACATGACACGGTCTGTTATTGAGCAGCGTCCCGGTCACTTTAGAGAAGTAGATGTTTTCTCTAGATTGATTATGGACAGAATTATTTTTCTTGGTACACAAGTAGATGATAATATTTCCAATGTCATTATTGCACAATTACTCTATTTACAATCGGTCGATACAAAAAAAGACATCTTGCTTTATATCAACAGTCCAGGAGGTTCCGTATACCCAGGTTTAGGTATTTACGATACCATGCAATATATTTCGCCTGACGTAGCGACCATTTGCACAGGCCTTGCTGCTTCTATGGCTGCAGTATTATTGACGGGAGGTGCTAAAAACAAACGGTCTGCTCTGCCACATGCTAGGGTTATGATTCACCAACCTCTAGGAGGCTCTAAAGGCACAGCTGCTGATATGGAAATTACCATGCAGCAAATGATTGAAATTAAAAAAGATATTTATAACATTCTCTCCACCCATACAGGTCAAGATTATGCTTCTGTAGAGCGTGATTCAGATAGAGACTACTGGATGCGTGCAAGTCAGGCTAAAGCATATGGAATTATTGATTCCGTATTAGAGCAAGAGAAAAAAAATTAATCATATAATTACTACTACTATGAAAACCCATTGTTCTTTTTGTAAAAAAGCTAGTGAGATAGTCAGTATGATGGTAACCGGTCCAGAAGGACGCATTTGTGACCAATGTGTGACACAAGCTGCACAGATTATTCAACTTCAAAAAGAAGATATCATCATAAATGACATCAAACCAGTAAATCTATTACGACCGCAAGAAATTAAAGCCTATTTAGATGAATATGTAATTGGACAAGAAGAAGCTAAAAAAGCATTGTCTATTGCTGTTTACAACCATTATAAGCGTTTATCTCATCCAGCAAATATAGAAGATGATGTAGTTATTGAAAAATCCAATATATTATTAGTTGGAGAAACTGGAACAGGTAAAACCTATTTGGTCCGTACTTTGGCACAAATGTTGGAGGTACCTTTTTGTATTGTAGATGCAACCGTCTTGACAGAAGCAGGGTATGTAGGAGAAGATGTAGAAAGCATCATTAGTCGCTTATTGCATGCGGCTAATTATGAGGTAACGGCAGCTGAAAGAGGGATTGTATATGTAGATGAAATTGATAAAATTGCACGTAAGGGGGACAATCCATCCATCACCCGTGATGTAAGTGGTGAAGGGGTTCAACAATCTTTACTGAAGTTATTAGAAGGCTCAATTGTAAATGCGCCGCCCCATGGTGGAAGGAAACATCCAGATCAGAAGCTAACAGCTGTCAATACAGAAAAGATTTTATTTATTTGTGGAGGGGCTTTTGATGGTATTGCTAGAACCATTAGCAATCGCATTAACTTTAATAGCATAGGATTCGAATTTTGTGCAAAACGTACGCCCAAAGTAGATGATAAGGATATACTTAAATATGTTTCTTCATCAGACATAAAGGGATATGGTTTGATTCCTGAACTAGTAGGTCGTCTTCCAATTGTAAGAGGGTTTGAACCACTTACTAAATCTGACCTTCGCCGTATTCTCACAGAGCCTAAAAATGCATTGGTAAAGCAGTATACTAAGTTGTTCGCAATAGATGGAATCACCCTAACTTTTACAGAAGAAACACTTGATTTGATTGCTGAACAAGCTATATCATTAAAATTGGGAGCCAGGGGACTGCGTTCTATTTGTGAAAGCATTATGAGTGAAGTAATGTACACTGCTCCATCCCTAAAAGACCAACAAAAATTAGTTATTGATAAAGGCTATGCACTGGAACAACTGGGTAGAACCCAACTAGAATTACTCAAGCAAATAGAAAAAAATAGCCAAGCATCTGAGCTAAAAAAAATGGCGTAACTGCTATGAAAATGGCCAGCAAATAGTTGTATAAACTTAGCCTATTCAGGAAAATAAAACAGGTAGTTATAAAAAATTACTGGCCAAGATACATCGGCTTCTAAATTGGAACAAAGTAATACTAACTATTGATTCTAATTTTACTTTCTCGTGCACAATTCTTTATTACCTCTGATCAAGGTAGCTATATTTTTTGGAGGACCATCTAGAGAACGTGAAATTTCCTTTGCAGGGGGGCGTACCGTTTATGACCATTTAGATCGAAAAAAATTTGAACCACTCCCTATATTTGTAGATAGTTTAGGGAACTTTATTCTACTTCGTAAGCAATACCTTTACCAGGGTACCATTCGGGAGTTCTATCCATCCGCTATTATAGCCAATTTTTGGGGGATTCCCCTTTACATAGAGTCATTGCCTACTACCGAAAGCCATGCGCTATATATAGCAAAAATAGGAAAAAAAATAGATCCTACTGATTTTTCCAAATACTTTGATATAGCTTTTCTCTGCTTACATGGTCCTTATGGAGAAGATGGAACCATACAAGGACTATTAAGATGGTATCAAATCCCCTATACAGGATCTGATATCCTACCAGCTGCACTAGCCATGAACAAAATATTTCAACAAAAGCTTTTACAACAATCAGGTTTTGTACTACCCCGTTCTGTCATTTTAGCCCAAAAAGAATGGCTCGGTACAGATGACAAAAAAAAGCTATTTGATCAAATAATGGCTTCCCTTGGCTTGCCTTTCGTGGTGAAAAGCAGTAGACAAGGCTCCTCTATAGGCGTGACCATTGTGGAACACTCTATACTTGATTCCTTTATACATGCGGTCCATAAGGCATTTTTTATGGAAACAATAAGCTATGATCAATGGCAAAATTATACACGAAAAGAAAGAAAAAATTGGTTGACTAACCTTATAGATGTACGCGAAGGAATAGGATTTCCCTTACAGATCGCTGACCAAACGTTCTATACGCCTCATACCTTACTAGACTACATAGAACTTTATTTTCAAAAGAAACAGCCACCTATTTTATTAATGAGTACACAAGCAGAAGCGTCCATAATAATTGAAGCCTTTATTCAAGGAAGAGAATTTTCTTGCATGGTACTAGAAGCAGAAAAAGGAAATCCGATTGCACTCCCCCCAACTGAAATGGTCAAGGGAAAGCTCCATTTTGATTATAGAGCAAAATATTTGCCCGGTATAGTACGGAAACAAACGCCTATGGTCTTATCCACTTCCTTACTGAAGCGCATCCGAAAACAGGCTGTTTACTTGTTCCAACTGTTAGATTGTCAAGTATATGCCCGTATAGATGGCTTTATCACCGATGATAATGAAATTATATTAAATGATCCCAATACTACGGCCGGTATGCATCCCGCTTCCTTTTTATTCCATCAAGCAGCAGAAATTGGCCTCCACCCTACTCAACTGCTTACTTTTATCATCGAACGTTCAATTGAAGTAAGAAAAGATCAAGGATACCTTATTGCTGACACCCTTTTACAAAGGGTTGAAACCAGAAAATGATGCTTCCAAACGTTATCTTTCTAAACACAAACTCATAAAAATGCTTTCCAAGCTACCACTAAGCAGTTGCTGCTTACCTACTAAGATCTTAAATTAACCAGGGATGAAAACTATTTTTTCTATTATGCACAACCAACATGGCGAGTGTTAATAAAGTAATTATTTTGGGTAACCTAGGTAAAGCGCCAGAAATAGGCCACTTAGAAAATGGGCGCATGCGGGTACAACTTACTGTAGCAACGCATGATAGCTACAAAACAAAAGAAGGTCAAAAAATAAATCATACCGATTGGCATGAAATAGTACTTTGGACCCCTCATGCAGAAGTAGCAGCTCAATATTTAACCAAAGGTCAACAGGTATACATAGAAGGAAAGTTAATACACAGGTGCTATACAGATAAGGATGGTACGCAAAAATATTTTGTACAAATTGTGGGGCAACAGTTGGTATTATTAGGTGGTATAAAATCTAAAAACCAAGGTGTCCATGTTATCAATCATATGCCACAAAATAGACTAGAAGACCATGATGATATGGGGGAGCTGCCACTATAGCTTTAAATATAGAACTAGATCAAGATCATAACATTCAAATACTGCAAAACAAATACTTGAATAATAGAGTTGAACAAGAGCATATATTTATTAAAAAACGGATCAAACCGATGCTAAGATTTAAGAGTTTCCATACTGCTTCCATTACTATAAAAGGAATAGAAAATATTAGAATCATTCAAAAAAGGACAATTAATTAGATCTAATATAAAGGACAATTAATTAGATCTAATATAAAGGACAATTAATTAGATCTAATATAAAGGACCGATAAAACTGGACAGAAATTAACATAATTTGAGACCGTTGCTGTAGATAACTATTGTAATTTTTGTTAAGTTTTTAGTGTTCTTTTTTATAGTTTTCTAGATTAAAGATGTATAAATTTCATTAATTATTGATTTTAAAGTTTACTTTTTTTCATTTTAGATATAGCATTGCCTTAAAAACCCTTTAAAATGAGGCCGTTGCAATAGCAAATTGCAAAAAATATTTTAAACATTTTTGCATATATTTTTGGTAAAACACTTTCTTTCTGTGTCCTATAAAGGACATAAAAACAATAATTACATAGCTTTTTTCTTATTTTGAATAGATTTAATTTTCTATCGCAACGGTCTCATTTTGTAGTTATTAACTAAATTTCTTAATGTAAGCTAAACCATGAAACAACTGCTTATTTATTACTATCATTCGACTGTTTGGGCTAGCCTCCTTTTTATATTACCTTTAACCGGATGCAACTATCATACAAAAAATAATATGATATCTCAACAAAAAATAATAATAGAATACCAAGAAGGAATGGATATATCTCATCATCAAAAAAATATTGACTGGAAGCAACTAACCCCTAGTAATAGTAATAAAGCTTTTATTATTGCTAAAGCAACAGAAGGTAAAAGCTATCAAGATCCTAAATTTATAGACAACTATAAGAATATCTGTAGTGTAGGCTTTCAACCTGGTGCCTATCACTTCCTAAGATTTGGCTCAAGTTCGGCTAAGGATCAAATGGATAATTTTATAGGTCAAATACAAGCAGCACAGAAATTAACTGACCAGACTAGCTTGGCTAATAATGAGCCAATTATAGCGTTAGACGTAGAGGAAAGCAATGGATCAGATTATAGTTTAGTGAGCAGCGTAGTAGAAGAAAGCGTTCGATATCTCAAGGAGATAAACATAACTCCTTTCATATACACAAGACAAAATTTTTGGGATCAACATGTAAAAACCACCCCTGATATAGTTAAAAAGTGTCCACTATGGATTGCTAGATACAGAAGCACACCACCATCATCAAATGAGTTACCAAATGGTTGGCAAGAATGGAAAATATGGCAATATTCTAGTACAGGGTCTGTTCCAGGTATCCAAGGTAATGTAGATCTAAATAAGATGCAATTGCAAAATCAACTACAGATGCGACATACGCCCTCAATTGACGTTATTTAATTACACCACCTACAATATTAACCTCTGGTATTAGGGTGATATTAAATTGAATTTTTACTTTTTTTTTGATTTGATTGGCTAGACTTGCAATATCTTTACCAGTAGCACCCCCATAGTTTACTAGTATAAGCGCGTGTCCGGCATAGACTCCTGCATTTCCTTTACGTAATCCTTTAAACCCTGCTGTTTCTATAAGCCAGGCTGCTGAAATTTTCATCTGTTCTTTATGTTCCGTTTTGAAGGAAATTATTGAAGGATATTGCGCCTTAAGCGATTGATAGTGTCCTATAGACACCAACGGATTCTGAAAAAAACTACCTGCGTTACCCAAAATAGTAGGATCTGGTAGTTTCTGTTTTCGAATGGCAATAATTGCGTCACTTATTGCTTTAAACGACAACTGGTTAATCTTCATTTTTTCCAACATAGCTTGGATGGCTTCATATCCTATAGAAAAAACTTTTTCTTTATGTAAAGCCAAGGTGATATGTGTAATTAAATATTGATTTTTCCATTTTGTTTTGAAAAAGCTTGTTCTATAGCCAAAGCCACATGCTGAAGATTTAAAAATTATTTTTTGACCAGTGGATAATGCAATGGCTTCAATAGTATCCAATACATCTTTAAGTTCTATACCATATGCGCCTATATTTTGTATCGGAGCGCCACCAACTGTACCTGGAATGAACGATAAGTTTTCTATACCTCCATATCCTTTGTTGATACAAAATAAAACAAGCGTATGCCACGGTACGCCTGCAGCTGCCTTAATCAGCACTTTATGGTGGGTTTCTTCTATGATTTCAATACCTGATAGTTGAACATGCAGTATATAACCAGGGAAGTTTCTTACAAATAATGTATTGCTACCACCACCTAGTATATATAAAGGTCTTTTGCTTATATCTACGGTAGTATAAAAATCCTCTATATCTTTTAAGCTATTAAGCCGAATGTAATGGGCTGCATATGCTGGAACCTTAAAACTATTTAAAGATTGTAAGGGGTAATCGTTGAGGCAATACATCGTGAAGTTGTGTGATTTTTTCGCGTTTATAAAGGAAACAAAACGCTTATCTTTCTATCCTAATGCTTCCGTCCACTATAGTTTTACCCGTAGATTAACGGCTGCTAAAAAATTGGTTTAACGTATGCTAATTTAAGAGAAAAAAATATATATAATTCAGTTATTTTTATTATATTTTATTCCAGCGTCTTCATACCTTTTATCGAAATCTTAATCCTTCTATGCCACTCTATAACATCCCCTTATTTATGGTATTGGCTTTTTTATTCGTGACCCTTACAATAGGCCTTTACATGAGCCAAAAGTCCACTACTTTCCGTGCATATGCAGTAGGTACGCAGCAATTTCATACAACTACCTTAATAGCTAGTCTTTTAGCTACGGGCTTTGGAGGAGGATTATTGATGCGTGAGGTACCGAAGATGTATGATCAAGGGATATGCTACATATTCTTGACCCCTGCAGGGTGCATGTTATCATCGTATATAATAAGTCTACTGGCGTTGCATATGGGACCATTTATGCAGCAGCTTTCTATGGCAGAGACCATAGGTAGCATCTATGGCCCATATCTAAGGATGATTACGGCTTTATTAACTATCGGTTGTTGTATTGGTATCGTGGCTATTCAAATCAATGTAATGTCTTGCTCCATTGGCATGTGTATGGATACAACGGCCCCTTCTATCCTGACTGTTTTGGCTACATTAACCCTTATTAGCTATGCTGTTTTTGGAGGTATTCGTGCCATTACCATTACCGATCTATTCCAACTGGCAACTTTTACAATTGTTATACCCTTCCTTCTTAAGCTTGTATTTGTAAAAACAGATCAATCATTTTTAGAAATTATAAGGTTTCTACAAAAAGAAGAAAAATTTCAATGCAAGAACTTGTGGGAATTTGATAAAAAGTATTGGATAGAGTTATTGAATGACTTAAATAATGTATTGTTTTTCTCTCCTGCAATTATACAACGCTTCTATATGTCTACTGGCCCCATTCAAGCTAAAAAGGTTTTCTCGCGTGTAGTGCTTTTTAAGACCATTATATCGATAAGTATTTGCTTCATTGGACTGTTTGTTTTTGTAGGAAATCCAATCTTACAGAAAGAAGCGATTTGGTCTTATATCCTAGCTGGTATATCGCCTTTTTATAAAGGATATGTGACCATTAGTATATTGGCCATGACGATGTCTACCGCTGATTCTTATTTACAGACTGCTTCTATTATGATCAGTCATGATATGGTGGAAAGCATGCGCAACATAGAAGCACCACCTTATATGCACAAGCTTCGACTGGCTAAATTAGCTACACTGGTTACCGGTCTATTGGCTATGACCGTAACGGTTTACTACCCTAATCTATTTGCATTAAGTGAATTTGTTTTTGAATGGCTTGCAGGTAATTTTATAATTACCGTGACACCTCTTTTTATTTTAACTGTTCTTGGTTTTCGCGGTACTACGCGTACCGCTTTGATGGGCATGGGTACCAGTATAGTGGTCATCCTGATTTGGAACCATTGGATCAAACCTAAAATAGAAATAGATGGTAAAATTATTGCCATGGCCGCCAATGGGTTGGCGACAATGGCGGCACACTATTGGCTGCCCCAATCGCCTGGTACGGGATGGGCTGAGCCAGATGCGCAACAAAAAAGAATGATGCAGTTGATACGAGCATTTAAAAAATATAGAAAAAATATAGATCGAGAATAGTGGTTTCCAGATGGTTGTAAAACAGGTATAAGCCATCTGTTTAGGCAATGATCTGAAATTAAGGGAAAGACGTTTTTGTACTGCTTACAAGGTAAGCTATACAAAATGGCCACTATACTAATCCAAACTATTTCTTAATGGGACTAAACAAAACTAGTTTATCACTATATAGTGGTTAGGAAAAATAGAACGAATACTACCATTCAAATATTGAAAAAAAATTTCAATACAATAAATTTAATACAAATAATAATTCAGGATTGACTAATTAAGAACTGTGGATGACAGGTCAGTTGGTTCTGTATAAGCGAAAAAGTTATTATATTGGATGTTATAATTGATATCTCTTCTGTATCCCTATGGTAACTTCAAAGTTTTTAAGTCCTAAGAACGACGTAGCCTTTCGTAAGATATTTGGTAGCGAAAAACATAAAGATATTCTTATTCACTTTATCAATGATGTCCTAAATCTAAAGGACTCAGATAAGGTTGAAAAAGTTACTTTCTTATCCACGATTCAAGATCCAGATATTGCCTGTAAGAAAGAAAGCGTAGTAGATGTCTTATGCACAGACCAATATGGGAAGCAAATAATAGTAGAGATGCAGGTTGCCCCCCAACAAGGTTTTGAAAAAAGAGCGCAGTATTATGCCTCTAAGGCCTATTCCAGGCAACTCAACTCAGGTCAAGAATTAGGTGCTAGATACCAAGATCTTAAAGCAGTTATCTTTATAGCTATTACGGATTATGTTATATTTCCTGATAAAAAAGATTACTTATCTAATCATGTTATTCTAGACGCAAAGACCTATGAAAGAGATTTAAAAGACTTTTCATTCACTTTTATAGAGTTACCCAATTTAATATTAGCTGTATAGAAGCACTCTCTACTATTATAGAAAAGTGGTGTTACTTTTTCAAGCATGCTCCTTCTACCAGCGAGGAAGACCTAAAAAAACTAATAGGCTCTGATTTAGTTATCCAACGCGCCTATGAAGCGTTAAATAGATTCAACTGGTCAGAAAAAGAATTGTTTACCTATGAACAAGAGATCAAGCGCATCATGGATAATCAAGCGGTAGAAGATTATATGAAACAAAAATCTAGAGAAGAGGGTATACAACAGGGTATACAACAGGGTATACAACAGGGTATACAACAGGGTATACAACAGGGTATACAACAGGGTATACAACAGGGTATACAACAGGGTAAAGAAGAGGGTAGAGAAGAAGGTAAGCTAGAGGGTAAGATTGAAATCGCTAAGGCTATGCTACAAGAGGGAGATTCAGTAGATAAGATTATACGTGTTACCGGTTTATATAAGTGTGATATTCAGTCTATTAAGAAGATTATTCAGATGCGATAGAGCTGATAAAACGCATGCTAGGGTTTAAGCGTTTCCATGCTGCTGCCATTACACTATAAAAGGGGGAAATATTAGAATCATTCAAAAAGGACAATTAATCGGAGCTAAAAAACAGGTATCTACTTTTGAGAACTTCAATAAACTTATGGCCGAATAATAATAAAAATTCAAGACAAACGGAAGATCCAACAAAAATTAAACATAGATGCAACAGAGTCTCGTTAAGTAGTGCAATAGTAAATTAAAGTATGGATAAAAAATATGGGATGATCCTTTATAAAGTAGATAGGTATAGATTTTTTTGTGTACTGATGTGGTTGGTAATTCCCCATTCCCTTTTGGCGATTCCTCCATCTATAGCGCAGATTGTACGTACCTTTGAGGGTCAAAATAAGCAGAAGAATGCTAAGCCAAAGCATAGTGAAGTGCTATCTCCATCAGTAGATGGTGCAGACAATAACCCTCTACCAGAGCAAGCAACTGGTTTGTCTAATGTACAACAAGCTCGATTGGCTATTGACTCAGCTATTAAAGATAGGAAGCTCGCAAGACATCCTTCGACCTGGTATTATAGAGGGGTTATTTATGATCGACTTTTAAGGGATCATGTGGCTTCAGAAGAAGCACCCGCTTTGTTGGATCAGGCTCTTACCGCCTATGCACAAGCGCAGCAATTAAGTGTATCTAAATACACACAATTTCATAGTTTTTCAGTTGGTAACTTAACCGCTTTATGGAGTTATTTTTTAAACAGAGGAATAGGCTACTATAGACAAGAAGCATTTGATCAAGCCATAGAGCAATTTGCTATTTGCAGACGTATTTTATCTAAAGAAACTACGCCATTGCTGTATATGGCTATTGCCTATCATAGCCATGATAAGCCAGAAGAAGCCTTGCGTTATTATCAAGACTATTTAAAAGTAGAAGGCCCATGCTTTGTTGTTTTGCGTGCTATGGCTGCTATTCATTACCATAAACTTAAAAATTTTGATACAGCTATAGCCATTCTGAATGAAGCACTTCTTCAGTTTCCTTTTAATAATGAGTTGTTGGAAGAAAAATGCTGTATCTATGAAGCCGCTGGAAAAGTAGATGCCTATGCAGATGGCTTAGCCATTGGTCTCCAAAATAAAGAGATCCATGCCTATTATGCATATGCTTATCTCCTAGAATATCAAGGACGTGTAGAAGAGGCCGTTTTTTATTACAAGCAAGTTTTAAAAAATCAGCCCCATCAATATGATGCGTTGCGTCAAATAGGTTTTGTATTTTACAATAAAGCCATAAAACTGCACAGGGATACGGTACAATTATTTGGACAAAAAGAGCCATTAGTCCATCCTAGGTTGACTGATTGGCATCGGTTAATCGGTGTAACGCTTAGATATACATCGCCCGATGGTATCGGATCCGTATCGCGTCACGATATATGGCCCATTTTTAGTGTAAGACGTTGCCTCTCTAAGTCACTTCTATTTTGTGCCCGCCCTACCTGTGTAGTATACGATTATCACCTTGTTCAACACAGTAAAATAAATATCTTAAATCTGTTGTTAGAAACAGGTAATATATCCTATACCAGCCCTTTATATAGCTATATAAACCAAAAAAAAGCAGCAATATTGGCCTCTAATCAGTGGGCACAAAGGGTATCAAAACTAAAAGAGCATCTAAAAAAATCTTTGTATTACCTAAAAACAGCGCATTCACAAGACAAAAAAGATAAAGTGGTTGCGCAAGCTTTGTACTATAGTTATTACTATTTAAAAAAATATGGATCTGCTTATAGCTTATTACAAGCGATGCACAAGAAAAAACAATATCTTTCAGATGATCCATTCTTCACCCATAAAGAAAAAGATTAATGGCTTCTTTTTTATCATATACCCAGATTAGCATAACCAAAAATTAATATGTCGTTTATCTAAATCGCAATTTTTGACTTTTACCTTTACGATATCGCCTAATCGGTAACATTTTTTAGACCATTTTCCAACTACTTGAAAATGCTTCTCCTCAAAAGCATAGAGATCATCGGTAAGGTCTGATAGACGAACCATCCCTTCACAACCATTTGATAAGATTTCTATATACATATTCCATTCGGTTATGCCACTGATGATTCCCTCAAATATTTGTTCCTTTAGATTTTGTATAAATTCTACTTGTTTGTATTTGATAGAGGCCCTTTCTGCATTTGCAGCGAGGTATTCTTTTTCTACAGCATATTGGCATTTTTTTTCATAGGATGCTACATCATAGATGTGTGCACCTTTTAAATATTGCTTCAAAAGACGGTGTACCAATACATCTGGGTACCTTCTGATCGGAGAAGTAAAATGGGTATAATGTGCAAAGGCCAATGCAAAATGTGGATCAGGTTTTGTAGTGTAAAGCGCTTTGGCCATAGATCGGATGGCCATCGATTGGATAATGGTTGCTTCTTTTCTGCCCTGAATAGCCTTTTCTAGATCATGCATAGCTTTATATATAGATGTTTTGGATCCATTTATTTTATATCCTAGTTGGTTCACAAATAGAAAAAATTCATTTAATTTATCGGGATCTGGATGGCCATGCGTTCTATATATAAAAGTAGGCCCTAATTTTTCCTGTTTTGATTTTAGATTTGCTGCATAGGTAGCTACTTCCTGATTGGCTAGTAGCATAAACTCCTCAATAAGTTTGTGGGCATCTGTACGGCACTTTGACGTGACTTTAAGTGGCTTACCATTGGTATCCAGATCAAATACTAACGATCGGGTTTCAAAATTAATCGCTCCTTTTTGCGAACGCTTTGCATGAAGCTGTTTGGCTAAGTGATTCAATATGGTAAGCGCTTGGTAAAAATCACCTCTTTGACGATCTATGCTCATTTGGGCTTCTTCATAAGAAAATCTTTTATCGGAATAAATGATGGTTTCTCCCAACCATTTGTCATAAACTTTTCCTTGTGCATCCAATTCAAAAATAGCTGAAAAGGTTAATTTAGTTTCGTTTGGACGCAAGGAGCATAGTCCATTAGAAAGTAGTTCCGGTAACATGGGAATACAACGATCTACCAAATATACAGAAGTATTGCGTGCATATGCTTCTCTATCTAGTAGGCTATCTGGTACAACGTAATAACTTACATCTGCAATATGAATACCTACTTGATGGTGGCCATTGGCTAAAGGCTGATAAGAGAGGGCATCATCAAAATCTTTGGCATCTACTGGATCTATGGTAAAAGTAGGTATATGCCTCAGGTCTCTTCTTTTGGTTATTTCTTTTTCCGTAATAACCGTAGGTATATTTTTGATGCTTTCAACTACATGGTCAGGAAAAGTTTCGTTTAAACCAAACTCAGCCATAATCGCATGCATCTCTACTTCATGTAGGCCAGCTTGGCCAAGATGTTGCACCACGGTACCTGTTAATTGCTTATGCGTATTAGGGAAAGAAGTTAATGCAATAACCACCTTGTCATTTTCTTGTAGGATGGCGTTATGTTTTCCCTCTAATAGAACAGTATAGGTAGTGCGTTTTTGTTCAAAAATGGCTTGCGGTTGCTTTCCAGAAAGGATGATGCGTCCAATGATGGCTGCAGTATTGCGTTCAATAATTTCTACTACCATACCCTCTGGTCGTTTACGCCGTTTCCCTGAAAACAAGCAAACTTTAACTAAGTCTTTATCTAGTGCACATAGTAAATTTTTTTGATGCACTAATATATCTATAGGTTGATCAGGTGCGATAATATAAGCATATTCCCTACAGACATAATCTACTCGACCTGTTACATAAGTAGGTGCACTGGCATATGCATAACGTCCTCCCTTTAGCTTTTTAATTTTACCCTGTTGCACAAGATTTAATAACGCTTTTTTTACTTTAGTTTTATCTGATTTTGAATTGATCTGTAATGTTGTACAGAGTTGTTGTATGCTATATGGGTGATGTAGATCTTGTTGTAAGGTCTTACAAATAATCGTAGTATAATTTTGCACTGCTTTTGTCTTATAAAAATCAACATTTTATCTTACAGGTACTATAGAGCAAGGGGCCCTCTGTCGTTTCAGTCTAGTGTGTCAGTTTTATCCTTAAGGTACAAGATATGATTATTTTTTTCAATTGTTTTTATTCTAAAGTTTGGTATTAAAAGTATTCTGGATTTTCTTCCATGTATCTAAAATAGTTACGATTAGAATTAGATTTGAGTAAAACACAACTACACGTTTGCCTCAATAAAATCAAATTAGGAACAGAAGTAATGAAAAAATTTATCAAAAAAAAGTTGTTTTTTAACATAATTCGTTAAGAATAACTATATTTGTTTTCTGTATCTTTAAAAACTATAATGAGGTCAGCTCTGCCTTTATGACTTACATGATAATGCATCTAAAATTTTTATTTGTTGTATATGGTTCTAGATAAAAATAAAATTGTTCGATTGTTCTTTATATCAACAGGTTTACTTATTTATTTTTATTTCTTTAACCCTAAATCGGAAATGCACCGCGTTGTATCTCCTGCTGCTACTACAGATCGGACAATGGTTCCATTAAGTAAAACAAATGCAGCCAATCCGCTGGTTTTTACTCCTTTTAGGGTGGCACTTCAGGGGGAAGAAAAAGATATCACAGTTGAAAATGAGTTTCTTAAAGTAGTGCTGAGTACAAAAGGTGGTACTATAAAAAGGGTTGTACTAAAGCAGTATAAGGATAAAAATGGGGAAGCATTGGTCTTATTGGATGAGCAAAGCAGTCATATGGGCATTTCTTTTCCCTATGAAAATTTACCTGTAGATACCAAAGACTTATACTTTCAAACCCAAGCCAGTCCTGTTTATAAGCTGAAAGAAGCTGAACAAGCTAAAATAGTTTTCCGGCTCGAATTAAATGGCGCTCAATACTTGGAGCAATCATTTACCTTTTCTGGAACCAGCTATCAAATCAACTATGATTGGCATGCTGTTGGCATGGAACGCTATCTTAATTCAACTACTCAGGCTAATTTCCATTGGAATATAGCTATGAAAAGTTTAGAAACGGATGCAAAAGCAGATACTTCTAGAAGTACGGTTCAGTATTATTTACTGGATGAGACTTTTGATAAGTTAAAAGAATCCTCAACAGAAGTTGAAAAAAAGCATATAACAGTACCCATCAAATGGGTGAGTCTTAAGCAACGTTTTTTCTCATCTGCCATTGTTGCTGCTGATTCTTTTAAACTAGGCGACCTTCGTATGGAACCATCGGTATCGCCAAATATTACGAAGTCTGTTGCTTTATCCCTTACCTTGTCTGACAAAGATAAAGCGGCAGGTCATGGCCAATTCGTCTTGTTCTTTGGACCCAATGATTATAAAATTCTGAAAAAGATTACAAAAGGATTTGAGCAAAACATACCTTTGGGATGGGCTATTGTCAGATGGGTCAATAAAGGGCTGATTATTCCCCTTTTTTATTTTCTGGAAAAATATTTTTCTAATTATGGATTAATCATTTTCTTATTGGTTTTTATCATTAAGTTATTATTGGCACCGCTTGCTTATAGTTCTTTTATCTCTATGGCTAAAATGAAAGTTCTAAAGCCGGAATTGGATAAGATAAAAGAGAAATATAAATATGATCTACAACAAGAACGAATTCAGCAAGCTGCTTTTTGTAGGGAATTAGGTATTAATCCATTAAGTGGTTGTATCCCTGCTCTACTTCAAATGCCTATTCTGTTGGCTATGTTTAATTTTTTCCCTCATGCCATTGCACTGCGGCAAGCTTCTTTTTGGTGGGCAAATGATTTATCAACTTATGATAGCATTATGACGCTTCCTTTTACCATACCATTCTATGGCAATCATGTAAGTTTGTTTACATTACTAATGGCGTTATCAAGCATTTTTAGTAACCAAAGTGGCCCAAAAGAGGGACCTATGAAAGTACTATCTTATACAATGCCTTTTGTTTTTATGCTTGTCCTGAATACATTTCCTGCTGGATTAAGCTTTTACTATTGCATCTCTAATGTGATGACCTTCTTACAACAAAAATTTATAAATTACTGGGTGGATACAGATGGTATAAAGGAAAAATTGATGGCTAGACAACAAAACGCAAAACAAGGTGGTGCGAAGCTTTCTTTTCAGTCTAGGGTTGCTTCGGCTATTGAAGCCAACAATAAGAAAAAAAAATAGATCGTAATGGTATTGCATCGATCTATGATTTTTTTGTACTATATAAGGCGTAATTAAGTACTAGGTCGAAGTAATCTTCTAGTATTACATCTATGATTGCACAACTTATAGGACAATTATTATATAAGGAACCCACTTATGTCATTTTAAACGTAGGGGGAGTAGGCTATGGCTTGCATATTTCTTTATATACTTTTGATCAAATAAAAAGCTTAGATAGCTGTACCTTGTTGACGGTTATGCAAGTAAAAAACGAAGCTGCTACTTTATATGGTTTTTATACACTAGAAGAAAAATCATGGTGGTTGCAGCTTATCTCTGTTGGTAGCATTGGTCCTAGGATTGCCCTGACCATCTTATCTTCTCTCAATCCAGCTGTTTTACATAAAGCTATTCTACGTAAGGATGAACGTTTGCTTACCTCGATTAAAGGGGTTGGCGCAAAAGCTGCGCAACGATTGATACTAGAACTCTCGGATAAAGCGCAAAAGTTGCATGATATGCAAGATACCTTGGTACTACAACCGACCGAAAGCAAGATAGATCAAGATGCCATAATGGCTTTAACTAAATTGGGTCTTACCCCAAAAGTTGCAGAAAAAGCCATTGCAACCGTGCGGGCAGAGACAGTTACCCCACTTACGCTCGAAGCGCTTATTAAAAAAGCCTTACAGCCACATACGTTCAAATAAAAAACAAGTATGATGGCTAGGCGGTTATTATTTTTTTATATAGATGCGATAAAATCGAACCAGTTAGCATAGCCCATGCCGTTTACCAAGCATTAACATATAATCAAATGCTTCTTGGTAGCTGTTTTTAATTATACCTTCTAATATAGCCTCCTTAACTGCCTTCTTAATAAGGCCTACCTGGGGGGATGGTTTTAATCCAAATGTTTGGATAATAATTTTACCCGTAATAACAGGTTGAAAATTTCTAATTTTATCACGCGCTTCCACTTCCCAGACCCGGTGCTGTACCTTATCAAAGTTGGCCAAATATTGTTGCACTTTTGCCTCGTTTTTAGAGGTTATATCAGCTCTACACAACAAAAATAAATCCTCTAAATCATTCCCAGCTTCATACAAAAGACGCCGTATCGCTGCATCTGTGACCTCGTTGGCCAAAGCTATAGGACGTAAGTGCAATCTAACCAATTTTTGTACATAGCCCAATACTTCTTTAGTGATAGGGAAGCGCATTCTTTTAAAAAGCTTAGGCAACATTTTGGCGCCCTGCTCTTCGTGCCCATGAAAAGAAAAACCATGTATGGGATCAAATCTTTTAGTCAATGGTTTGGCAATATCATGCAAAACAGCTGCCCAACGCAGCCATAATTTACTAGAATGATGCGCTAGATTGTCCAAAACTTCAAGGGTATGGAAAAAATTATCTTTATGAGAATGGCATCCAATTTGTTCTTTCCCTACAAGGTGCTGTAATTCTGGTAGTACAACAGATAATAGATTTGCATCAAATAAAAGTTTAAAGCCATAAGAAGGGCGATCGGTCATAATGATTTTATGGAGCTCTTCTGAGATACGCTCCTGGGCCACAATAGCCAGTCGATCCCGAACCGCTTTTATGGCGACCCATGTTTCTGGTACTATGGTAAAATTGAGCTGTGTCGACAAGCGTATGGCACGCATGATACGCAATGGGTCATCTGAAAAGGTTTGATAGGGATTACAAGGGGTTCTAATCAAAGCATGGATCAAATCGCTCTGGCCGTTGAATGGATCTATGAATCGTCCATAATCTCCTTTATTTAAAGAGACTGCCATTGCATTAATGGTAAAATCTCGACGCATTTGATCATCAGCGAGTGTTCCTGTTGATACACTTGGATGACGAGAATTCAATGCATACGATTCTTTTCTAGCGCTTATAAACTCTAATGCCCACTCATCCCATTGCAACATAGCGGTACCAAAACGCTTAAAAAGCGTAACTGGAACAGCTTTGTATTGTGCTACAGCCTTTGCGAGTACCATACTATCTCCTACGCAGACAATATCAATATCTTTGGCCATGCGGCCTAAAAACAAATCGCGTACAAATCCTCCCACTACATAGCTTTCTAATGAAAGCGCATCAGCAATCTCCCCGATTTGACGCAAGATGGGGTGATCCATGATCCCATCCAAGGGAACGATACACTTTTTAATTTTTACACTGTCCAATATTTTATTTTTTAAATGATGTCTTTTGTTCTATACGTAGCTAAGGAGAAGATGCCTCTTCTTTTTCGATAAATAGTTCCTCTTTGCTTTCGTAAAAAGTTCCTTCTATAGACTCCACGACCTTTTGTATAACGTTCCTATTATTGAGCTCGGAAATGCCTTTTTTTACTGTAACACCTACTTTATTGCCATGACAGGCACCGTATACTTTTATACGTTTAAAGTTTGGCTTAGTAGTCCATCCTTCTGCATGTTGTGTATCAACAGGAAGCAACATATCATGTTCACATCTTTCATTGCCACTAATCAAACGTGCATATGTAGCATTAAGTTTATGCAATTCCTTGGCGTCAATAGAGGGAAACGAATCAAAAAGATCGGAAAAACTGGTTAAAACACCTGCGATAGCGGTAATAGGCAAGCCAATTTCTTTGAGCCCTGAAGGCACATAACAACCTATAAAATCACTCTCTGGATCTAATGCGGCAGCGCCGGGGCATATTTTATCGATAAAATATGTGACTGCTACGCTGTACAAAGTAGGCCATTTCTCAGCGAGTTTAGGCATAAATTTAAAAAAATATTTGATTACAGCTTTGCCATAATTTTTTTCTACTCTATCTAAAGTAGGTTCTATTTTTTTAAATTCTTTTTGAAACTGGTTGATATCTTTCATATGGTCCATTACGGGTGCCCCTTTCCATGGTGTACCTATAGTGATTAAATGATTAATATGGATACCTTCTTTTTTCAAATCATACGCATATTCTTTAACCAGAGCAAAACCGCGTAATCCCCCTTGACTATGGCCTACAATTACGATATGCTTACCGGGAAGCTTTGCTTTTATTTCTTCATATACTGATTTAGCTTGGTCTGTTATACAACGTGAGGTAGTAGGCGAATCAAAAGAATTTAGTACCCCTTTTTTATTAGAATCTTTATTCAAACTTGTTGAGGCTAGTATCGTAGCATGTGGAAATGCTTGTTTTAAAGAAGCCTCCATAGTAGCAAAATCATAAGAGAGCCTATGCAACCCATGCAACAATACAATAGCTTGCTTGGTCTCTTCTACTTTAGCGATTCCTTTCAATTTTTTTATTTTGTTTGGATACGGATTAGGATTATCTGACAAATAAAACGCTTCTCTATCCCTCTTTTTTAATTTATAGGCTGCTGGAATGGGACCACTTTTACCTAATGAAGCTTTTGAAGTCAATAGTGTTTGGGTATTTAATGGAAGTGGTACTTTACCTTTGTCATGCTTGCGCATACAATTTTTACTGCTACAACTAATGACTAGGGTCAAAAAAACCATCAAACTAGATCGACCAACCGAAATAAGGGATTTAGAAAGTCCTATGATGTAGCGCATACTGGTAGACTCCTAATAGTAAAAAATATATAAAAATAGTATTAAAGGTAAATGTTTTAACATTTAACGAATAAGTTCAATATAGCACTTTTGATCTATTTTAAAAAGATGAGCCCAATTAGGATGGTATGCGCAACCCCTTGTTTGGCCTTTATCTAACTATTTATTAAATTGCTTTGCCCATTTATCAACTCACAAACGTAATCCCTATGAAAGGTTTAAACCATGAAAGTACACCTGCTTAGATTCTAGCTAATATAGAAAGTACACCTGCTTAGATTCTAGCTAATATAAAAGTAAAATGGTCATCACAATGCAACCAGCTACAGAAGCATCCTATCTTTCTGGACTTAATCAGATGCAAAAAAGAGCAGTTACCCATACCGAAGGTCCCTCCATTGTGGTAGCAGGTGCTGGCTCCGGTAAAACCAAAGTATTAACCGCCAGAATAGCCCATCTCCTTAAGGAAAACAAAGCAGCAGCTGATGAAATTCTTGCTTTAACCTTTACCAACAAAGCGGCTGCTGAAATGCGTCACCGCATCACCCAGGTAGTGGGCAATGTAACTAAAGCGATATGGCTAGGAACCTTTCATAGTGTATTTATGAAACTATTGCGATATGAAGCCAATAGTTTGGGATATCCTTCCAATTTTAGTATTTATGATACAGACGACAGTAAATCACTTATCAAACAAATTATTAAGGGAATAGCGCTTGATGAGAAGGTGTACAAACCAAGTCTTATACTAGGGCGTATTTCCCATGCCAAAAATAGATTGATTGCCCCAAAGGACTACGCTGCAGACCCAACCTATCAAAAAGAGGATGCCTACATGCGTATGCCTAGATTCAGTGAAATTTTTATGAAATATACCCATTACTGCTTGCAAGCGGGTGCAATGGACTTTGATGATCTATTGGTACAGACACATAAGTTGCTATATGATTATCCTGCATTAAGTAAAAAATACCAACAACAATTTCGCTATATATTTATTGATGAGTTTCAAGATACCAACTTGGTTCAATACCGTATTGCTAAAAAACTAGCTGCCTACCACCAGAATATTTGCGTAGTGGGAGATGATGCACAAAGTATTTATGCATTCAGAGGTGCCGATATTCAAAATATCTTGCATTTTACCCATGACTATCCTCATCACCAAATGATCAAGCTGGAACAAAATTACCGCTCTACCCAACATATTGTGGATGCAGCCAACCGTATCATTAGCTACAACGAAAAACAATTAAAGAAAAAGGTTTGGACAGCCAACGCGATGGGTGCCCCCATTCAGGTGCTAAGGACTCTGTCAGATATGGAAGAAAGTCGGTTGATCGCAGATACTATTTTAGCGGAAAAATTGAACCACCAACTGCTTTATCGCGATTTTGCTATATTATATCGTACCAATAATCAATCCCGGAATTTTGAGGAAGCATTGCGTAAAAAGAATATTCCTTACCGCATCATAGGGGGGCTTTCTTTTTACCAACGCAAAGAAATAAAGGATCTTTTAGCCTATTTGCGCTTGGTAGTAAACCATAATGATACGGAAGCTTTTAGAAGGATTATTAACTTCCCTAGAAGGGGAATAGGCCCCACTACCATTAATAAAATTTTTTCTATTTCAGCCGAAAAAATGCTTCCCCTCTGGACCGTACTGGGTAATGTAAATAATTTTTTAAGTGGTACGACTGCAGCGGCTGTAACCCGTTTTGTAACATTGATTCATACTGCTACCTCAAAGCTAGAAAAAGAAAATGCATATGCTATAGCAGACTATATGGCCAAAGCATCTGGGTTACTCAAGGAACTGCATGAAGATAAAACAGTAGAGGGATTAACCCGCTATGAACACATCCAAGAACTGTTAAATAGCATCAAACAGTTTGTAGACCACTCTGACCACCATGATGCAAGCCTAGGTAGTTTTTTACAAGAAGTAGCAGTGATTACCAGTGAAGATAAAGAAACTACAAAAGAGGATTCGATTACACTAATGACCATTCATGCTGCTAAAGGGCTAGAGTTCAAGTGCGTATATCTGGTAGGCATGGAAGAAGAGCTCTTTCCTTCTTCTATGATGTTGGGCAGCAAAGCAGACTTAGAGGAAGAAAGACGTCTTTTTTACGTAGCTGTTACCCGTGCCCAGCTAAAATTAACCTTGTCTTATGCATTAAGCAGATACCGATTTGGTAAATTAACAAATGTTCAGCCAAGTCGTTTTTTAAAGGAGATAAGTTGGGACGATACGGCAACCAAAGCTATGGCTAAAAGCATAGCGACTGACCCTTTCCGTACTGGTAAGGCTATGGCTGCCCAAAAACAGTTAAACAAACCGATCCGAACTATTGGCCCCATGGTGGCACCTGCTACACTAGGCATTCCGTCTAGTACTGATGCTACTGCTATACAGGTTGGTCATACGGTCCAACATCTTCATTTTGGTGTAGGAAAAGTCTTGCAGTTGGTGGAATCTTCAGCCATGCGTAAAGCTGTTATTCTTTTTCATAAATTCGGGGAAAAGACTTTATTGTTAAACTATGCAAAACTAGAGATACTGCCTTCCACGTAAAAGACCTATTGAATACTATTTATTATAACCCAATAACGCATAATGTACGACTATAATACAACTCGATCGCCTTTAATCCTTAAAGAGTATGGTAGAAACATACAAAAGCTTATGGAGCAGATTGCAGCGATTAAGGATAAAACGGTTCGCACGCAAAAGGCCCATAGTATTGTAAAGCTGATGGAGGTGGTCAATCTCAAGGCAGGATCTCTCGAAAAACGTTGGGGTGATCTTTTTATTTTATTAGATTATAAGTTAGATATCGATGCCCCCAATCCCAAAGCTATTAAACGAGAAAGTAGTCAGCCCCATTATTCCCATATGCCCTTTGTTAAACGAATCAGGTACAAATATTATGGGCGACATATGGAATCACTCTTGAAAAAAGTCACCACCTTGCCCACACTTAAAGAACAACAGCAAATGCTTATAGCAGTTGGAAAACTTATGCGTCGTTTTAGTAGCACATGGAACAATGATTACATTAGTAATGAAAGAATGATGGAGGATATCAAGCGGATGGTTCCAGATGGTACAATACTTGATGTAGAAATACTACGCACGCTACCAGACGAAGGTGCAAACGGTCAAAAGTTTAAAAACAAATATCAGGTAAAAGCTAGTACGGCTAAAAAGTAGCTGGAGCCCATATTTATAGACTGGTATAAAATTAAAGCAATGGGAAAGTTTATTATCCATGGAGGACGGCAGTTGTCTGGCAAGATCAAGCCACAAGGGTCAAAAAATGAAGCACTACAGGTGATATGTGCCACCCTATTGACTGACCAAGTGATAACCTTATACAATATTCCCAACATTACAGATGTACAACATGTAATGAAGTTACTGGACCTACTGGGGGTTAAAATTACGCGATTAGAGGATGGAGGGCATCAATTTTGTGCGATGGATCTGGATAAAGAGGTTATCTATACAACAGTATTCCAGCAAACGTACACTAAAGTAAGGGGCTCTATTATGTTATTGGCGCCACTCTTAATCCGCTTTAAAGAAGTAGCTATAACAAAACCTGGAGGAGACCGGATTGGACGCAGAGGGCTACATGCGCATTTTAAAGGACTTGCACCATTGGGTGTTGCTTTTTACTACGATGCTGCTAAAGCAGCTTGGAAAGCCAAATGCGATGCGTTGAAGGGTGCTGATGTACTGATGCCAGAAACATCAGTAACAGGCACCGCGAATTTGATCATGGCTGCCAGCATGGCCAAAGGAAAAACCATTATTTACCCTGCGGCTTGTGAGCCGCATATACAGCAACTTTGCCATATGCTGGTAGCCATGGGTGGGCGCATTACAGGTATTGGCTCTAATTTATTAACGATAGAGGGGGTCCCAGCACTCAAAGGGACTACCCATACGATTTTACCAGATCTATTGGAAATTGGGAGCTTTATTGGATTGGCTGCAGTTACCCAATCGGCACTAACCATTACAGATGTGCCCATTAAGCTTTTTGCACCAGTTTGGTATTGTTTTAAACAATTAGGCATTGTAATAGAAAAACAAGACAATAGATTGCATATCCCGGTGCAGCCTTGCCATGCTATTAAAACAGAAATGGATGGGAATCTAATAACGCTTTATGATGCCATTTGGCCAGGTATACCTGCTGATTTAATCAGTATTGCGGTTGTAGCTGCAGTACACGCACAAGGTCATATCTTAATCCACCAGAAAATGTTTGAAAGCAGGCTGTTTTTTGTAGATCACTTGATTGAAATGGGTGCACGGCTAGTCTTATGCGATCCACATAGGGTCCATATAGTAGGCTTAGGTCGTGACCATAGGCTGCAGGGTACCCATATGAGTTCAAGTGATATTAGAGCTGGCATTGCTTTATTAATTGCGGCACTAGCTGCAGAAGGCACAAGTACAATTGAAAATATTGGCCAAATTGATCGAGGATATGAATGCATTGACCAACGCCTCAATGGCTTAGGCGCATCAATTGAAAGGGTGTAATCCATGCAAAATTTTCCTAAATGGTCATTTCTTTAGTCATAAGCCATGTAGCAGGCCGATAACTAACTATTTTTAGCTGCTTCTAATTTATGTAGTTGTTGATCAATATTAGTGGTTGCGCGGTACCACATAATAGTGGTTATCAGCAAAAAAACCAATAATATAGCTGAAAGAGGTTGCATACTACTAGTATGTAGTAGTTCGAGTAATCCAATTTGAATCCAAGAAGAACCTGCTTTTCCTAAGCGAGACCCCAATAGATCTACAGCTGCTTTCCCTTTAATTTTTGCCTCTGGATCAAGTGGAATATAAGTCATTTGGGTCGTTTTGTCAAAAAACGCATACTTGATAGATTTTGCCACTATATTATGAACGCCACCAAAGATCACGATGTATAGAACCAACTTAGGACCCATCCAATTGGTCAAATAGGGGGCATGGTTTTTACCATAACTCATTAAAAAAAAGAGCGTGCCCATCATTCCAATCATTACAGGTGCAATCTGTGCCGTTCTTTTCCACCCAAATCTTCTTAAAATACCCCCACTAAAAAAAAGAGAGAGCAGCAACGCAATGATTCCGGTCCAAAAATTTAGTTTTGATATAAAAGTTTGATAATCCACGGCTCTTGGAAAGGCTTCTTTCAGATACGATTTCCAGGTCCCTTCTACCATATTGATGGATAGTCCACAGGCAACCACTATAATGGCTACATTGCCTAAATATGGCGAAACAGCCACATGTTTTAGACTCTTCCAGAGCGATAAATCTAATTTTTGAGAAGGAGCATTACGGTTTACATTTATAAGATTTGGTTTTACCATACGATGGGTAAACCAGTAGGTCAATAAAATGGCTACGCAACCATAAGCTACATACTTTATTAAGGCTTGTACCGTGTATACAAAGTCACTATGGCTGTATTTTTTAGTATAGGCTAAGACGAGTGGCCCGGTAATAATCAGTGCAACATCTCCTGCAGCAATTAAAATAGCATAGAAGCGTTTCGCATCTTGTATGTTACAAACATGATTTACAAAGCTCCAATAAAGCAACATAAGTGCCACTTGTCCCCAAAGCTCAGCAACTACAAAAAATAATACGTGGATCCAATGGCGGAATGCCGTAATCCAATGCAAATATTTACCACCTGTATAGCTACTGAACCAATCTGCCATAGCATACGGACTTACTTTATTGGCATGCGGATATAAGACAAAACCGTACAAAAGAATCAGGCTTAAGAAAAAAAGAATGGTACTATAAAAAAGGGTAGACTGCTTTAAACAATTGTTTAATTTTGTGTACAATAGAACGACCCCTATAGAAATAGGAAAAATAATAGATCCTTTTATAATCGGAATAACCTCAGCAGCGGAAGCGTCAGCAGTCACCAAAACGGTATCTTTAAGTGCAGCTAAAATGCAGTAGACAAAAGAAATAAGAAATTTTAAAAAAAGAAGGAGAAAAATTTTTTGCTTTTCCCCCTTTCGAATAGGGAAAATAACTTGTAACCATTTTTTTAACCACAGTAAAGAAATGGGCTGTATCATAGTGGTTTCTTGTATCAAAAATTTTGTTCCTGCCCCTAATTTAGTAAAAATTTATGTATATTTCTTATATTCTTAAACTAGATTTAGTATCTATATGCGTTTTTTACATAAAATTGCAGTTGTCTTCGCTTTATACCAACTGATTAAAGTGAATACATGCACGCTATTTTCTTAATTTTTATGCGTATTATTTCATATTTATTCTTTTTATTTTGCTTACCAACTTTTGCTATAGCTGTTGAACCGTCTTCCTCCATGGCTACCCAATTGGCGGATCACTATTTAAAATCATTTGCTGAATCCGTAAAGCCTTTGCCCAAAATGGATCCATCCAAAAAAACAAAAGCATTGGATACAGCTATTACCGAGATAGATCTTTCACCAAGGGCAGAGCGGGATGTAGTATTCAATAAAATTTTTGCCAAAAGTAGTTACTATCAAACCCGCTACCAACAAAGCCTATTCAACCCATATGGTTGGCATGATTTACATCTTTTTTATGGGACCACTACTGCACCGGGCTACCATTTTTTATCCCGCATCAATAGAACCCTTACGGTTTTAGGGGAGGGGGCGCTTGCTTCACTAATAGGCGCACCCATTTCGGAGCTGGAACCGCTTACAAAACGGCAACAGTTTGTAGCTTTGTTGTGCCAAGATAGACCACTCTACAATAGCTTAAAAAGTGCCTTGCAAGATTACCAGCCATCTGAAAAAGCGATGCTTTCTTTTTGGACTGAAACAGATCCGCTGTACGCCAAAGAATATGACAAATATTTGACAAAGCTTTTTTATACCGGTTCTGCTGCTTCAAATAGATCTGCTTCTGCATTGCAAACCAGAAAGATTTGGCTCCGAGATATTTGGAATATTTATAGCAATTATATTTGGTATCCGCTGATAGGGCTTCCTATTGCAGGAATATGCTATCAATTTATACCTCCTCATACCAGTAGGAACTTATTCTCAAAGCTGTACCTAAACTGGCTACCTGTATATAATATATACCATACCCACACAGGAATTCAAGAACTTAAACAAGCAGGTGGTAGTACTCATGGTGTTGGTGCTATACTTTATGTCCCGACTATATTATATACCCTACATTCTTTTTGCCAATATTATAAAGGATACCGCAACTACAAAGAATATGCAGGCGTGTTGCAACACCTTGCTTTGCGTATGGCAGATGTGCAAAACTTTTTGATGACGGCTAAAAATATTAATGCATTGGTATCGAAAAATGCTGATTTCGCAGCACACTACGGCCTACAACTTGAACCCATCAACAGACTATTGGCCCGTCTGAACGAATCCTCTGAAGTAGGGAATTTATTGCGTTATTTAGAGCAGTTTCCCCTTCGTTCTTGGTCCTACTTATGGGATAATGCTGGAAAGCTATTGGCCAGTTACAAACTTTTTCTAGCCCATAAGGCTGTTTTCCATGATGCCATGTATGCCTTAGGGGAATTAGATGCTTTCCTCTCTATCGCAACCCTTATGGAGGAAACAGCTGCGCTAAAGGGGTCAAATGGCTATACCTTTGCGAAATTGTTATCCCCTAAAGCTTACACGAAACCTCGATTGGCGCTTGTTGAAATGTGGAACCCAATGCTTATCCCTACTACAGCCGTTGGGAATGATCTAACCATGGATGAGGCAAATAATACACGAAATGTTATTGTAACCGGTCCCAATGCAGGTGGCAAATCTACCTTTTTAACCGCTGTGGCTACAGCGGTTGTATTAAGCCAAACCTTTGGTATTGCGCCGGCTAAATCCTGTGAACTGACCCCATTTAGCAAAATCAATACCTATATAGACATTGCCGATGACATTGCTGCCGGTAAATCACTCTTTATGGCAGAAGTGGATCGTTTTCAGTCCCATTTAAAATTATTAAAACAGTTAAAAAAAGAGGAATTTAGTTTTACTATTTTTGATGAACCTTTTAGTGGCACCAATCCGGTAGAGGGTGCAGCAGCAGAATATTCCGTATTAAATTATATTGCCCAATATAGCAATGCCTTTAATATAGTAGCCACTCACTATCCAGTGGTAATGCTTTTAGAACAACGTGAACCCCAAAAAGGGTTTAAGAACTATAAAGTGTTTATCAAACCCATAGGCAAAGATGGCAAGATCCAATATACCTATAAGGTAATCCCTGGTGCCTCGAACCAAACCATTGCGATCGATATACTAGCAGCGGAAGGGTATGCAACGGAAATGTTGGAACAAGCCAGGGATATTATCAACCATCCAGAACAGTACCGAAAAAGCTTTACAAAATAGTATCCGATCATTCTTACAGTAGCATCCTGCATCAGATTATGTCATTTTGACACAATCTGATGCAAGCTAATGCATTTGGCATGGAGTTTGTAATATACCTACTTAAATGAAAGTTAAATAGGTAAACAATATAAATTCTATCGTCTAATACAAACAAAATAGAAATTAAACATGGGAAAAATAATTGGAATTGATTTAGGAACCACTAACTCCTGTGTTGCCGTTATGGAAGGCAACGAGCCAGTGGTCATTCCTAATAACGAAGGCAAAAGAACTACTCCATCGGTAGTAGCTTTCTTAAATGGTGGACAGGGTGAACGCAAAGTAGGTGATCCTGCCAAACGTCAGGCCATTATCAACCCGCACAATACCATAAGCTCGATCAAGCGTTTTATGGGTAAGGGATACAGCAGTGTAGCCAATGAGCTAAATGAAGTGGCTTATAAGGTAGAAAGCGGAGCCAACAACACCGTCCGTGTGCGGATTGGTGATCGGCTCTATACACCGCAAGAAATTTCTGCTATCATCTTGCAAAAAATGAAAAGTGCCGCGGAAGACTACCTAGGTACGACCGTTACAGAGGCGGTTATTACGGTCCCTGCCTATTTTAACGATGCAGAACGACAAGCCACTAAGGAAGCAGGTGAAATAGCTGGTTTGACGGTAAAACGGATTATTAATGAACCAACGGCTGCAGCATTGGCCTATGGTTTGGACAAAAAAAATAAAGATATCACCATTGCGGTATTTGACTTAGGGGGGGGTACTTTTGATATTTCTATTTTAGAACTAGGTGATGGCGTTTTTGAGGTTAAATCTACCAACGGCGATATCCATTTAGGCGGAGATGACTTTGACCAAAAAATAACCGACTGGCTAGCAGATAATTTTCAAAAAGAAGAAGGAATTAATCTAAGAAAAGACCCAACTGCGCTACAGCGCCTCAGGGAGGCTGCTGAAAAAGCCAAAATAGAACTTTCTAGTGCAACCACTACCGAGATCAATCTACCCTATATTACAGCTATTGATGGGGTCCCTAAACACTTGGTAAAGCAGCTATCTAGGGCGCAGTTTGAAAAACTGGTAGATGACTTGGTAAAACGTACGCTTGATCCTTGTAAGCAAGCTTTACAAGATGCTTTTGGCGATATTGTTGATCCATATAACAAAATTCATGAGGTTATTTTAGTCGGTGGCTCTACCCGTATACCAAAGATTCAAGAAGAAGTAGCCCGTTTTTTTGGTAAAAAACCTTCTAAAGGTGTGAATCCTGATGAAGTGGTAGCAGTAGGAGCAGCTATTCAAGGAGGCGTCTTAACAGGAGAAGTTAAGGATGTTTTATTGCTGGATGTGATTCCACTATCACTAGGTATTGAAACTTTAGGGGGTGTTTTTACCAAATTGATTGAAGCCAATACTACTATTCCGGCTAGAAAGTCAGAAGTTTTTTCTACTGCTTCAGACAATCAATCCTCCGTTATGGTGCATGTGCTACAAGGCAATAGACCTATGGCCAAACACAACCGTACCATTGGACAGTTTCATTTATCTGACATACCACCTGCTCCCAAAGGCGTACCACAAATTGAAGTTGCTTTTGATGTAGATGCCAATGGTATATTGCATGTTTCGGCAAAAGATAGAGGAACGGGAAAAGAACAAAAAATTCGTATTGAAGCTTCATCTGGTTTAACGGAAGATGAAATCAAACGGATGAAAGAAGAAGCAGAACGCAACGAAGCGGCAGATAAAGCAGAAAAAGAGCAAATAGAAAAAATAAACAAAGCAGATTCATTTATATTTGAAATAGAAAAACAACTCAAGGAATTGGGTGATAAAGTAGAAGAAGCAGATAAAAAGCAAATAGAACCTGCTTTAGCCGATTTGAAAAAAGCACATGCAGAAAAAGATGTGGCAGCTATTGATCGTGCATTAGAACAGGTTAACAAAGTTTGGAGTGAGGTAATGGCTAAAGTCTCCCAAAAGTCGCAAGGTACTCAAGAAGCACCTGATCCTACTATGGAGCAAAAAAATGGTAATCAAGACAGTGGCAATGTGACGGATGCGGAGTTTGAAGAGGTAAAATAGTATTGCTTGGTTATTTTTTTCTCTTGGAAGCGACTTTCTAGTTTATTTTTAGAAAGTCGCTTTTTTATATTACACCTGCTGATAATAGTCTGTTATGTCCCCTCCTACTGCCCTTTTAAAACCCAATAATAGTTGATTGTCTTAGTAGTTTTTTTTAAATTCAAATAGCCTGGGTCTATATATTTCATCATTATATATTTTTTATGCTTAAAACCAAGTATTATTATAACCCTGCTACTTGCAGCTATGAGCCTGTGCGTCCCTCTGTATCAACCTTTATTTTACGTACTTTTTCTTTTTTATTTTTTTCAGTACTATTGGCCGCCGGTATGGTGCGGTACTATCAAGATCATGTTCCTTCTCCTAAGGAAGCAGCACTGTGGCAAGCCAATGAAAGGCTTAAAGCTTATTACGATGTCGTACAAAAAAAGATAGAAAGTAGTACGGCACTCTTAGCGACTTTGCAACAACGAGACGATGACCTTTATAGAGTTTTATTGAATACAGCCTCGCTTTCTGCTACAGAACGCAATGCGGGGATTGGAGGAGTTAACAAATATGCCCACTTAGGGAAAGATACATTAATTGCACAAACATTATCTAAAGTAGATCAGTTGGCCAGCCAACTGGCCATTCAAAATAAATCCTATGATCAAATCATCAGCCTTGCAAAACAGAAAATGGCTAAATTTGCTTCTACGCCTACTTTCCCACCTGTTTCTAAAAAAGATCTGAAAAGAATATCTGCTCATTTTGGTAGACGCCTCCATCCAATTTATAAAATATTTAAAATGCATGAAGGAGTTGATTTTTCCGCACCTATCCATACACCCATTTATGCCGCTGCAGATGGATATATCAAATGGATCAAAAAAGATAAAAAAGGATATGGCCACCATCTACTCATTGAACATGGCAATGGCTTTAAAACGCACTATGCCCATATGCAGACGATTATGATTAAAGAACGGCAACGCATCACTAGAGGGCAGCAAATTGGTACCGTTGGCAATTCAGGCGATTCAACGGCGCCCCACCTCCACTATGAGGTCTACTGCAATGGGAAACGTGTAAATCCAATACAATATTTTGTAGGAGAACTTACTGCGGATGAATATGAGGAAGTTCGTAAGCAATCAGCCCATCAAACACAAGCCCTTTGTTCAAACTTTTAGCGATTGCTTACGGCTAAGGACTTTATCATAGTAATGATATGGGAAAAAAGTATTGGACCATTCAGGAGGTAGCCTGTCACTTTGGGGTAGCACCTTCTTTAATACGTTTTTGGGAAAAAGCTTTTAGTGGGATCCTTCAGCCTCATAAAAATAGCAAAGGTGCCAGACGCTATCAAGAAAAAGATATCGCTCAGCTGCAGTATATTTATACGCTGGTTAAAGAAAAAGGATATAGCTTAGCAGGGGCACGTAAAGTAATTCAAAAGCACGGTATGGCCTCGACCATTACAGCAGGAGAAGTGGTACAACGACTGCGTCGCTTACGTTCTTTTTTAGTAGCGCTAAAGGCGGATACAGACTAATTATATAGATTAAAATAGTAGTGAGGCTGCAGAAGAATTTATAAAAATAAAGTGTAAATTAGATAGATAAATTATGATGGCCAAAATGGCCAGGGCTATTGCATAGCCATATATTTTACCTTTATTTTACCAAAGCCATGCAGGAACTGAGTGAACAAGCCACCATTCGAACACAAAAAAAAGAGCGTTTAGAATCTATGGGCATCAATCCCTATCCAGCTTCCGTTCACCCCATCAATGCCAAAGCAGCTACTATTCTTGCGGATTACAAAGAAGCAGACAAAGCAAGCTATAGCCATGTCGTACTGGCAGGCCGGATTATGGGACGTAGAATTATGGGAGGGGCTTCGTTTGTAGAATTGCAAGATGCAAGTGGACGGATTCAACTTTATGTACAACGAGATTCCATTTGTCCAGGAGAAGATAAAAGCGACTATAATACCTTCTTTAAGAAATTACTAGATATAGGTGACATCATTGAAATCCAAGGTTTTGTATTTACGACACAAGTGGGTGCCATAGCGGTGCATGTGACCCATCTTCGGTTGTTAACCAAGGCACTTACCCCTCTACCGATTGTCAAAGAAGTATCGACCAAAGAAGGGGCAAAAGTATATGATGCCTTTACAGATCCTGCACAACGGTATCGTCAAAGATATGTGGACTTAATCGTGAATCCAACAGTACGCAAGGTATTTGAACAACGGGCTAAGTTGATCCACACGATCAAAGCCTCCTTGAACGGTAAAGGATATCTAGAAGTGGAAACCCCTATCCTACAACCCATTTATGGAGGCGCATCCGCACGCCCCTTTATCACACACCATCATACCCTAGATATCCCCTTATATTTACGGATCTCTAATGAGCTTTATTTAAAGCGGTTAATTATTGGGGGCTATGAGGGAGTCTACGAATTTGCAAAAGATTTTAGAAACGAAGGCATGTCCCGCTTCCACAATCCAGAATTTACCCAAGTAGAACTTTATGTGGCCTATAAAGACTACATCTGGATGATGGACTATGTAGAAGAATTGTTAGAAGGAGTCGCACTAGCCCTACATGACACTACAACGGTTCCGTTTGGTACAGATTTGATTAATTTTCAACGGCCATGGAAACGGTTTACGATGTTTGAGGCAATTCACCATTTTACAGGACATGATGTAAGCCATATGGATGAGGCGGCCTTGCGCAGAGTGGCACATCAATTGGCTATAGATATAGCAGATAACTTTGCCAAAGGTAAAATTATAGATGAAATTTTTGGCGCGAAATGTGAACCACATCTTATTCAACCTACCATTATAACCGACTACCCCGTTGAAATGTCTCCTTTGGCGAAACGACATCGCACCAATCCAGCTTTAACAGAACGATTTGAGGTAATATGCGCAGGTAAAGAAATCTGCAATGCTTTTTCTGAGTTAAACGATCCTATTGATCAACAGAAAAGATTAGAGGAACAACGTAAACTAGGCGAACGGGGTGATGAAGAAGCGATGCTGGTAGACCACGATTTTTTAAAAGCTTTGCGCTATGGAATGCCCCCAACCGTAGGTATTGGCATAGGGATAGATCGGTTAACGATGATCATGACCAATGTACCATCTATTCAAGATGTATTATTTTTTCCACAAATGCGTCCTGAAAATCGATAAAAGTTTAACCGTCCTCGATGCCATTACCATCTATTATATAAATCTATGAGTTTAATAAACGATAATCTAAGCTGGTTTAAGCGCAAAAAGAAAGGAATCCTAACCCCTAGTTCTGCCAAAAAAGAGTCGCCTGATGGCCTTTGGGTGAAAACACCAAAAGGAAAGATTATACAAAGCAAAGTATTAGAAGAAAATTTACAAGTGGTGCCCGATGATGGCCACCATTTACCGATTGGTTCAAAGGAATACTTTTCGATTCTGTTTGACGCAAAGAATTTTACAGAGCTGAATGCAAACTTCCGATCGGTTGACCCACTCCACTTTATAGACAATAGGTCTTATACCGAACGATTAAAACAGACAGAAACGGAAACCGGTTTAACAGACGCCGTACGAACAGCTTATGGTAAGATCCACACCCTACCCCTTGCCATTGCCTGTATGGATTTTAAATTTATTGGGGGCTCGATGGGTAGTGTAGTAGGTGAAAAAATAGCCCAATTGGTCAACTACTGTTTGGCGCATCAGACCCCGCTACTGATTATCTCTAAATCAGGTGGTGCACGGATGATGGAAGGCAGCTTTTCCCTGATGCAAATGGCCAAAACAGCTGCAAAATTACGCCAATTGGCCGATGCTAAAATTCCTTATATCTCGCTGCTAACCGACCCAACTACAGGTGGAGTAAGCGCCTCCTACGCGATGCTAGGGGACATTAATATCGCAGAACCAGGAGCGCTCATTGGCTTTGCAGGTCCACGTGTGATTCGAGAAACCGTTGGCAAATCATTGCCGAAAGGTTTTCAAACTGCAGAATTTTTATTGGCACATGGCTTCTTGGATATGATTGTAGATAGACGGAAATTAAAGGAAACAGTGGCGCTACTCCTGAAGATGTTGGCCTAGCAAAACCAAGACTATTGATGGCTGGAGTCTATTGATAAATAACTGTTACAGCACTGCTTGAAAGGTAAGATTACCGGTATGTACAAGCAGCTATTTATTCCAACTAACCAACTACATTAAGATGAAAGTAGTATTATTTAAAGGGGGTAAGTTTGCATTTGACCCATTGCACATAGACAACTTTAACCCTACTAAATCAGTAGCGATATGTTATATGGTATGCAATGGAAAAATCTTACTATTGCAAAAAAATGATGGCGCTACTGTAGGGAACCGATGGTGCATGCCGGGTGGAAAATTAGAAAAAAATGAAACGCCTCTTCAAGCAGTAGTAAGAGAAATAAAAGAAGAAACAGATATCTTACTACTACCAGAAGCAACTAATTTTATCCAAGCCATTTGTATCCGCATCTTTAACCCCAAACAGGATTACCTACTCCACTTATTTAAAGTGGTATTGCCTAAGGCACAGCCATCAGACTATGCCATTCTGCTGAATCACGAACATACCGATTACCTATGGGCTGATCTAGAAACTGTCAAACAACTCAACCTAGTGGCCGGTGGCAAAAAAATATTGGAAGCTTTGCACACGACCACTGGATGGTAGAAGTAGGTTGGTAACTTTATTTGGGGGATAGAGAATCGTTTGAGTCATCATCTCCCCAACTACTACCAGACTCTGATTCTGACTCTGAACCTGATTCAGAGTCAGAAACCTCTACTACAACTCTTCTTGCCAATATAGACGCAACGTCGTTATGCTCCGTGGTATTCAAAGGTTTCTGTTCAGGTTTTTTTTCTACCTTCCTAAGCTCAAAACCGCTTCGAATCTGTTTTAGCATCTCTGAACGATTATCTTGAGGTTTTTTTGCAAATTCTTCTTTTGATAGCTTCTTAAGCTCAATACCCTCTCGAATCTGTTTTAGCAGATCTGCGGGAGGAACTTGATTTGGACTACCATCTGATTCATTTTTATCTACAGTACGATTATTTTTATCGATTTCTGGAGACGATGAAGGTAGAGATGATTTTGAAGATGGTCGACTATTATCTTCTTTAGGCAACAGAGGCGGAGGTGGTGGAACAAAGGTATTCCCATCACTAGACTGATTTGAAGATAACCTACTATTTGAACTATCTTTTTCGACTATCACTGGCAAAGTTGATTTATCACGTCTAAGTTTGGGAGGTTGCGGTTTTACTTCCGAATTTAGTGGCGGCGATATAACTAATTTATTTGTATCTGAAAGTGTCTGTAAAAGATTCGGTATATGATCAGAACTTTGATTAAGGCTAGTGATAGATCTAGATTTTGATTTACTACCTCTACATTCCGGACGTTTCGGTGGCACTTTCGAATCTATAGGTATCTCAGAACATGCATCTTTTACCAAAACATCAGGTGATGGTCTAAGATTATCAACACCTCTAGTAGAGCCCTCTTTCTTCTGCTCCTCCTTAGATGTTGTATCCACTACGGATGCCTTTGATTCATCTTTAGCAACAGAATCTTCTGATGGTTCTACAGAAGGAGTAGTTATATCTGTATCAGTGGTAGTCACAGAGGATGATTTAGTTTCACCTTTACCAAGCTGTTCTAATGGTTTTAGAAGACCAATAGTTGTATCTGTATCTGCATCAAACGATTCATCATCGTGTGCGGAATCTATTGCTAGATCATCTTCTACTTCATGTAATTGGCTGAAATCATTTGCCTCACCTTCAGAGTCGTTGATCTCTTCTATCTTATTCATTTGATTGACTTGAGGTGTTGCTACATATCGATTACCTATTCCGTTCCTTGGTTTATCTTTAGGAGAAGAGGTACAAATCTCTGCACTAAATAAAAGATAAACGGCTGGAAATAGTATATTTGGACCCACTAGTCCTTGTGTAATAAACTTATATTTATTATGCTTGCTTGCCATAGTTGTTTTTGTTTTTTATAAATAGCTGTTTCAGATAGCTCAATTAGTGTCTTCTGATTGTATGCTACTTTTTTCTTGATAAAAAAGTAGCCAAATCACAACTTTTTTCAATGCGCGTACTATTTATAGAAAATTCCAACGGGTTTATTAAGAAAACTTGCTCTACGTTTGAATAACTATTTGCTGTTTTTATAAAGTTTTAATTTTCTACTCGAATGTTCTGACTGTTTGCATAGACTGCTCAATTACTTACCCTATCATTCATCTCCTGAATAATCTTCTGTTCTTGATCATATTTTGTTGCATCGTTCTCCATCGCTTGATCCACTGACCTATTATCTGTTGATGGATCCAGAACTACTAAACCATTTGATATTGGGGAGAATGTTGGAAAATAGTTAGCAAGGGACAGCTCTATATACTTGCGCGGCTTTATATTTATACAGTTGAATGTAGGCTTACTTCCTATCGTTTTACCACTATCATTAACCCCATCAAATTCCTGACCCCTCTCAAGAGATGGTGTTGATGCTGCTACTTGTTTTATTAGTTTTTCTTCTACTGCTGCTGATGGTTCTACTGTTACTTCTTCTGCTGATCTTTCTTTTGCTCGTTCTGCTGGTGCTTGTACTGGTTTTTCTACTGGTACTTTTGTTGTTCCTTCTTCTACTTCTGGTAGCCCTTCTACTGGTGCTGGTGAGAATCGAGTACACGGATTTAGAGATAACCATTCAGCGGACCAATATGGATTATCTTCAAATTGAGATAACTCTTCTATTGTATTCAGTTGATCGACTGGCTTGGCTGCCAATGATAACAGAGGCGCATTGGCGCTCTGGCTGCTTCGTTTATTTTTAAGAGACCCGGTACAGACCTCTGCACTAAATAAAAGATAAGCGGCTGGGAAAAGTATATTAGGAGCTATTAGCCCTTTTTTTATAGATTTAAGTGTATTAAACTTGTAGGGCATAGTTGTTTTTTATTTTTTAAATTGTTTTATAAAGTTCAATAGCATCTCGTTTTATATACTACTTTTTTCCTGATAAAAAAGTAGCCAAAAAATCAAGCGCTGATGAAAAAAGTTGCGGCCAGTGGATCCTTCAAACTGGAAAATCAGAATCCATCCTGCAAAGCCAGTCAAGCTAATTTTCTAATCAGCTTAAAGGACCCAGTTCCTTATCACAACCTTTTTCAACGCGCCTACTAGTTATAAAAACTTCCAACGGATTTATTACGAAAATTTGCTCTACGTTTGAATAACTATTTGCTATTCTTATAAAATTTTAATTTTGTTCCAGATAGATTGTGCAATCATTTAGCATATTTTCCATATCCTGCTTAAGCTTCTGTTCCTGATCATCTTTTGTTGTATCATGCTCCATACTTTGATCCACTGATCTATCATCTACTAATGACCGTAGAAAAATTAAGGCTTCATCTAACTCCTGAAACCCTTTACTGTTTTCCTGAGCCTCTTTGGTTGCATCATCACCGATCGGTTGAGCCGAAGATGCTTTTGCTGCTTCTACTAGTGGTTGTACCAGTTTTTGTTCTGTTGCTGTTTCTTCTTGCCATTCTTCTATTTTTTCTTCCACTTCAAAAATTTTAACTTCAGGATCTTCATTAAAAAATACTTTTTTTTTCGGTTTCGTAGAGGGTGTAAAAGACCTATCCACTCTGTCATCCTCCTTATGTTGAGAAAATAATTCAGGGGATTGACTCATCTGATTAGAATCCCTACGATTTTCTGATAGATGATCAACAGGTATATCTGAGTGGACACTACTTTGTCCCTTTGGACTCCCCTGCTTGTTTTTCAATAGAATATTTTTGAATGGTTTTTTTACATTCTTTATAATATTTTTATAAAAAGGTTTTTTATTTTCAGATCTATTAGAAGATGGTCTTTCTGCTTCTACTAGTGGTTGTACCAGTTTTTGTTCTGTTGCTGTTTCTTCTTGCGATTCTTCTATTTCTTCTTCTACTTCAAAAATTTTAACTTCAGGATCTTTATTAAAAAATCTGTTTTTTTTTGGTTTCGTAGAGGGTGCAAGAGACCTATTTTGAGACAATGGACCAGCACACTGACTGACTTGATTACAATCACTATCCCTTTCTGGTTTATGCCCATCCGTTCGAGTCTGACAAGCAAGATTAGCACGATCTGCTTTTAACCCATCTGTATTAGCTTCTGATCCAGATAGACTTTCTTCTACCTCTGGTTGAACAACTGGATTGACTGCTTCTAACCCATCTCCATTACCTACAGATGGGACTACATCTGGATTTAGGTCAGCAACTGGCTTAACTGCTTCTAACTCATCTGTATTACCTGTAGATGGCTCTAAACTTTCTATTTCATCCAGGTGAGAAACTGGCTTAGCTGCTTCTAATCGATCTCCATTACCTGTAGATGTCTCCAGCCCTTCTATTGCATTCAGTTGGACAACTGGCTTGGCTGTCAATGGTAACAGAGATGCATTGGCGCTATTCCGGATTGGTTGGTACTTAGGCGTTCTAGTACAAACCTCTGCACTAAATAAAAGATAAGCGGCTGGAAAAAGTATATTGGGAGCTATTAACGCTTGCTTAATAGATTTAAGTGTATTAAATTTATAGGCCATGGTTTTTTAATTGTTTTATAGGGTTCAATAGCGTCTCCTTTTGTATACTACTTTTTTCTTGATAAAAAAGCAGCCAAAAAATCAAGCCCTGATGAAAAAGTTGCGCGTGTTAATTTAGTTTATTGAAATAGATAAAGCATACCTCTAGATGCATTACCGACCTATTCAACCATATCGAATCTGACTGAACAAAAAAAGCTTACTTATAAATGAATCCAACAAAAAATTAGCCTTAAAACCTAGTGACAAATGGCAAAGAAATTTTGGAATCTTTGCGCACAGCCACTAGGTAGTAAAATAGGTCAGCACCCTACTTTAACTGCTGTATAAATCATTGTATTTATTCTGATAGCTAACACCACTACCATCCCCAGCATAAGAAAAACCTATACCAAAGTGTCTTTTTTATTATCTCCGCTTTAGTTACTTATTTCTGGTTTTCTTGTTGATTTACCTGCGGTTGTACTGTTTGCTGAGATCCAGAATTTTTAGGTTGCCGCTTGCTCGGATATAGAACTCATATCGATAACGACGTGTCGACTTACTGATGAATCCTGATTTACATTATTCGATGCAGCATCCAAATTCGATGCAGCATCCAATGGTAGAGGAGAATTCTCTACAAGTCTATCTGCGGAGCCGCACTCTGCCGTTTGAGAGACGGACTGATCAGATGATTCTTTTTTAATAATCGGCATAGGCGTATTCCTATTGTTGTGATTACTATCACTATTACTTTCTGCTTTATAATCAGATTTTTGAGACTGATTGGAAGAATTAATAATAGCTTGGTTTGAAGGATTATTTTGTTTTTTTTTCCTCTTAAAAAGGGGATGTTCATTTATGGCATTACCAATTTTAGTAGGATCTTTCTCAGATTGTTCACCAGCTGATTTAGAAGGATCTTTCTTAGGTTGTATACCAGCTGATCGACCATTATGGTTAGAACCATTTTTCACATCTCGCGAATGTAGAAAAGCTTGCTGTGAATCTGACTTTTCAGGAAATGCAGGAGGTGGAGGAACTTGACCAGTTTGTGTAGACTGCGGAGATGATACATTCTTTGGCTTTGCCTGATTGCCTGATAATGATTCGGTTGATTGAGTTCCTTCCGCTGCAACTGGATCACCTGATACTACAGGTTTCTCTGTTTGACCAAGATTGACCGATTGACCTGGATTACTTTTTGATTTATCTAGCGCTTCTTTTATCGTATTTGGTTGATCAACTGACTCAACTGATTCTAGCTCCTTGCTTTCAGATTCCTCTAAATCTTCTCCTACCTTATCGTTTGGATCAACTGACTCAGCTGCTTCTAATTCCTCTGTATTGCTTTCAGATTCCTCTAAATCTTCTCCTACCTTATCGTTTGGATCAACTGACTCAACTGCTTCTAATTCCTCTGTATTGCTTTCAGATTCCTCTAAATTTTTTTTCATATCTAGTTGATCAACTGGGTTGACTGGCAATGAGGTTAGCAATACCTGCTGCATTCGGTCGCCTGGTTTGTTTATACCTCTTCCTGTACAGACCTCTGCACTAAATAAAAAATAAGCAGCTGGGAAAAGTATATTTGGACCTCTTAGCCCTTTCTTTATACATTTAAGTTTATTAAATTTGTAAGCCATGGTTGTTTTTTATTTTTAGTTATCTATACTTTATGAATTATTCCTTTCAAAGCTTCTAAAGCTAGCCCGTAAAGCTAACGTAAGCCAATTTTATGATAGGTTTTGCTATCTACCAATCCTCCATTTGAACCGCTCAAATAAGGTAAAGTACCCTAAAAGCAGTTGATATGGACAAGCCTATATTGGATTTTAATAGGTTGGGTGCTATAATAGCAACATGAGTAGTTCTGTGATGGCGGGTGCAACAACTGTGCAAACCCTTTGTCTGCTATTCTAAATAGTAACGCCTATGTAGAAAGCGACAGGTAATGAGCCTTATCCTATAGCATAGCAGATCCTGCAGTGGCTTTTGTATCCACCCTCCTTGTTGCTACAAGCCCATACTTAATGGTACCAAAAAAAATTAAGAGAACAAAATATTTTTATTGGGCATTCTGCTGTTTTTTTAAATTTTCTACCATTTCTTTTAGTCGGTCTGCTTCTAAAAATTGTAACGCTTCTGCGGCTTGGTACATTTTATTTTCTAATGCCTGGATACGCGCTTCTATGGTTTCTTTTTTTCCATAAGGGATCGCACCATCGGCAACAACCACAGGGAAAGCGCTATCATCATTGGCTACTTCCATAAACGGGGGTAGCATTTGATCCTCTAAATCTATAGTGGCTTGTTTTTGGGATACAGGGCTAGGGGTAATTTGATGTTGTGCATTATACTCCATTTGTAAAGCACGTCTGCGCTGGGTTTCGCCTATTGCTTGTTCCATAGATGGGGTAATCTTATCTGCATACATCAGGACACGCCCTTGTGTATGACGTGCCACCCTGCCTATGGTTTGAATCAGTGAACGCGCATTGCGCAAAAATCCTTCTTTATCTGCATCTAAAATAACCATTAAGGAGACCTGTGGCAGGTCTAACCCTTCCCGTAGCAAATTTACCCCGACCAACACATCAAAAGCAGCATTGCGTAAGCCATTTAATAGGGTCACACGGTCTAATGTTTTGATTTCAGAATGGATATACCGGCAACGGATATGGGCATGGACTAAGTAATCGGTCAGTTCTTCTGCCATACGTTTGGTAAGGGTGGTAATCAATACCCGTTCCTCTTTTTTTACAACTTGATGGATTGCTTCTAAAATATCGTACATTTGATGGAGCGTAGGACGGACCTCTATTTCGGGATCTAGCAACCCTGTTGGCCGTATAATTTGCTCTATCACTAGGCCACGCGCATGCTCTAGTTCATAATCAGCAGGGGTTGCACTAACAAAAATGACTTGGTGGATCAGTTGTTCAAATTCATTAAAATGCAATGGCCGATTATCCATAGCAGATGGCAACCTAAAACCATGTGCTACCAAATTGATTTTTCTAGCCCTATCCCCTCCTGCCATAGCCCTGAATTGGGGAATGGTAACGTGGCTTTCATCTATAACCATTAAGTAGTCTTTAGGAAAATAGTCTAGCAAACAGAAAGGGCGCGCTCCAACGGACCGACCATCTATATAACGCGAATAATTTTCAATGCCGGTACAATAGCCTAACTCTCGAAGCATTTCCAAGTCTAGTTCAGTTCTTTCCTGTAGCCGTTTGGCTTCTTCAAACTTACCGATCTGATTAAAATAGTTGACCTGTATATGTAGATCTTGTTGGATCTTGCTTACCGCACCATCTAACACATCTTTGCCCATCACAAATAGATTAGCGGGAAAAACAAATGCTTCTTGGAGCTCTTTTGTCTTTCTACCAGAAGCTGGATCTATGAGATGGATGGTTTCTAGTTCATCTCCCCAAAAGATAAAACGATAGCCATAATCGGCATAGGCGAGAAATAAATCAATCGTATCACCCATTACACGGAAACGGCCCCGTTTAAATGCACTATCGTCCCGACTATAGAGCATCTCTACAAAATGTTTCAAAAGATCATTGCGCGACAATTGGGAGCCTACCCTAAATAAATGGCTATTATCCTTGAAGGATGCGGGCGCACCAAGTCCATAAATACAAGAAACAGAGGCGACTACAATCACATCTCTTCGGTCGCTTAATAAAGCAGCTACCGCACTAAGGCGCAATCGTTCTAATTCATCATTAATGGCCAATTCTTTTTCTATATAGATACCACTAGCTGGTAAATAGACTTCTGGTTGATAGTAATCATAGTAGGATACAAAATACTCAACGGCATTATGGGGAAAAAAAGCACGCAACTCGCTATACAATTGTGCAGCCAATGTTTTATTATGGCTGATCACTAGTGTAGGTCTATTTAAGGCTGCAACCGTATTGGCTATCGTAAAGGTTTTACCAGATCCTGTAACACCCATCAGTACTTGACTAGCTACGCCACGGTTGATGTGTGATACAAGTTCTAAAATGGCCTTTGGCTGATCGCCTGCAGGTTGATAAGGTGATACAAGTTTAAATGACATACATAAAAAAAGGTGCTAAAGAAAGAAATAAAATAAGAAAAAGGTAGATAAATCAGTATTATACGAAAAAAGTAAGATGGCACCAAAGTTAATGGATGGTGTATACAATATATGAGACATATCTTATGACATAATGGATTATATTTGTTTTTATAATTTAAAATCAATACCATTGATGTATAGTCGCCTATCTAATTCATTCAATATATCGTTAAAAATGGTCTATGCTAAACACAATATGCTTTTGGGCCATCTAATGGTATTTTTATCAGCTTTTCGCAGCTGTTATACAAGCAATAACCGGTCTGATCTAACACCACCTATAATTAAAATTGCTAATCACAAACCTATACCTGGCAATGAGCCTAAAAATAAGCAAATAGAACAACTGTCAAAGTCAGTCCATCATAAAAAGAACGATACAGACTTTGATTTTAAAACTACTATTGAAATACTGCGTAAAGTAGCAGATGCAAAAAGAGGGATTAGATGGCATTTATCCGGTGATAACTTGATACGAGAAGTAATAGACAAAAGTGATGGTCTATATGCTGCAGAAGACTATGCGGTGCAAATCATAAATATATATCGTGCTGCAAAAAAAATATGCGAATTATATGAGAAAAATAGTGCCCCATTTGAAAGAATGGCCCATACATTTATGGAACACTATAAGTATGATGAAAAAGAAACAGAAAATTTTTGGATAGAAGCGCTAAAGAATATAAATAAAAAAGTTGTATCGAAACTACATCAAATCGTGCTTCCAAACGAAGAGGGGGACTCTATAAATACAAAATTAAGATTAGCAGAAAATTATGTTGGATTGGATGATACGCATTACAACGTTACGACTGTATTCAAGATAAATGATAAAAAATTTGGCTTAGAGGATAGAAAATGGTTGCAGTTAACAGAAAAACAGAAATCGGCATTTAGAAACAGAAAATGCGCCAACTGGTATAACCGTTTAGAGCCATTTGAACAAAAGTTAATTGATGGTTACATTGACAAATTTTTAGAGGGCAACCATTATATCCCAACCCAAATTCGAAATATTCCAGGATGTAGAAATAGTTATCAAAAAAGGATTCTAACTTATGATCAACATAATAACCCTACTACGCTAGGCCGCTATTACCATAGTGGCGCATTGGTTTCACCTACCCAATGGAAAGATGAAACCATTACGAAAGATAACTGGGAACAAATTCAACAATCTATTAAAAACATAGAAGTCATCTCTTTAAATCACAATCTACTTCCGCCTACACTAGGTGGAGAAAAACCTATTGTAGAAGGAACGCGTCGTGTAGTAGGTGATAACCAATTTATGTATATACCGATCAATGAATTGGGTACTTTGACAACGCCTATTTTTAGGCCTCACGTCGATAAACTTATAGAAGAAAGTATCCATTTTTACAACCCTAAAAAAAATAAAGATAAACCTCATTATCAAGGACTATGCAAAGTTTTCAAAGAGGGTAATAAAAAAGATCGGCAAAAAGAAATAGAAAAGGTAAAAAACCCAAAAGATAAACGCTACTTTAGCAAATTAAACCTATTAAAAGAAGCTACTAAAAACGCTGATTACGAAAATACATTTATCCATAACGTTACACAATTACATAATAATTACTATGCCACTATTGCGTCAAATTATATTGCATGCAAAGCCGTACTAGGCGAAAAAACTCCTACTTCGTCCGTTTTATTTAGTTGCAAAAGTGGCAAAGACAGAACTGGTTTTATGAGTGTTTTGGTGGATGGAAATATGATTTATATGCATGACCCATCATTGGATATAGACAAGGATACTAAGGTCTATACTAACTTAGCCTATGCTTCCCATTATCAGTTTTTGGCTTCGGTTAACGGAGGAATGGCTGGAAGATTTGGCATGAAACCTGTAAGAAACAACGAAATTTCCCGTAACATTACGAACGAACTCTTTCCCAAAGCAGCCTTGTATACATCAATCGAATTAAATTAACTACATAAACGTTAGAATTTTTCTAAATTCTTGATATTACCCCTTTATTGCAGTTGCTTTTGTTGCAACTCCTTTATAAATTCGGATAAAGTGCGATAAACTGAATCCCGTAGCAAAAGCCATGGATTCCATTTTTATGCGTGCTATACGCGCAAATATATATGATTTTAAAAATTTTTATACTTTTTACTCTAATACACGTTTTGTATGTATCTATAAACATTGGCCTGTCCTCTGCCCTACCTATATACATTTCAATCTTTTAGTCTAATTTTTTAGCGGGTCTTAGCTATGTCTTCACCTTTTTCATCTATTGACAGAAGGCTAATGGGCGCTTACCTTATAGGTAGCTATCCCATTATATGTAGTAATCTAAATGTGCTGACCATTGAAGCAATTAATACGATTATGGTCAGTCGAGTGGGTGTTACGGATGCGGTCTCTGCCGTTTTTGCCCATACATTATTTAATATTTTTAAAAAATTTAACACAGGTATGGCTATGAGTATATCTCTACTAGTGGCCCATACAAAACGTAAAAAAAAACACAATCAGATTAAAAAAATTTTCAATCATGGTCTATTACTCAATACTTTTTTTGCACTTATTTTTAGTATAGTACTCATCTTACTTTCTTACCATTTAACCTATATTAGCCCATCTCCAGAAATAGCTACCTTAGGAAGCCCTTATTTACGAATCATATCTATTTCACTTATACCCTGTGCTATAAATAGTATAATCAAACGCTACTTGGAAGGGCAGGCTAATGGAAACATTCCACTTCTTTTAAATTTTTTCACACTGATTACCAATTTAATATTTAATTTTATATTGATTTATGGGCAATGTGGTTTCCCAATGTTTGGGTTGAATGGAGCAGCTATTGCCATTGTGCTTTCAGAAACAGTTACAGCGGTAGCAGGCACACTGTATTTGCTTTATAAGCCAATACAAAATCACCATATAATGGATCTAAATGTAAGCCAAATATCATGGCGATATTTTAGAAAAATAGGGTGGCTCAGTTGGCCAGTCGGACTCCAATTTGCGGTAGAGGGGGCTTATCTGCTTTTTATAGCCATTATAGCAGGTTCGATCAGTATCGAAGCACAAGCAACACATACGATCTTATTCAATATTTCCCAACTAATGACCATTTTTGCAATTGGTTTAGGACAGTATGGTTCGATACTGGTGACCCAACAGCATCATCCAAAGAATGACTATTTCATAAGAAAAGTAGGATTTATGGCCTGTTCTATGATCGCTATTATTTCCATAATAGTGGGACTAATGTTATGCACCATTAGTCCCTATATTATTGGACTGTATAAACCTGTTGATGCAGTAAAGACTTTAGTAAGTCAACTGATTACATATTTATGCTTTTTCCAATTATTTTACAGTATGTACTATTGGGGTAGTAGTATGTTACGTGGTTTGCATGATGATGCTTTTTTATTTTTATTAAACATGTTTACCAAACTCCTAAGAGTAGGTATTTGCTATAGCTTGGTTATAAAATATAATTGGCATCTCAATGGCATATGGATTACTTTAATACTGGAGCACATGTTAATCAGTTTTTTATTACTTATTCGGTTTGATTATAAAACCAAACCATCTGTTTAAATTGGTACAAATTTACTGGTTTTAAATGGATGGACATAGCGGGCAACCATAGAGAGATGGAGTACGCTAGATAAACTGAATAGAGGATTAGGGCTTGATTGCTATCTATTTTTTAATTACTTTCCCTGGAGTAATATTTAGTTGATTGTACAGATTTTTAAGCTATGGTAAAAGCATTTAACGCATATCTACTTTTTTTACGTGCAATGTTTGGCAACCCTATTCCATATCGAATGTTTTTGTCTCGGGTTTCCAAGGAATGTATTCAAGTAGGGGTGGATTCTCTTTTTATCGTTTGTATTATTTCTATTTTTATGGGTGGAGCGACCTGTATCCAGCTTGCCTCTCAATTAAACAATCCATTTATTACAAAAGACTTTATAGGTATTGCGGTACGCAATATGACCATTTCTGAATTAGGGCCAACGGTAATTGGTATTGTTTTTACAGGCAAAATAGGTTCTAGTATGGCCAGCGAGCTGGGCACTATGCGGATTAGTGAGCAGATAGATGCATTGGAGATTATGGGTGTAAACGCGAATAATTATTTGGTTTTACCAAAAATTATTGCTACAGTTTTAATGTATCCATTTCTGGTTATTATTGCTATGTTTCTTTCTATATATGGTGGGTTTCTTGCTTGTAAATGGCTTACTTCGATCCCTCCTGAAGCCTATATCAATGGATTAAGAAATACATTTGATGCATATGATGTTCATGTAGCAATTTATAAATCTTTGGTTTATGGCTTTCTTATCTCTTCCATTGCTTGTTATAAAGGATTTATTACAAAAGGTGGATCATTAGATGTAGGAAAATCCAGTACACATGCTGTTACCAATAGTGGTATTGCGATTTTAATCGCAGATTTATTTTTAGTCTATGTTTTACTCAGTCATCGCATCTAAACGGCTGCACTTTTATGATTTCCTTTGAAAATATTTCTAAATCTTTTAATGGTAAAATCGTCTTAAATAAGCTCAGTGGGCTATTTAAAACGGGACAGATCAGTTTAGTAATCGGTTCCAGTGGAACTGGAAAAAGTCTTTTGGTCAAATGTTTACTTGGTTTGATTCTACCGGATGACGGCTTTTCGCTTTTTGATGGACGTGACCTAGTCTATGGCGATAAGCTACTACAAACCGAAATAAGAAAAAAAGTGGGTATGCTCTTCCAAGGAGGGGCTTTGTTTGATTCTAAAAACATAGAAGAAAATATCCGTTTTCCATTAGATGTACTGACCAATATGGGTACAGCAGAAAAGAAAGAGCGTGTCCATGAATGTCTCTCACAGGTAGGCCTTCCAGATGTAGCCCACAAGATGCCTAATGAACTAAGTGGTGGTATGAAAAAACGGGCAGGGATTGCTAGAGCCATTGTGAACCATCCTAAATACTTATTTTGTGATGAGCCTAACTCAGGACTAGACCCCCAAACGGCACTTAAAATAGATGAACTAATTGCTGAAGTAACCTATACCTACAATATGACTACGGTAGTAGTAACCCACGATATGAATACTATTTTATCTCTGGGCGATTTTGTCTTATTCTTGCACCAAGGTAAAAAATTGTGGGAGGGCTGTTCTAAGGATATTTTACATACGAATCTAGTGGAGCTAGAAGATTTTCTATTTGTTGGCAAGATTAAAGAACTCCTTTTTAAGGAAAAAAGAAAAATAGGAGTAAATAATTAAAATCCATACAATCAAACAGCAAATTGCTGACAGGATGTTCAACCCGATAGGTACAACTCTAGCGCCAATGAGCTACCTTTGTTAAAGGGAAATGACACATATATTTATTAACTTCTTCCTTTATTTTTCTTATTTTAGACTCATTATCAAAATTATTAAGAACACGATCGATCCATTCCACTACCCGTACTATATCAGCTTCCACCAACCCCCTAGTCGTTATAGCAGCCGTTCCTAAGCGGATACCTGAGGTAACTTGTGGCTTCGTACGGTCAAAAGGAATCAAATTTTTATTAGTGGTAATATCTGCCTTTTGTAAGGCTGCTTCCGCTTTTTTACCCGTAATATTTTTACTAGATAGATCCAGCAATAATAAGTGGTTGTCTGTTCCTTCAGATATAATTTTGTAACCTCTATCCATCAACTCTTCTGCCATAGCTCTAGCATTGCGCTGTACTTGTATGGCATAAGCTTTATAGTCGGTGGTCATCGCTTCGTAACAAGCAATAGCCTTAGCAGCTATACTATGCATCAGTGGTCCACCTTGTGTACCAGGGAAAACAGCAGCATCTATTAAAGCAGACATATTTTGAAGTATCCCTTTGGAATTGGTTTTGCCAAAAGGATTTTCAAAATCTTTTCCCATGAGTATCATACCTCCTCTAGGGCCTCGTAACGTTTTATGTGTGGTAGTTGTCACAAAATGACAATAAGGAAAAGGATTATTGAGTAACCCCTGACTAATAAGACCAGCAGGATGGGCAATATCTGCCCATAAAAATGCGCCTATTTCATCTGCAATGGCCCGTAGCCGTACATAGTCCCAATCACGGCTATAAGCTGAAGCACCACAAATGATCATAGCGGGCTGTACGACTCTTGCTTTTTGTGCTACTTCCTCCCATTCAATAAATCCTGTTGCTTGGTTGACACCATAAAAAAAGGATTGATATAACTTTCCAGAAAAATTTACAGGAGCGCCATGCGTTAAGTGACCACCATGAGCCAGATCAAATCCCAGTATTTTATCCCCAGGCTTTAAAATGGCCATCATCAAGGCTGCATTGGCCTGTGAACCAGAATGAGGCTGGACATTTACCCAATCTACGTTAAATAATGCCTTAGCCCGGTCAATGGCTAAAGACTCTACTGCATCCACAATATGACACCCCCCATAATAGCGCTTACCTGGAAGCCCTTCTGCATATTTATTGGTTAAAATACTGCCTGTCGCAGCTGCTACCTGGGGAGAAACAAAGTTCTCAGAAGCGATTAATTCTAACCCTTCTTCTTGACGTATTTTTTCTTTTGCTATGAGTGAAAAAATAATTGAATCTTGTTTGATCATCGGAACTGTATAAATATGTATAGCCCCCTTACAAGATAGGGAAGAAATTTTTATAAACTACCCCTGCAGTAGAAGGATTACTCTATACCTAAAAGACTTCTATATAGGCTAACATTAATTTATAAATTTTAGTATTATTTTGATGCATGGCAAGTTCTAATGGGGTAATGCCTGCTTTGTTTTGTATAGATAGACCATTACCCACATGTACCAATAGTTTTTTTACCATAGCGGTATATCGGCATTGAACGGCATAATGTAAAGGAGTTTGACCTAGATGGTTGGGTACATTTACATCCAACCCAGGATAACGCAATAAACCATTCACAGCTTCTAGTTGATTCGTAACAACTGCATAATGTAAGGGTGTACTGCCTGTACGATCTTGTATATTTACTTCCAACAAAGGCGCATGGCGCAAAGTTTTTAACAACTTACTTTTTGTATTGGCAACTATAAGATGCAACGGTGTGGCACCATTAGCTGCTTTAGCATTGATGTTAAAACGACCAGACCTTAATAGAGCTTGAAAAATAGCTACGCTATTTTGTTTAGCTGCCCAATGCAAGGCGGTATATCCATTCTTATCCTGTGTTTCAACAATTTGTTTTTGCTCCAACAACAGTCGAATGATGGGCAGACTTTGTCTCTTAATGGCCAACAATAAAGGGCTAGGTGTAACGTTACAAATAGCACCTGCTTGCAATAATAATTGCACAAGGTCCTTTCTGTTTTGTTGAATAGCCAATTGTAATGGATGGCATCCTTTATGATTTAAAATATTTGGATCTGCACCAGCTGCTAGCAAAAACGACACAATTTTTTTATGTCCCCTTTCAATGGCCAGTAACAAAGGTGTATGGCCATTTCTAGCACTTACTTGATTTAATAAAGGTTTGGCTTCAAGCAAGCATGCAACCACTGCTGCTTTGGCATATTTAGCCGCATAATGCAATGGACTATATCCTAAAAAATCTTGATTATTGATATTTTTTTTATCAATCAGTAAGGCAGTAATTTTTTGTACATTGTTCTCTTGAATGGCCCATATAAGTGGTCTGTTCACAGTAGATGGCTGATTAGCCACTGGTGCCTCATGTATTACTAAGCGAGCATAACTAGATGACCCGCTGATGGATAAGATCCAAAAGCCAGTCAATAGACTTGCATGTTTTATAAAAACATAAACAAGGGATAATCGTTGCATAGCTAATGACTGAATAACGCTTTATTTTTTATAGAATTTTATAGAAATAGAAGCAATACAACCTACCTATTTAGATAGCTTGTTGATCAAGAAAAATTAAGCTAGATAGAAGCTTTTTTATACCCATCTGAGTAGACAAGAAAAAAAGAAAAAATATTGGGCTATAGACCCGTAAGGCCTAATCTAAATATTTGTATTTCCAATGTGCTGCCTCACCATGTTCTGCAATATGATCCATGCGCTCTGTACGTATTTGTACCTCTAATCGGCCATATTTACAAGTTTCAAAGGTAAGATGGAGCGATTCATAGCTACTATCTCTTGGTATACTAATCCAGTCTCTCATAATACTACAGATTGGCTTATAAAGATCACTGAGAATAGTAAGCACTTTCCAACAAGCTATTTTTTCTTCCTGAAGCGTTTTACCATCCATACCTGTTAAAATAATTCTAACAGCAGCAAGATCATGTATTTGATCAAAGTTTACCTTTAATCTCTCAATCTTATGCCAAATAGAATAAACAGATTTAATACGTTTTTTTAATATAAAATCAATGCCATGTGCGTGAACAGCGGAATAGACCTCCTCAGAAATAAGATTTAATTTTTGCTGCCTTTGCAACTTGGTCATACCTAACTTAGCCGTAATGGAATAATAACTCAACGTATAGGTATGCTTCAACCAAAAATCGGCCAATTTAGCTTGGATATTATATAACCGCATTCTATGCGAAAGTGGGATATACAAACGCTTTAAGTCAAGTAAGAGCTTAGTACCAGAATAGTAAATCAATGGTAGATGCACGCTTTCTAACAATATGCCAGTACTGTTTATCCGAATAATATCAGCAATTTGTAATAAAATTGCGACAACACGTGGAAGTGTTACATCAGGATTACTTAGACCGCTAAGAATGGTATTAGAGCGAAATTTACCATGATATACACTACGCAACTGTACTAATATGGCAGCTGTTTCTAAACCAAAATAGTTTTGAATAGCTTTTTTCCGCACCAATCCTTTTAAAAAAAGTGGTGCTAAGATTACAGCAACAACAGCAGCTAAATTTAAAGAAAGTTCAGTAACCGCAATAATAGCTACCCGAATACATTCCCTCAGAAGATACTGACATACTTTTGAACCTTGCGCTCCTTCTGCAGAGGTTAACCATGAACAGGCCTCCTGCAACACTGAAGAGATCTCTTTGATATCGTTTGATTTTTTAGAGACTGCCTTTGCAAGTTGATGCAGGTTCCAATTATTTAGGTAAAGTATTTCATTTCTTTTTATCATGCTGTACAATCAAAAGTTTTTTACATAAACCAATACCAGGATAAGTGCATTTTGACCGATGGCGCAGGTTAAGTAAAGCTTATAACTTCGCTCTAAAGTTACAATTTTATAAACTTGTATCACCAACTATAGAAAAAGAAATGTCCTAATTTTGTAAAACCTATAAAACAAGCCAATCATTATGACTTAGATGAAATAGCTTAATATAGCATTAATGGTACCTAGGGCCGGAATCGAACCGGCATGATATTGCTATCATTGGTTTTTGAGACCAACGCGTCTACCAATTCCGCCACCTAGGCAAAAAAAAGGAAACTACCAATAAGCATAAATACCTATATGTAGCTAGCTTCATCTATGTAAAAATGACTAGAGGTCGCGAGTGGACTTGAACCACCGTACGAGGTTTTGCAGACCTCTGCCTAACCACTCGGCCACGCGACCCAAAAGCAGCTATTCTTTACTTTCCTTTTTTGTATGCTGCTTTAACTTTTCTTTCAAGTTGGCAAAAGCTTCAAACCCTCTAGTAGACGGTGCTTTCTCTATTTTTTCTTTTGCCTCCCCCCTTGTTTTACTCTCAACTTTGGCATCTACTTCTGGATTAAAAAGAATCTGATGCGATAAAATTATTTTTTTATCCGCTTTAGCACATTTTATTACTTGAAAATCCAACTCTTCCCCAACTTCTGGCTCTTGACCATCTGCTTTAATAAAATGCTGCTGTCCTACCTGCCCTTCTATACCATGGACCAACTCAACAATAGCGCCACGACCTGGAATCTTTTTTAGAATAGTTCCTTTATGTAAAGTACCTATTTGAAAGATTTTTTCACACATATCCCATGGCGTTTCTTGTTTTAAGCCAAGTGAAAGGCGTCTATTTTCCCGACTAATACCCAACACAACCACTTCTAATTTTTCTCCTAACTTCAAGACGTCAGAAGGATGTGCAACCCGCTTGGTCTCAGAAAGACGAGAAACATGCAAAAGGCCTTCAATACCCGGCTCCAGTTCTATAAAAGCCCCAAAATGGGTCAGGTTTCGGACGACTCCTTCATGGGTAGCGCCTACTGCATAGGTAGATAAGAATCTATCGTGTTCCCAGGGATCACCAGTCAGTTGTTTGATGCCTAAAGCTATTTTATAATTTTTTCGATCTAATGACAATATACAAGTCTCAATGGTATCACCTATCTTATAATGTTCGTTGATATCACGCAAGTATTGCGACCATGATATATCTAAAACATAGACAAAGCCTTCAATACCTGGCATCAACTCTATAAAAAGACCATAATCGGCAATATTGGTTATGGTACCTTTAATAGTAGATCCTACTTCTAACATTTCTGGAAGGAGGTCCCATGGATGCTCTTGAAGTTGCTTCATACCCAAAGAAATACGTTTTTTATCTTCATTAAATCCAATAACTACTACACGCACTTTTTGACCAAGCGTGAACAGCTCTTCTGGATGATTGACTCTGCTCCAAGCCATATCTAGCTTATGGAGCAAGCCATCGACGCCTCCTAAGTCAATAAAAGCTCCAAATTTAGTTATGTTTTTAACATAGCCTTCTAGAATTTGCCCCTTCTCAAGGTTGCTAATGATTTCAAGTTTCTGTCCTTCTAACTTTTTTTCAGTTAGTGCTTTATGAGAAACTACTACATTATCATTGGTATGGTTAATTTTAATAACGACTACATCAATGGTTTTACCCACAAAAACATCAAAGTCTAATACAGGCCTAATATCAATTTGTGAACCAGGCAAAAAAGTTTCAATATCGCAAACTTCTACAATTAACCCTCCTTTAGTCCTGCGCTTAACCAGCCCTTCTAAAACTTCTCCATGTTCCAATGCATGTTGAATTTTTTCCCAGGCTCTTACCAATTTTGCTTTTTTACGAGAAAGTACTAGTTGACCTTTGCTATTTTCTGTTTCTTCTATATATACCTCAACTTCATCACCTGGTTTTAATTCCGGAAGATCTCTAAACTCAGAAGCAGCTATTAAACCGTCTGATTTGTATCCAACTCCAACAATAACATCTTTATGGGTAATGCTTATAACCGATCCTTTTACTACTTCATATTGACTAATAGCGCTTAAGGTAGCTCCATATAGGGCAGCCATATCTTCTCTTTGTTGATCTGTATATACGCTGCCTAACTTTTTATTAGGATTCTCATATTGATCCCAGTTGAAAACTCCTTCTGTTGCATGCATAAGGGCGAGGTATTGACTTTATGTTACTTAAAAATGGCACGACACTATTTGGATGGTGCTATTTTAGCTGGTTAAAAAAATGAAATAATATACGACTTCTACATAAGTGCAATGGTCTAGGTATCTAGATTTGCCTTACAGTCTCTAAAGTTACAAAAAAAATATAAGGATTGGTATGATTTACCTATAGTATAAGTAGTTTTATGCCCTAACTTTAATGGAATAAAGCATTTATCGAAAACTTCTTTGTTGATAAAAGAGGTCTAAAAGATCAAGCTCTGTGCAATTTTTTTTGGAAGAAAAGATTTTTAGAAGAGGACTAAACCTTATAAAAGAACCAACTTATGCTAGTTTTTTGAGGACTAGCATAAGCCATAGAAGCATTGTACCCAATTCTTAAAGAGAGCTCTTCTGTTATACTTTATGTTTCAGGCTATTCATTAGCATCAAAATATACATCATCACCAGACTCATCACCAGACCCATAATCTGAATCATGATCTGAATCATGATCTTTGTATTCTAACACAGTAAAAGGCTCTGGGTCATCTCCAATATGGTCTTCATAAGTAAAAATATTTGGTTCCCGATTATTGCTATTATCATTTGAAATATCATCCGCCTGAGTGTAATAATCATAAATGGAAGAACCAGTGTATATTATACCAGTATAACTGTTATTAGCAAGCCATTTCGTAGACTTAACCACATAAGGCGTAAGCCATACTAGGCCAGTAGCAACAGCAGTACAAGCATAATTACAGCCCGTACCAAAAAGCCAACTACCCCCAGAAGCTGATTTATAGGTAGTACTCATTTTAACGGTCCCAGGGTCTGTATTACTAAAATACACCAACGCACCATCTACACAAGCACCAGCCATTCCTCCAAGTATACCTCCAAAAAGATACCCAGTCTTTTTTCCAAAACAACCAGCCCAATCAATAAACTTTTTAGACCCAGAATCCGCTTGTTGTGCTTGTGGCTGGCTTGTTGCGATAGCTTCTTGTCCTGAGCAGGAACCTAATCTAGCTTTATCAGCACTGCATCCACCCAACCACAATACAGGAAAGAAGAAAATACTTACTATCAATAGTCTATGTAAACGGTTGCTGATTATCATACTATATATATATATTATTTATACTATTTAGGTGATTGAACTACTATAACTACTATATGCAATTAGAAATATAACTGGTTTTACCAATTTGCAAATATACATATATAATGCATGATTTCCAAAATATTTGAAATAGTAAGCGCATCAACGTTTACCGGGAGGGTTGCAAAAGGAACTTCTATTTTAGAACCTCCCAAATAGATAAATACCAATGGTTGCCCCCTTCCAAATGCCCCCCCTATCTAATAGTTATTTCATTATTTGATTTCTAGTAGCGCTTTTTTATCCAAAATTTTCATCAATTTATCTTTGATATCTACCGCTTTAAAGCAATTGGCAAAACCATTTGCTTCTGTTTGAAAACCATTTTCATCTGGGTTTTCAGCTGCATTGACACAAGTTACCAACATACCCAATGCCAAGTCTGCATTATTTACAATAGAGGTAAGCCACTTTTTAGCTTTTTTAAGCATTTCTTCTTTATAACTTACCACTTCACTGACCAATCCCATTCGTTCTGCATCTTTGGCATCAATACGCTTACCAGTCATTAGGTATTCTAATGCCTGTGTCTTACCAAGCAATTGAGTCAACCGTTGCGTACCTCCAAATCCAGGAATAACCCCGTAAGCAATTTCTGAAAAAGCAAAGATAGCATTCTCAGAAGCAAATCGAAAATGGCAAGCCAATGCAAGCTCAAAGCCGGACCCTAAAGCATAACCATTAATAGCAGCCAAAATAGGCTTAGGACAATCTTCTATAAAAGCCAATACTTCTTGACCATTTTCTGCAAATTTTCTTGCATTCAACTCATTTAACTTCAGCAATTCAGAAACCTCTGTGCCGAGAGAAAAGATTTCTTCTCCTTCTCCAGTAATAATAACACCGTCTATGGATTCATTATCATAGACTTCTTGAATAAGATGACGCAATTCAATAAGTCTTTTATCTGTTAAAGTAAAGGCTTTTGAATCGGATTTAAGGGTAATGGTTAAAATACCATCTTCTAGATTACTTTGTAACGATGCTGTTTTGTCCATACTAAACGCAATTTTTTTATAGCCTAAATTAACCAAGCAGTATGCAAATGCATATTGCGCTTTTTATATCTACACCATTTATTATATCTACACTATTTAACATCTCATTTTATTCCAAAGCTAGATACCATCAAATATACAGGATATTTAAATAGTGCAACAATTTTTTTGAATAGCAACCGCAACCCCAAATATATATACTGCACACTAAAGGTGTATGGCTGCTCCATAAGCAGCAGAAACTGCTTCCACAATGGCTTCTGACATAGTCGGATGTGGATGGGTACTATTTTGAATTTCATGTGCAGTTGTTTCTAGTTTACGTGCCACAACTACCTCTGCGATCATTTCTGTCACATGCGCACCTACCATATGCGCCCCAAGCCATTCCCCATACTGGGCATCAAAAATTACCTTTACAAACCCTTCTGGTAGACCGGCTGCCTGTGCTTTTCCAGAAGCAGAAAATGGGAAAACACCTACTTTAACCTTATAACCAGCTTCTTTTGCAAATTTTTCTGTATAACCTACAGCAGCTACCTCAGGTTGTGTATAGATACAAGAGGGTAGATTATTGTAATCCAACGGGTCAGGTGTAAGTCCTGCTATTTTTTCTACACAGACGATACCTTCTGCTGATGCTACATGGGCCAATGCAGCCCCTTTGACAAGATCTCCAATCGCATAGACACCATTGCAACTGGTTTTATAATAGCCATCGACCGCAATTTTACCTGCCTCCATCAGTATTCCGTTTTCCTCTAAACCTATATTTTCTATATTCGGTTGCACGCCAATAGCAGAAAAAACCAGGTCACTTTCAATCTGTACATCACCTGATTGGGAAGTAATATGTACGATACAAGTGCTTTTTAAGCGATCTACTTTGGTAACTTCTGCAGCTGTATAGACCTGTATCCCTTTTTTTGTAAAAGATTTTAAGATCTGTTTGGATACATCTTCGTCTTCCAATGGCAACAAACAGGGGTTATACTCAACCAAAGTAACCTTTGTACCTATGGTATGGTAAAAGTAGGCAAATTCACATCCAATGGCTCCTCCTCCTACAATCACTATAGAGTCGGGTTGACTCGTACGGGAAAGTGCCTCTCTATAACCTATGATATGCGATCCATCGATAGACAAATGGGGCAACTGACGGCTCCTTGCACCAGTTGCTAAGATAATATGTGGCGCACGGTAAAGATGGGTAACAGCTGTTGGTGTGGTAACAGAAACAGTACCAGCAGGAAGTAACTTACCACGCCCTTCTAAAATGGTAATTTTATTCTTTTTAAAAAGATGCTGGATGCCCTTAGACATAGTAGCTGACACATCCCGACTACGTTCTATAATAGATTGAAAACTGGGTCTTGCTTTTATTACTTCAATACCATAAGCGGCAGCATGGTTACAATAATCAAATACTTGTGCACTTTTTAATAATGCTTTTGTAGGAATACAACCCCAATTTAAACAAACGCCACCAAGGGCTTCTTGTTCTATAACTGCGACCTGCATGCCCAACTGAGCCGCTCTAATAGCAGCAACATAGCCACCTGGACCACTTCCGATGACGATAAGATCGTATTCTTGACACATATGTATTGTTTACTTTAGGGATATAGGTAAAAAAAACGATGCTACTGGCATGGTAGATCATTATGGTTACCCATTCACTAATCTATTATACCGAATTGTTCCTTGATGGTATGAATGGCTTGATGGTTTTCTGCCATAATCATTAGCAAGTCAAAGGGAGCAATAACGGTATCACCTCTTGGAATAAGATGTACGCCATTGCGTTTGATAAGCACAATCAATGCATTTTCTGGGAAACTCAACTGTACAATTTTCTTACCAATAGCCGGAGCATCTTGGGGAACCATTACTTCTATTAGCTCACTGTTTACTTCTTTGGATAACTGAATAGTAGGTTCATGTTTGGCCACGGTTGGTGCTTCTAATTGTAGCCACTTGGCAAGGGGTGAAAGGGTGGTGCCTTGAAATAAGATAGAAGTAAGCACAATAAAAAAGACAATATGGTAGATAATATCTGCTTGGTGAATATTATCTAACAATGGATAGGTAGCAAAAACAATAGGAACAGCCCCTCTAAGCCCTACCCAAGAGATAAAAATTTTGTGGCTTACATTTAATGTTTTAGAAAAGAACAATGAAACAAAGACACTCAACGGACGCGCTACAAACATTAAAAATATCGAGAGCAATAGGCCAATCCCAGCTATAGGTAGAAGTTTATGGGGATAGACCAACAGCCCAAGCATAATAAACATAATAATTTGCATCAACCAAGAAATACCTTGACAAAATTGAATAATGCTTTTTTTATGTGGGAAATCTTTATTGCCTAAGATTAATCCAACCAGGTAAACCGCAAGAAAGGCATTGCCATGCAAAAAGTGAGTGGCTGAGTAAGTAAAAATAACTACCGCCAACATTAAACCTGGGTAAAGCGAACGATTGGAAAGACGCAAGTTATCGAGCAATACCAGCATGATTTTACCTACTAAAAGGCCCGCTAGCCCTCCTACGACCATCTCTTGAATAAAGATGCCGATCGCTTGCATGGGTCCAATAGCTTGTTTATTAAGCAGCAACGTTTTAAATAAAAACATTAAAAACCAAGCCATTGTATCATTACTCCCCGATTCTAATTCCAGCATGGGACTAAGATTGGCTTTGAGATGCATATTTTTAGCCCGAATGATCGCAAAAACCGCAGCTGCATCTGTAGAGGCAACAATCGAACCCATCAGTAGCCCTTCTAATAAAGTGAATTGTATATTACCCCCCCAAAAGTGCGTAAGCGCCCAAATAAATAGTCCGACACTAAAAGTAGTAATTAAAATACCTACAGTTGCCAGTAATATACCATTCCAAAGAATAGGGCGTATATGCTTGTACTCGGTTTCTATGCCTCCTGTAAAAAGAATTAAACTTAGGGTAACAGCACCCAATAATTGAGCAGCTATAGGGTTATGAAAATCAATATTTCCTAATTTTTCATGACCGGCAGCCATACCTACCAATAAAAAAATAATCAATGCTGGAATACCTAATCTGGTAGATAGCTTGGTAATGACAATACTCAAGAAGAGCAAAAAAGAACCGGCAATAAGCAAGCTTTCTGGAACTAAATGCATAGATTTCTATATTAAAACATATAAGTCTAAACCGATAAACGACAACAGGCATACGGAAATATGCTGTACAATGTTTTTTACAATTAACGTAAATTTACATAAAAATTAGTGCATCATAGGCTACTATGTTAGATAAATAATCTATATATACCTACTTTTATGATAGATTTTAACCGTTAACTTAACAAAAGATTAAGCTTTATAGACCACCCCAAAGCATCCTATGCGTTATTTTATATACATATCCTACTTTGGTAAAGCGTATAGTGGCTGGCAAGTGCAAAAAAATGGGCCCTCTGTGCAACAAGTAGTGGAAACGGCACTGGGCAAGCTACTATCTACAGCTATCGCTATTTCAGGCAGCAGTCGAACGGATAAAGGGGTCCATGCCCTGCAACAGGTTGCCCATTTTGACCACATACTACCTATAGATCTCGTTGATTTGACCTATAGGCTTAATAGGGTTCTGCCATCTGATATCAGCATTACAGCTATTCGTCCTGTAACATCGGATGCACATGCCCGTTTTGATGCATGTTACCGTAGGTATACCTATACCATTGTCACCCAAAAAGATCCTTTTTATAGGGAGCGATCGGTTTGGCTACGCCGTATGCCACCACTTGACTTATTAAATCAACTTGCAGCTTTATTTTGTTTACAATCGGATTTTGAATTTTTTAGTAAAAAAACCGATGGTGTAAAAACATTCGTATGCAATGTAAAAGAGGTTTTTTGGTTGCAGATGGATCACAAAATTATTTTTCAGATCAAAGCGAATCGTTTTCTACGGGGTATGGTTCGAACCATTGTAGGTACGATCCTTAAAGTAGCAACTGGTAAAATGGATATAGTCACCTTAAAGGAACTGATTCGAGAGAAACCTAGGGTCCGCCCCACACTTGCCTTGATGCCACCAGAGGGGTTAACATTAGTGAAAGTAGGATATCCAGAAAGATTATTTATACAAACCAATGAATCATAACCAAGATCCTATTGTAGCACTTGCTACACCACAAGGGGTGAGTGCGATTGCAGTAGTACGGCTATCTGGACAGGGTGTTATTCACATCGTCAACCAAATATTTCGGGGGAGTGACCTGAGCCAACAAGCTTCTCATACCATTCATTTTGGGGTCATTCAAAAGGGAGAAGCTTATATTGATGAAGTACTGGTTTCGATTTTTATAGCTCCTCATTCTTTTACCAAAGAAGATGCTGTAGAAATTTCTTGTCATGGCGCTCCCTTTATTGTCACACAACTGATACAACTGCTTGTAGCACAAGGTGTCCGCATAGCTGAGCCAGGTGAATTTACCAAAAGGGCCTTTTTAAATGGTCGGTTTGACTTGGCGCAAGCAGAGGCAGTAGCCGACTTAATTGCAGCAGATAGCACACTATCCCATCAAACGGCGTTTCATCAAATGCGGGGTGGTTTTTCTTTAGCTTTAGAAGGATTGCGTAAATCGTTGCGCCATTTTGCAGCTATGTTGGCACTAGAACTGGATTTTGCAGAGGAAGACGTAGCCTTTTTAGACAGAGAAGATTTAAAAAAAATGGCTAATGCAGTTATTGAAAGCTTAGACAGGCTGATAGATAGTTTTCAAATGGGGAATGTAATTAAACAGGGGGTTTCCGTAGTGATTGTTGGCAAACCCAATGTAGGCAAATCAACATTATTGAATAGATTATTAGAAGAAGAACGGGCCATTGTTTCGCCTATAGCAGGTACTACACGGGATACCATTGAGGGAACCTTACACTTAGGGGGTATACGGTTTAGGTTTGTAGATACAGCTGGTTTACGAGAAACAACCTCAGATAGCATAGAAGCGATAGGCATTGAACGGACCAAAATACAATTAAGCAAAGCCTTTGTAGCGCTCTACTTGGTAGATTTATCTAATACGAGTTTTAGACAAGCAGAGGAAGATCTGATTTCCTTGGGTTTAGAAAGATTTCGATTGCTTAAAGTTGGCAACAAAATGGATCTTGTACCATCTACTACTCTAGAACAATTTAAAGGGTATTTGTGGATGGCTGCCCAAACTGGTAAAGGTATAGCGCCACTTAAAGATCAACTTTTGAAACAGGTCGCAGAAAAGTCCACCGATGGAGTCGGCACTATTGTGGTCAATGCACGTCACTTTGATCGGTTACAGAAAAGTAAACAAGCCTTAGAAGCAGTTATAATTGGGCTGGAGCAAAAACGATCGAATGAGTTACTAGTTGTAGATCTAAACAGTGCCCTACAGGCACTAGGGGAAATTACGGGAGAAATTACGACAGAGGAAGTGCTGGGCGATATTTTCTCTAAATTCTGCATTGGAAAGTAATCGCTACATGGGTTGAATAGCTACCTCCTTTTGCTGATTACCAAATTGCAGATTGACCTATCGGGATGTTTAGTCCCGTATAATTGTAGTATATTATATGATGCAACAAATAAATGGAAAGATGAGTTATGGGAAAAATATTACACTCAAATGCCAGAACAACGCAGGCAACCCGTAGAGGAATACGTTTATGTAAAAAGAGCATAAAAGAGACGTCTAAATTATTTAATGTTAATCCTAAAACTGACGTTATGAATAAAGTAAAGTCGTATTTTTCTTCTTACGACTGAATAAGGGGAGCCCGTATGATGGGAGACTATCAAGTACGGTTATGAGAGAGGCTAAGGCTGAAATAACTTGGCCTACTCACCTGTGTTTGATTTTATATAGGTTTCTCCCTTGCTGTCTTAAATTTTGTCTGGTTTTTTCAGTGCATTATAGTTTAAGCCATACATACTGTTTCCTTAATATCCTTGACTATAAGTTGTAAAGATTTATGACCCAAATAATAATTGTATCCTACGGTATAGGCTATAGCAAATGGCTTCCCAGTTGCAACAAGTGGAAAGTAACTACCTAAGCCAAAACCTATAGCTTCATAGGACACTAAACAATCTGTTTGGTACAGTTCCAACTTAAGATGTTTTCCTTTTATTAAATAAAATTTACGCGCATAAACTTTTTCACTAGCAAATATGGGCGTAGCATTCCCTGGACCAAAAGGAGCCATTTGCATCAATATGTTTAGAAATTTCTGAGTAATGGTCTGAAAAGGAATTAGGGCATGAATAGGTTGTTGAGGGATTAACAAATCATCGGTTATGGTCTCTGATACTACTTCTTCAAATTGCTTCTGAAATTTAGCTACATGGTCTAGTGGCATGGTAAGACCTGCCGCAAAAGCATGTCCGCCATATTGATGTAAAAGCCCACTACAGGCTGAAATAGCCTCATAAATATTATAGCCAGATATGGAACGAGCAGAACCAGTAGCTTTACCATCAGAAAGTGTTAAAACCACAGTAGGTCTATAACATTGTTCAATGCAACGGGAAGCTACAATGCCAATAATACCTTTATGCCAATCTGGCTTAAAAAGCACATTGGTCTTGCTTGGATGGGTTTTATTTACTATCATGGCCAGGGCTTCTTGTGTAATGGTATCGTCAAGCGATTGGCGCAAGCAGTTTTGTTGATCAATAGACTGTGCTAAATGATAGGCTTTTATTAGATCTTGTTCGATAAGTAGCTCAACCGCCAAAGAAGCATGGCTCATACGTCCAGCTGCATTAATCCGCGGGCCTATTTTAAAAACAATATCAGAAATGGTAATGGTAGTAGTTAACCCTCCCAACTCTATTAATGCTTGTAGTCCCGGACGAGGTTGAGTGGCCAATTGTTTGAGGCCAAAATAGGCTAAAATTCTATTTTCATCTACCAATGGGACTATGTCACAAGCAGTACTAACTGCTACAAGGTCTAAGTAACCATAAATAGTTGCAGGGTTTAAGCCACAGTGGCTACAAAAGGCTTGTAATAGTTTAAAACCTATACCACAACCTGATAATTCTTTAAAAGGATAGGAACAACCTGGTTGTTTGGGATTTAAAATTTCATATGCTAGTGGCAAAACATCTCCTACTTCATGGTGGTCACAAACCATCACATCTATGCCGCGTTCAACCGCTAGCGCAATCGGTTCATATGCTTTTATACCACAGTCTAAGGTAATGATAAGTTTGATACCATCTTGATGGGCTTTTTCTATTGCTTGCATGGAAACCCCGTAGCCTTCCACCATACGATCTGGGACATAATAACTTACTACTGCACCAGGCAATCTGTCAAGAAAACCATATACCATAGCGACAGCTGTCGTACCATCTACATCATAATCACCATAAATTAATATTTTTTCTTTTTTTGTTAAGGCTTGATGCAAACGGCCTACCGCTCGTTCCATGCCTTGCATTAAAAAAGGATCATACAACTGTTCTAAAGCAGGACGAAAAAAATGTTTAGCTGCTTCAAAAGTTTCTATTTCCCTTTCGACTAAAATAGTTGAAATAGCAGAAGGGGTACCGAGTACTTTCTCCAAAGCTGATACCTTATCATATGGCTTAAAAGATTGAATCACCCAACGTTTCTGCATAGATGCAATAGCAATTAATCTATTTATAAAAAGGCTGATAAACGACTAGCCTCTTTAATAGCCAAACCACTACCATATGAAGAGTTTGGATATTTTTCTACAATCTCTTGGTAACAACGATAGCCATTTTCATATTGTCCATCTGCCTCAAAAGCACTGGCTGCTTTAACCAAATAGACAGGCGTATATACACTGTTTGGCCTATAACGAGCAGCCTTTATATAATAGGCAGCCGCTTGTTTATAATTTTTTTGTTCACTGTAGGCATCACCAATTACAGACCAAGAACGGGCTTGTAAAATATAATCCTCAACCTTAAATCTACTTAAAAAAGAGCGGGCTGTTTCATATTCCTTTTGGTGCATGTAGGCAATTCCCGCATAAAAACAAGCTATATTAGCCGTTGTAGTATAAGGGTATTGTTCAATGACTTGTAAAAAACCTTTATGGCTCCCTTCGCCTTTGAGCGCCTTATCAAAATCACCAGCTTCAAAATGATAAATTGCTTGAAAAATATCATCTTCTGCCTTTACATTTTTTGTCTCTTTTAGATAAAAAAATACGAGCAAAGCGGCAATAGACAGAAAGGTTATACAAAAGCCAACGACATACCATTTTCGTTTACTATGCTTTAAAGATACTGACTTAGCCTTTGCTTTGTCGTTTTCTGAAGGATTTCTAGGAATACTATTTATGTCTATTATTTTCATAGCACTTAATACTGAAGAAATGGATAGTCAATTTGTTTGTAAACGTAATGATACGCAGTTGCTGGATCTGGAAAAGGAGATGTCTCAGCAAAAGCAATTGCTTGTGCAATTTGATCTTTTACCTTGCGCTCAATCGCTTCCAATGCGGTTGCATTTCCCACTTTCTTTTCTAAGATCAATGCCTTAAGCTTAAGAATAGGATCTTGTTCTTTATAGGTTTCTACCTCTTTTTTGCTACGATAACCTGCAGGATCAGACATAGAGTGCCCTCTATAACGATAGGTTACGAATTCCAGCAAGCTGGGTATACCTTTTCTAGCTTTTATAGCTGCTTCCTCTACAGCACAGTGTACCGCTTCTACACATAATCCATCTACGCGGGCTGCATCCATACCATAGCTGCTACCCAATCGATAGAGTTCCGTAACATTAGAAGTTCGTTCTACTGAAGTGCCCATTGCATATCCGTTGTTTTCAATTACAAAAATAATCGGTAAACGATAGAGCATGGCCAAGTTAAACGCTTCATGAATAGCACCTTGACGTACTGCACCATCGCCCATATAAGTTATACAAAGATAACCTGTTTTTTTATATTGCTCAGCAAATGCAATACCGACTCCTAATGGCACTTGTCCGCCAACAATACCGTGGCCGCCTAAAAAGTGACAGGATTTGTCGAAGATATGCATGGAACCGCCATATCCTTTAGAAACACCAGTAGTTTTACCATAAAGTTCCGCCATTACATGGTCTGGACAGCTCCCCAATGCAAGAGGATGGGCATGGTCACGGTAAGCCGTAATGTATTTATCTCCCTGGCGTAGTGCTGTAACCGCACCCGCTATGCAGGCCTCTTGTCCTGTATACAGGTGGCAAAATCCTCGAATTTTTTGCTGCCCATAAAGTTGGGCCGCCTTATCTTCAAATTTACGAATCAGCCACATCATTTTATACCATTGCTTGTAAAAATGAGAAAGATCTGCTGTGCGAATAGCGGATACTGTAGATGATGCTTTATCTATAGCTGATGAAGCCATGGTTATACTTTATTGTAATCATTTGATATATTTTTGCCCTTTAGCAAACCGTTTTTGGTTTACCTTTCCTAAAAATTTAGAAGGATAGGTACTATGGTCAAGTAAAGTTACCTAAGTAGTTACAAAAAATCAAAATTATAGCGGCTCGAAAAAATCTGGTAAAAAATAAAAGTTTTGTTTCCTATAGTTTTAGTGACTATCGAGTAGATTAAGGGATTACTCCCTGAATTCCTCATGGAACCAGACTTACAGATTTCCCATATCCGGCTCTTCAACAAGAAAACTGGAAGTAATTATATAGTACAGAATGAGGAAGATTTAGCTTTAATTTTTCCAGTATCATCTTGTAATAAAAAATCACTTGATATATCATTATACCTGAATAATGAATAAGGTTTATGGGATACCTGAATAAACATGGTATAATCTTTGTCGCGTGATATGGAAAATATATGCAATAAAATTTTACTTTGTAATGAGCCTTCTATTCTAGATATAATGGTTTATTTTTAAGTAGTTGGCTGACTGACAAAGTTTTGACATGGTCCACCATGGGCAACATATGGAGTTTTTCTATGACCATTGTTTGATAACTAGATAGATCTCTAACGTAAACCATTAAAATAAAATCAAAATCACCTATTACTTGATAGCAAGTTACAATGGATGGTATTTTATTAATCGTAAGTTTAAATAATTTGATGTGGTCGACTGTGATCTTTTGAACACGAATAGCAACCATTAAATGTAGCCCAAAACCTAATTTGGGATAGTCAATTTGTGCAGCGTAATGGGTAATAATTTCATACTGCTCCAACTTTTTTACCCGCTCAAGTGTAGCAGCAGGAGATAGGTTGATTTTTTCTGCAAGGGCAGCATTTGTGATTTTTGAATCAATTTGTAAAATATTTAAAATATGTTTGTCTATCTTATCTAATTCCATAAGTTTGTATATTCAGCTAATAGGGGTCAAATAAAGGGCTATAGCAGTGGCTACCTTATCCCTTCCAACCACTTCTGTATATGATGTAAAAAGCGCTTAGAACAAGCTGGAAGGGCAATTAGTCTACACTTATAGGAGAACTGGTCCATTGATGATGCGCCTCATCCCAAATAAACCATCTAGGCTGAGGAATATGCGTTTTATACGCCACATAGTCCCTTGATGCCCTAGCACCTAAATGTAGGACACCAAATGAATAAAAAGGAGACAAGTCCCTATAGGCTATGGTAAAGTACTTTTTAGCTATTAAAGATGGTATTAGTGCTGCTAATGCTTCAAGACTGGCAAGCGGTTTTTCATTAAAAGATAAAACTTTAACCCTAAAATAATTTTTAATCCTATTAGACGCAACATCATTAAAAATATGATTTGCGTCTGCTTTAACAAAGGTTAAGCTCTTAGCCGTTATATCATTTATTTTAGCGCAATAATCATCCATTTCAAAAAAGATAGCCCCGCCAAAATAGACCATTTTTTTGATTTTATGCCGCTCAAGATTATAAAGTCCTATCTTAATATCATGCCACTTACCCATTCTAAAAATGGTTAACAAGACATCATCTGTAGTAGCGCGATTCATAGCCATATCAAAAGCAACCAAATTAGGCCCTATCTGCTGACCATTAATCGCCCAAATCACATCTCCAGGAAAGAGCAACCCATCCGCAGGGCTACCGGTTAGCACATAATCTACTGCAAGCACAGAGGTCGCGCCATTAGGAAATGTCTTGATGTATTGTTGTTGGCATGATGTGGGAAACCCATCATACTGGATCAAATCTTTAATAGGTCTAGATTGGGTAATGACCCCGACTTGCTTCCTAATAGGGCATCTACCCTGTCGAATGGCCGATAAGGCATACCGAATATACTGAGGATGGATGGCCCACGCAAATGTCTTATTTCCAGCATAATTAAGGGCTATGGCTTGCCCATTTTTGTTAAAAACAGGCGAACCACTTGACCCACCTCTGGTATTTAAACTAAGCTTAACAGATTGTTGGGGCATTTTACCTTCCACCTCATACAAATCTGCTACAACGCCTGTATGTAAAGAAAAGCTATGTCCTTCATTATTACCAACGATAAAAATAGGCTGATCTATAACTGGATTACGACGGCTAAAGGTAGTTTCGGTAACTTCTTGTGGAATAGCTGTAGGTGCAACTTGTAAAAATCCATAGTCCAACCATGGATCATAATAGACTAGATGCGCCTCTTGCTGAATGCCATTAAAAAAGGTTACTTTGTAATTACCCACTACAGCAGCCCCTATTACATGTTTATTGGTTAACAAATAGCCATGTTGCTTATCTACCACACATCCTGTTCCACTCCACTTGTTCCCTTTTTCATAAGCTGCAAAAGAAGCACTTACATCAATGGTTACTACTGATTTTTTAGCCTGTTCAATTACCTTTTCAGGAAATAACTCTTTGGCTAAAAGAATGGGTGTAGGTAGGAAAAGGGCAAAAAGTATAGCCCAATATTTAGGCTTTAAAATATTTATTTGCATAGGCATTTTAGTAAATAGCGCTTAGAACAAGCTGAAAATATCAATAGATCAACAAAAATCATAAAAAGCTATACCATCGCATAGGCGCCTCGTATCCTTGAGACTGCTCATAAGTCTGTTCTAGCTTATGACATTTATATAAGCAAGTAGTCTATTACAAAACAATTTCTTGACCCTTCCACTCGAAGTGAATGGGATCCCATGCCCAAACTTTAGGTGCTGCTAAGTTTGGGTCATATTCCACATTGGTTTTATAGCGATCATGCACATATTCGTTCCATATTCCATGCCTTAGTGGGATATAATTGATGTATTCAACTGCAAAATATTTTTGATGCACCAATTCCGGAATCAATTCAATTAATCGATCCAACCTTTGAATAGGCTGACCATTTATAGCTAACAATCGCATAGCTAAAATTTTGAAACGATCATTAGGGAAAGCAGGCACTTTGAAAATGGTATTGGGTTCTGCAATACAGGCAACCAAAGTTTTAGGTTGCAGGCCAGCCAGTGTACTAGACATATCATCTGTTTCAAAGAAAGTAACACCGCCAAACTGGACCATTTTAGTAACGCGATGGCTATTCAAATCATAGTAAGGTATAGCTACCTCATGAAAGGAGCCATTGCGAAAAATGGTTAACAACAGCTGGTCCTTTGATGACTTATTTAGAGCCCAATCAAAATCTACTAAATTGGGTCCCACCAATTGACCATTAAGCGCCCAAATTAAATCTCCTGGCAAAAGTATATGATCGGCTGGTGTACCTTTTAGTATACTTTGTACTTGTAAAATTTTATTTTTTGCATTTGGAAATTTTGTACAATAAGTCTTTTGTGACGCTGCCGAGAGATGATCATAACGGACTGCATCGTCTAGTGAATAAGTAGTTAATAAGGCACCAATATGCTTTCTAATAGGTAATTTTTTTGCTTTTAAGGCAGATAATGCATGGTGCACATAGTTTAGATGTAGGCCAATATCCGTGGTCTCTGAACCAGCACAATTTAAGGCGATCCCCTCTCCATCTTTATTGAAAATCAAAGAACCACTTGCACCACTCTTGCTAGGGATACTGACGCGAATAAAATGCTGGGGCATAGTCCATACTGCACTAAAATTGGTATCATCTATGTTTCCAGGATAATCTATAGCCTGCTTATTTTTTTCCTTAGCAATCGTAAAAACAGACTGGCCTAGCAATGGATTTTTACTACTTAACTTTACCGCCTGTACTTCTTTAGGAAAGAGCGATGGATCTATTTGTAAAAGGGCAAAATCTGCCCAAGTATCATAATAGATCAATTTTGCTGGCGCCTCTATACCATTGAAAAAACCAATCGTATAGTTTGCCACTATAACAGGCCCAACCGTAAAGCCAGAAGTTAAAATATACCCTGCTTCCTTATCTATTACAACCCCGTTGCCATACGCCTCCCCAGGAAGCGTATAAGCCGTAAGCGCTGCGCACGTATCCACAGAAACTACAGACCGCTTGGCATTTTCAATTACACTGGGTTTAAATTTGGCCTTACCATAACAAATAAAATGGGTAAAAATATTTAAAAACACCCCTAAAGCAACAGATTTTATATAACGCATATAATGAGTTGATTAAATATGATAACAGCCATTGGGGTCAGATAGATTACCCATAATTTAAAAACCACTTTTGGATTTTTTATATTTAAATATTTGAATGGATTATTTAAAAGATGACACCACAATAAATATAAAAAAACACATTGAAATATACTTGAATGTCGATGCACTTCTCAAAAAAGTATGACAAAACAAAAGAGGGATTCAAAACAGCCTTTGTAAAAAGTTGTGATTAAAACATTTATCTTTAAGATGGTACGTAAATTAATTGCATGAATACATTTTTTTAAAAACCACTTGATTTTACTATTTTTTTTCCAGCGTCATATGCTCTAGGTGCTACTTTTTTAGCAAAATTTTTGAGTCTTCGCAAGAAGCTTATTTTGTTTCTCATAACACTAACGTTTGCTTTTAGGCTACTTAGCTTACGTAAGCTATCTGGTGCATTTGCGGCAACTGCAGCTGCAGCACTACCAGCTGCTGCGGCACCACTAGCTAGCGCTTTCCCTGTTTTTGGAAAGCGTCTTTTACCTTTAGCCGTACGACTACTTGGTCCAGAAGCAACATTCTGTTTAGAAGATCTACCGAGACCACCACCTAACAGATGGCTTTTACTACTTGGAGTAGATCGATTCGAGGATCTGTCTATTCCTGTAGAAACAGCATCTCCTCCTGATGAACCTGAATCACTAGCTAGTCTATGTCCTCCTCCACCAATCCCCCCTCCACTACCACCAGGCCCATTACCTGCAACGCCTCCTTTAAAGCCATTGCCAGTATGGTCAACGTTTGATCCAGTACTATAACTGGCAGAATGTGTAGAACCGGTAGAACGATCCATCTCTGTACTAGCACCATAATGGCCAGAGTTATCTTTGTCCAGGTTAGCAGTAGGCTTTCCATCATGCCCCATGTTGGCACCATGCATCTGATGGCCAGAACTATTAGCGCCATGATAGATATCATCAGGACCTCCACTGTAGGCACCATCTGGCGCACCACTGTAGGCACCATTCATACCATTGGGCGTCGGTGCAAAAGCTGTATCACTAGATAAAGACTGGCCAGGCTTCGTTTGATGTAGCGTTGCATGGGTACCAGATGGCTTTGTATAGTTGGTATCTACACCAGCAGCAGATTTCCCTTTACCTAAAGGAACAAGCTCTTCTAATACAGCTATACGTGCCTCCGCTCTCACCAACGTACCATCTACTTGAAACATAGAATAGACTATATCTAGATCTACCAACCTGCCTTTAAAATCAATATGACCCCAGATTATGCGAATATAATTAGGGGCATTATGCTTTTTATGGGGATTATAGGTAACATCTTGTAGCTGCTTTACTTGTTCCATAACTGCAATTGCATTGCTACCAGGTATAATGCCTGTATTATCAAACAAAAGACTAAAAGAGAGCAATCTTGGAGGAGATCCACAATATTTGAGCAAATTAGCACCAGGCATGCCCTCAGGTACATGGTATGATACAGCACTTTTAATTGTTAAGTTTTCTGGATTAATAGATGTAACAAATTCACCTGTAAAAGAAGAAAATTTATTATCATTACATGCTTTAATAACTAGTTTGCTAACATTACTCATAACAGTAGATGTATCATTTACCTTGTGGATCGATCCTCCAATAGGTTCAAAAAGTCTCTTGCCAATGCCAGTTTTTGCTGTTCTGTAGTATGGAATAAAAAACTATCTGACCTATTTTTAGTATGGTCTACTTGTTTATTGGTTTCATAAACTTTAACCTGGATCACTAATTCATTAATTTTAACAGGCATAATCAATAAAATTAATTTTACACAAACAGCGAGACATTATAGATATTACCTTGTTCGTACAAGCCTAGAATAGCCAATCGTAATGGTTTCTCCTATTCCGGGATCTGTCTGAGCATTTAACTGGAATGGCGTAATGGCAATTCCTTTTGGATAGACATCTTCTAGTTTCCACTGTGCCAGAATCTTCGCTTCTTTATTCAGGACTAAAATATGGGCCTGTGTAAGCTTAAAAAGACCTTTGTCAATGGCATCTTCGCACCAAACCGTCATTTTAGTTTTGCCTTCTACCAAAGGTCTAGTCAAGATCAAGTCGGTGGTTTCACATGCACTGGATCTATAATAAGGCCTATTAGCCCCCCCAGGTAAATAGCCCTCCATATTTAAAAAATTATTTAATCCTTCCACTTTATAGAAATACTCTGGGGAACTACCATCTGTTACACCCAATATTTCTACTTGAAAAGAATGTGAGTGGACTAAATTAAAATCCGCCATAAAGATTAGAATTCATATTCAAACATAATACAATTACTTCTTATCTGGCTGCAAGCCTTGTAAAGTAAAACGTATACGGATATAGCCCATCTCACCTGTCGCTTCATTTTTTCTATTTAAAAACAACTCTGCTTTTTGTACAATAACATCATTTACAGTTGTTTTTGTATCTATTGAACCATCTTTTTTATGTACACAAAGTGTAAATGGCTCTGCATTATACTTATCTGCAAGCACCTCTTGTACCAAACCATATGCTTTGGTTAATAACTGTTTACCGGTTATAAAGGGTAAAAACTCTACGGTAAAGGTTACCACTTCTTGCGCACTATGTTGATTTTGAAAAAGAGGTGCACGGGTTGCCGTATCATATACGGTAGCTTTGGTAGATGTTCTTTGATTAGGCATACCAACCGCAGAAACACTACAAGTTTTACTATCAAAACCTGCTTGATTAAAGTGTTTATAATCAATAGTTACTCTTTGCATAATATCTTTCTATTTCTTTCTAGTTAACCTATTTAATATCTGTAAAATTCAATAATGGATCCAGAAAGTTATTGTTTAATAACAAAACTAACTGGATCATAAATAGAAAGCTCTGCTGTTACTTCCTGTAATCCTGTTTCAGCATCTATTTCACTGCTTATGTCACTCACGTAGCCCTGAAATTGCATATGCGTAAATGGTTTGTCATCATTGGTTGCAATGCTAAAGAGCATATTTTCTACATACTTGTCAGGATTATTTTCTTTGGTTGCATTTAAGTTTTTTTCTATTTTTTTAATATCATCATCAAACTTTTTATCTGGTGTTTTGAGGATAGAAACTTTAACATCAGCTGTTTGATTGATTTCCGCCCCTTTATGTATCGCATAAACTGCCTTACCTTGTCCATTGATGGATCTTACATATTGAGATCGATTTTCTAAAGCAACTGCTATGTGGTAATCGGTTATACTAACCTTTGAAGAACCTAAATTAAAATGGACTATAGCAGGTATTAACAAATTTTCAGCCATGGTTATTTCAGTTTTAAATATTTTTTAGAATTATAAGCAATCGTCTTAATACAGGGGGTAAAAAACTAGTTTACCCCTCTATACACATAGGCATGGCTAACCGTCTGCACCCATTTTTTGCTCAAAGGTAATCACAATAAACTCAGCTGGTCTAGGAGCCGATACTTTTACCGAGATACGCATGATGCCTTCATTAACGTCATCTTGCGACATGGTCTCACCTAATCCACAAAGTACTGTAAATGCCTCTGCAGGACTTCCACCCACTAAAGCACCTTGCCTCCAAAGATTGGTCAAAAAGTTAGAAATCATACCCTGTACAACAGCCCAAGTAACGGGTACGTTTGGCCTAAAAACAACAGAAAATGCAGCATTTTTAATAGATTGCTCAATCAGTATAAACAACCTTCTAACATTAATATATCTCCATTCTGGACTGTTTCCAGCCAAGGTTCTTGCACCCCAAACTACAGCGGCACCTGCTCCCTTAAAAGTACGGATGGCATTGATGGATTTACCACTAATACTATCTACGTTAAGGGCTTCTTGTTCTTCATGGGTAATCTTAACCATTGGTTCAACCACAGCATTTAAGTTTTGATTCGCTGGCGCAATCCATACACCCCTTGCCTTATCTGTTCTAGTATAAAGGCCTGCCATAGCTGGAGCTGCTGGAAGAATATTTAAGCGATCTGCAATGGTTTTACGAAGTAATTTGTATTCTTTACTGCTATTCTTTAGTCCAGCATCCCAGTAAATCTTTTCTTTCTCTGTTGTAGCACTGACTAAATTAGAAAGCATGGTTTGATGCTCTGATTGCAACACATTTTTTAGCGAGTCTAGATCAAAATTTTTGTAATCAATACTATTCAAAGGGATAATGTTTGTTCTAACCCATGGATAATAAGCAGCTCCATAACTTAAATTATCTAATCCAATGTATTCACGAAATCTATTTACATATTTGTTTTTGTCTTCGATAGATAGTTCATGGTTACCGCCCCATATATCAAATAAGGCCACTTTATTCAGATACTTTCCACAATGGGCCAATGCATAGGTCTGCACCGCATAGTAAGAGGCATCTTCTTCATCTAATAAAAGTGAATCTGGCATTAACAACATAGTTGGCACCTCCTCTCCAGCTAATGTGTCTATACCTTGTTTAAATAGATCCGGTGTAATCGCTGGCTGGACATTTGGATCGCCATATTGACCGACAGATACAATGAAGCAGTCTGCTCCACCATTGTCAAAAAATAGTTTTAAACTATTATAGAGATAGAATGTAGAGTTTTGGCTCTGTTCCATTGCATAAGGTTTTCCATTCATTATTAAATCCTTATCTCCATTAGTAACCTCCTTAATGGTATAAACAGGAACGGCTGGCCCTCCAAAAAACAACTCATGTTCAGAAAGTGAAGAGATCTGAACTGGTTTCATATGAAAAGATTTTCCGTTGATTTCAGCTCTTTCAGTAAAACCTATAAAAGCAGGAACTGCAGTTGATACTTGAACCACGGCGTTGGCACCCGTATCCTTCTCGACGATGTACACGCCGGGAGTTTTTAAATTTTCAGCCATTTTATTTATTTGATTTTTAATTAATTATATAAAAGTTAAATTAAACATATACAACTATATCACTATAGAGTTTTTTTTTATTGACCTTATCTTTCTTGAGCGAATCATAGGTAGGATAAGGCAGTTTTTCCAATACTATTGTTTTATTTTGCTTAGTGCTTTTATCAAGCTCACAAAGTGAAAAAGAACGATCGTATTGATCACAAAGCTCCATGGGCATCTTAGATTCTGCATAATAGGTATTAGGCAATTTAGTGGAAGCCTTTACAGCACTAAAGTAAGAGCCATCTTCTTTACATAGAATAGTTAGCAATCCACTCAGTCGCTTTTTAGTATCTACCAAATAGTATCGCCAAAAAGTGGCTCGATTTTGAATTTTAATTTTATAGAGAATTGGTTTTGTAAAGAGAGGCTCTTTTTGTTTGGATAACAAATCGACCCAATGGGTAAGATCTATATCAATCATCGCAAAAACATTGCAACCCGATTGTGTAGGATAATGTTCCACTTCCTGAATCTTTACCAAGTCTGATCTACTTATAAAGGGTTTGTTATGTAGCAAATCACTATTACCATACCGATTAGATAAATAATAGACTTCCCCTGTTGGATAACCTGCGTCTAATTCTGAAAGATTCAATGCTTGGTTATTTTTTAAGATCATCATAAAAGAAAGAATGATACCCTCTGCCTTTTTTTTAAACAATTCCAACGGATGGTCATAATCCTGTGAAAGCCATATAAGCTCTATGCCATCCGAGTGACCTAACATACGAACCCTACGTTGTACCATCCAAGAAGCAGTAGAAAAAGTTGGTTCAATATCAAAATCATTTTGGACATTATTAGATTTATAATAATTATTTAAAATAGCGATTCGAAATAATTTTGTTGCAAAGGCCATAACTATTATGTTTCACGTGATGAAAATGTCGATACGACTTTTAAACCCATAGTAGTATCTCCTATAAATATAAGGCCCACTTTATATAGTAAAGAAGGGCTATACGGCGCATGCAAACTTTCCCAAAGCATGCCCTTTTCTGATGCAGTCATTTTAACCAACTCAACGGAAAAACTTTCTACCCCTATTTCTTGTAAAATGGGCGTATTACAGCTGTCAAAATGGGACTTATTTTGAAAAAATGCAGCTATATAAGCGAGTAATTCTAAATTTTTTAGTGCTTCAGATGCTTTATAATCAATAGAAAATAAAAAATAAAGGTTGAATGCTTCTGGTGTTTTTCGTAATATAAAACCATCTCCTTGTGGGACATATTGAGTAGGATTGCTACACAATTCTACAGACGTAATATCCACCAATCTCATTGTAATACCCTTTAAGGATTTGCTTTCTACTTGAGAATTTGCTAAAATTGCCAAAGATATAGCTGGTTCTTTTACATTCGTTTTAGATTGAATGTATTGATTGGCCTCAGATAATATAATACTAGTGCAATGGTGTAGCATTTTAGTCCCTTTAGTTATTAATGATGCTTATTGTATATTGGCCGTAATGATTATAAAAATGGGCCAAACTGGCTTTGCTGGTCTAATTATTCATTAGTCATCTATCCATTCAGATAAACGAAAAGGAGTATATTGTTTAATATATTACATTTTTAGATTAATTTTTTACTCAAAACCAAAAAAATTATTTTAGGCTACTTTACTTAAAAGTTGTAGTATAGTATACTTTATAGTCAGCTAAAGCAATAGTAGTTGGGCATCTTTTAATATTTAAAGAGTCAAAAAGTTGAAAACTTTCTATTAGTTTAAAGAAACACAAAAGCTACTAGATATATACTTATATAGACTATTTGTTAGCTATATTCGACTAAGTCGTCCATTTTTTTACTTTACTGGCTCACAAACTACGATAATTTGGTTATCAGCTATTGAAGTAAAGCCACTTTTTACTGAAATCGATGATGTGGTAGGTCCGACTGTATAAGTAATTTGCCCTGCTGTTAAACTACTTAATATAGGGGCATGATTACAGTATACCTGAAACGAACCAAGCGTACTTGGCAATTTTACACTATTCACTTCTCCATTGAAAAGACTACCACTAGCGGCTACGATAGACAAGTTCATGTTTAATATATTTATCTATTTAGCGGATTACTATATACAACCTAAATTAGCTGATTGTTTGCACTGCTTATGGATGAAAGGTAAACAAAAGGTTTTTTAAAAACAAATGGCCTTAAACGATTACAAATCAATATAGATTCAAAAAATGTTGGCTCTGTCGCATCTATGTTTAATTTTTGTTGGATCTATCCCTTGTCTTTAAATTTGGATATTATGCGGCCATAAGTTTAGCAAAGTTCTCAAAAGTAGATGCTTGTTTTTTAGATGCGATTAATTGTCCTTTTTGAATGATTCTAATATTTTCTATTCCTGTAATGGTAATGTTAGCAGAATGAAAACTCTTAAATCCTAACATAGGTTTGATCCGTTTTTTAATGAATCTATGATCTTGTTCCACTCTATTGTTCAAGTATTTGTTTTGAAATATTTGAATCTTGTGACCTTTATCCAATTCTATATTTAAAGCATCAAGTGCAGCTTTATTACTACCTCTTTTGTCAACTACCACTTTGGATGGAGTGTTATTATATCTGATAGCCTTACGAAAAAAAGAAAGAGCTTCGGACTTGTCTCTACGTTCACTTAGAAAAAAATCAACTATATCTCCATAACGATCTACTGCTCTGTATAAATAAATCCACTTCCCGTTTAGCTTAACATACGTTTCATCCATTTTTCAGCTACTACCAACTGGTCGTTTTATTTTTCTTACTTCTTGATCTACAAGTGGAATAAACTTCACAACCCATATTTGTAAGGTAGCGTGATCGATTTTTCCGCCTCTCATATGCATTATCTCTTCAGATCTCTATAGCTTAAAGAAAAACGACATTTCATATAGAAAAATAGAAGTATTAACTCTGGTGAAGAACAAAATCCTTTAAAATATCGCAATAATCTCGGCGTAATAGTAAACATTTTAGTCAATTGTTAAATAAAAATACTAAAATAACTTACTCCTTAAAACAAACGCGACAGAACCATAATTTTTACCGTACTTTATAAATTGATTTAGTTTTATTTTTGATGTTAGTTAATTAGTTAAACATACTATCTATTGATTTTTAGCTTTTTTATACAAAATTTAACTTTTATAAATTAAATATTGACTTGATGTAATATTTTTATGATAACAAAATAAAAGCCTGAAAGAATTGGCAAAATTTACCAGTGCATGCTTTTGCTACTGGCAAAAAGACAACTAATATGAGGTTACGAACTATTTATTTTAATTTTAATCTGAAAGAGAATGAATATAGAAAAGATATCATTAGGAGAGGATTTCCCAAATGATTTCCATGTCATCATTGAAATTCCAATGCATCATGATCCTGTAAAGTATGAAATGGATAAGCCTTCGGGTGCTTTATTTGTAGATAGATTTATCGCAACGCCAATGTATTATCCTTGTAACTATGGCTTTGTACCGCATACCGCTTCGGGAGATGACGATCCTATTGATGTGCTCGTAGCAGCTAACCATCCGATTATATGCGGAGCAGTCATTAAAGCAAGACCTATTGGCGTATTATTGATGGAAGATGAATCTGGGTTAGATGAAAAAATTATTGCATTACCCATCAAAAAAATAGCTCCTGAATTTGCGCATGTTGACCATATTGGACAGTTAAACACCCTCTTAAAAGATCGTATTATACATTTTTTCAGCCATTATAAGGACTTAGATGCGGGAAAATGGGTTAAGGTTAAGGGATTCGAAGGGAGAGAAAAAGCCATAGAACTTTTAATAGAAGCCGCGCAAAGAGTTAAAAGCCAATCCATTGGGTAATTATATTTCTTTTTGAGCATTATGAACCAAATATATGATGTATCAAACGGCTCTAATGGTACAGCGCATAAAGCAATAGTACCCCCCACAGGGTCTATGGAGCAAATGTATGAGGAATGGTTTTTAGATTATGCTTCTTATGTGATTTTGGAACGTGCGGTGCCCGCCATAGAAGATGGCCTTAAACCTGTACAGCGTAGGATTCTCCACGCCATGCAGCTTATTGATGATGGTCGTTACAATAAAGTAGCCAATATTGTAGGACAAACCATGCAATACCATCCCCATGGTGATGCTTCTATTACAGAAGCCATTGTAGCAATAGGTCAAAAAGAATTATTGATAGATACACAAGGGAATTGGGGAGACCCTCGAACAGGGGACAGTGCTGCAGCTGCTCGCTATATAGAAGCCCGTCTTGCGCCATTCGGAAAGGATATTTTGTATAGTCCACAGATTACAATCTGGCAACTCGCTTACGATGGCAGAAAAAAAGAGCCCCGTACTTTACCGGTTAAATTTCCTTTATTGCTTGCTCAAGGTGTAGAGGGGATTGCGGTAGGATTGGCTACTAAAATTTTACCCCATAATTTTATAGAGCTGATAGAGGCTTCTATAGATCTGCTGCAAGGTAAACCCATTTGCTTATTGCCAGATTTTCCAACAGGTGGTTTGGTAGATTGTACCCATTACAATGGAGGTAAAAAAGGAGGAAAAGTTCGCATACGTGCCACTGTTGTAGTCCGGGATCAGCACACATTGGCCATCAGCCAAATCGCTTACGGTACTACTACGACTAGTGTAATTGATTCCATTCTAAAAGCACATGAAAAAGGTAAAATAAAAATTAAAAATGTGGTTGACAACACTGCAGACCATATTGAAATTCTAATTCATTTGCTGCCTGGTCAACAGGTAGCAACCGTTATCAATGCACTCTATCTTTTTACAGATTGTGAGGTAAGTTATGCGCCTAATGCTTGTGTCATTCAAGACGAAAAACCTGTTTTTATAACGGTTTCTGATCTGTTGGCCTATACTGTAGCCCGTACAACGCATTTGTTGGAACAAGAATTACTTTTAGAGGAGCAATCATTAAGGGAAAAATTGTTTTTTGCCAGTTTAGAGAAAATATTTATCGAAAACCGTATCTATAGGAAGATAGAGAAATGTGCAACCTGGGAGGAAATACGCACCACTATAACAGACCAGCTTAAACCCTATGATTTGCATCGACCCATTATAGAAAAAGATTTGGTCCGTTTAACAGATATTAAGATCAAACGCATCTCACAATATGATGGCTTTCGTGCGCAGGAAAGCTTAACCCAGCTTCAAAGTCAATTGGCTACTACTATAGCGCACTTACAAAACTTAAAAGATTATACCATAGGCTGGTATAGCCACTTGCTTCAAAAATATGGAAAAGGGCGAGCACGAAAAACTATTTTAACCAGCTTTGACCCTATTGAACCCCATGAAGTAGTAGTAAAGGATTACAAACTGTATGTAAATCGCAAAGAAGGTTTTATAGGTTATGCGCTCAAAGGAGAAGAATTTGTGGAAGCTTGTTCTGATATAGATGATATCATTGTAATATGTAAAAATGGTCAATATGTCATCACTAAGGTAACAAATAAGCTATTTATAGGCAAAGATATTATACATATATCCATTTATGAAAAAAAAGACACAAAACGTTGTTACAATTTAATTTATGTAGATGGTGCAACAGGTATTGCCTTTGCCAAACGGTTTCAAGTATTGGGCATTACACGTGACAAAATCTATGATCTAACTTTAGGCACAGCCGGTTCTAGAATAGTCTATTTAAATGATCATCCCAATGGAGCGGTAGAAACCGTTACCATTATCCTTTCACCCATAAGTAGAACAGCTAAAAAAAAATTTGAATTTAATTTTTCCGATTTAGCGATAAAGGGACGTACGGCAAAAGGGAATATGTTGACCAAACATAGCATTTATAAAGTGCAACGCAAAGGACAAATCCGCTCTACATTAGCCAAAATAGCACTTTGGTACGATAGCGCTACAGGTCGAATAGCGCCTAATGGAAGCGGAAAATTACTAGGTATGTTGGGACCAACGGATAAAATACTTTTGGTATTTAAATCAGGTGATTATATGGTTGCTACTTATCCACTTCCCTTTCAACTAGCTCCTGATCAAGTGCTCCTTATAGAGCCATTAAGAGATGGTCATTTACTATCAGTGGTCTATTATAATACGATACAGAAAAATTATTTTGTGAAACGGTTTGTAATAGATAAGTGGGTTTTAGATAAAAAATATAATATATTTGTTTCAGAATTAAATATTTGTATTTTAAAACAAGTTACTTCTGCGGCAGCCCCTAAATTGCAATTGCATTATTGTGTAGACGCTACTGGTCATGAAAAGCGTTCGATCCTGTACGATTTGGAAAAAGTTGCCGTTAAAAGCCCAAAAGCAAAAGGAATATTGCTCTCTAAACATAAGATTACAGAAGTAGATGTCTGCGATCCATAGTTTTTATTTTCAATGAAATATAGTATATTGCTACGGTTTAGATGTAAATATAGAGAGCCATAATGCAGCGATAGTTTTGGCATAAACTGATTTTATTTAAAATATTTTTGGAAGCTATTAAAAGAATGTTATTTGCCTCTTTTTAAGATATAAATTGGAGTAGTTTTAAAATTTACATAACGATACAATGAAAAACACAATACAAAAGATTACAAAACTAGTGGCCTTATCCGCATATTTGGTCGCTTATCCCCCTGCTTTTGCTGCCACTCCTCAGACTGATCAAGAGCACAAAGGTGCTTTTCGGGATATAAATGAAGGAACGCATTGGCATATTGGTGTAAAATTATGGGAAAAACTTCCTCTAAAAGAGATTAAAAATCGTTTTTCTAATGGTTTTGAAACTGTAATAGGTCCCTTTGTAGAGTGGAAGCCGTTGCATGGAATAGGCGTTCAAACCGGGCTAATGTATAGCTACAACTCGTTGGTTACAGCAGGTGTAAACTTGATAAAAACAAAATCAATCAACGGATGGTCTGGTTCTTCTAGTCCAATCGAAGGTGACGTCGAGTCTAAACAGGTAGATTGCGATAGTATTAAATTCCATGCGATTAGCATTCCATTATCTATTCGGTTTTATCCAGGAAGTGACCGACAATTTGTATTACATATAGGACCTCGTATCATGATCCCTTTATCTAAAGCAAAACAAGTTGAGCATCGTTATATTAGTATTGGTAATGATATAACCAAGGAAATGATGGAACTTCATTCAGGGGTAAATTTCGAATCAGCTAATGACCTTAAAATTGGCATCCATTGGACTTGGGATTGCGGATTTGCCTACAATACAAAGTCTGGATTTATAATAGGAATGAATGGCTTGGGAGTTATGTTGGGTTTTGATGGCACCAAGTTATTATCCCACTAGGGAGATAGTATCACTTTTAGATAAATAAAAAATAGATATAGCCGATTGAGTCCCTTTTTAAAAAGAGACTCAATCGGCTATATGATCAATACGATCTAACTCATAAAATCACTCAAGTAGTTGATAAATCGTCTCAAAAAATATTTATATGTTTCTTATGCCCTTATTAGGATTGCATCAAGTAAACAATAGCAGGCTCCTTTAACCTATTTTTTTAGTAAAAATTTTCTGGTTTTATTTACCAAGCCTCTTAAGACAAATTTTTGATTTTGCTCTTGCTTGAATAAACAGGCTAGCTTTAATCTAGCGACGATTCAGTAGATATAGATAAGTTTCAGTAGGGATAGAAAGCATATATATCAAATGAGCAAGGCAAAAAAAGTACAAGCCTGTGGGTGGTTTATTGCGTGGTGGATAGGGGTGGTAAGCCACCATCTAACTTTTGCTGCAACGCATCTAGTCCAGAAAAATAATTTTTTCGACAAAAACCAGTCATCTATTTTACGCATTGGTATAGTAGCTTGGGCCAAGTGTACTAAAAGAGTTATTCAAAAACATTGGACAATTGGGCGTGAAATAGCCATTGGTCCTGTTGTAGAATGGCATCCCCTAAATGGAATAGCTCTTCAAACAGGATTGTTCTATAGCCACAATTCTTTTTATACAGTAGATTTTTCACTGGATCATAAAAAGCAGTCAAATCCAGATATATTCACTTTTTCCCGGGGTTGTATCGAAGTCTTATCTAAGGCTTTATCGAACCCGTATCAAGGCTATACAGTCCACCTTGCTTTCGATAATATACAATTTCACGCAATAAGTATACCTCTGTTTCTGCGATTGTATCCAGAAAAAAGTCGCAGATGGATATGCTATGGAGGACCTCGTTTGATATGTATGCTTCCTGTTATAAAGAAAAGACAATATTGTCCTGTTCATGTTGATACTTTTATAATAAAGGATATATTGTATGACAGTTTAATAGAATATAGAGATTTAGCTAACGAAGGTTATCTTACCTTCGATTTTATACGTGAGATAGCTCAGAAAGGGTTATCAAAACTACATTCTTCTATTTTTAAAATTAATCCCAATAGCGCAGCCCCCCAACCAATTAGTAATCAGCAGTTTAATTGGGATTTAGTCTGGAATTTTGGCATTGAATTTAGAGGAAGGTCTGGGTTGGTAATAGGCATCAATGGCTTAGGATTTATATTAGGTTACCACTTTGTAAAGTAATGGATTCTAATATCTTTATATAAATTTTTTGTATTTGTTTTTTCTATGTAAAAAATAGCTATAAAATCAAATAAATGTATATGTATAGTTTACTTATATCTATGGATAGATGATGCAATTAGAAGCAGCATATCTTTCAGGTCTTTTACTATTTAAACCTGATCTACTTTACGATGAAAGGGGCTATTTTTTTGAATCTTACCATCAAGAAAAATGCAAAGCAATAGGGTTAGAGGCTTCTTTTATACAAGAAAATCAATCTTTATCTAAAAAAGGAACCGTTCGTGGTCTCCATTATCAATTGGCGCCTTATGGACAAGCCAAATTGGTTCGGGTGGTAGAGGGTATTATATGGGATGTAGTAGTAGACTTGCGTAAAGAAATGGATACTTTTGGCAAATGGCAAGGTTTTTTACTTTCTTCAGAAAACAATCATCAGCTTTTTGTACCGGTAGGTTTTGCGCATGGCTTTATGGCGTTAAGTAATAAGGCTGTAGTAGCTTATAAGTGCGATGCCTATTATTGCCCCAATGCAGAAAAAGGCATTCATTTTAAAGATCCTACATTAAATATTCCTTGGGAAGATTATGGGAACCCCCAAATTATTTCAGCAAAAGATGCCGCTTTACCGCTATTCCAAGAAGCAATCTATACCTTTTAGCCCGCTGGCACAAATAGAAGATTGGGATCTGAGGGTAAATCGGGATATAGCTTACTACTATTAGTACATGAACCTTGAGATAAATTTGGGTTATTTGTATGATCGAATTCTTTCTTTTCTTTCTTTTTTTGAATGACTTTTTTCAAATATTTTATTTCATATTCTCGTATTGTAATGCTTATAGAAATAATTTTAATTAGGCTTTCTGTATCACCAAGAAAGGTTTGATCTAAAGATATTGCATGCTTTGTTTGCTCTAAAATGGCTTTTTTATGTTCTGATTTTTTTAGCTTTTCTTCAAGAAAATCTAATTTTTTTCCATTTATTTTCAACAAAAATATTTTTTTTGGTTTTAGACACCTAAGTTCTGCTAAACAAAGTGTGAGATATTGATACTTACATGTTGGATGCTTTAATGCATCTTTGAAATCATTTATAGATTTAAAATCTATACTAGCATTAGATGAAGTCACAAAGCTTTGGGCATTATCAAAGCCATGGCTTGCGTATGAGGGAGGAGACGGATCAGAAGCAAAATTAGTTGAGTAAAAGTTATTTGAAGAAGGCGGTTGACTATACTCAGAAGTAAAAAAGGTATCCTTAGATGTAGTAGTTGAGATTTAATCTGACAGAAGTAAAAATTCTAGAAATGTATTCATGTCAGTTAAGTTGTTTGTCACAGGTATTCTTTTAAGATACGAGATTTGATTATTTTTTTTCAAAAAAGACTAGTTTTTTTGCCATCTTGCCAAGTTTTGTATAGGTGTTTTTTCCGTAACAGTTACTTTCCAGATGGGGTTTTCGCTCATGATTATAGTAGTGTAACCAGTTTATCTAAATCCTCTTGCAAATCAATCCAGGTCTGTTATAGATTTTTTTACGCATAGCTGGTATCAAAAGAATTCCTGTTCATTGTTTTGTTAAACCGTTCCAGAACGCCGTGGTTTGTGTGAATAGCTTTAATAACAGTATGTTCTATGCCTTCTATGCTTAAAAACAACTCAAAGGCATGATGCTTTATTTTGCCTTTATACTCAGTGCCTCTATCTGTTAGAATGCGCAAGAGGGGGTATGCTTTGTTCTTGATACCAAGGCAGTACTCTATCATTACATATCCAGCAGCTGTCAAAGCTGTTTTAATCAGTAATAAGAGTTTTTGGCATTAGCTACTCGAGAATAGCTATCTATAAATACTGGGTTACCTACTAATCCCTTTAAAGTTACCAACATAATAAGTATCTTGACAGCCTAAATAACCAGGGTGTTCTTGTATCTATTCTCCAAATGCTTCTTGTCATTCTTACGTTTTTCTAATGCGGCTAGCTGGGATTCAGTTAAAACAAGACCATCTTGAGCCATTTTGGCTTCTAATGCTTTAAAGACGGTTTTTTTTATATTATTTAAATCATTACGTAACCAAGAATAGACCTGACACCGCTGGAGAGACCAGTATACCTTGGCTGATTTTAACTCATTGATCCCAAGTTTGAACCATCGAGGCTGGATAATCTTCGCCATATCTAATACTGCTTTTTTTCTATACTAGGATCTACTCTATTAGCCATGTCGGCTTCCTGCGGCTTAATCTCATGTAACGCCTCTTGACCCGCCTGTTGTCATACAAGGATTTAAAGCGTAATGCTATCTTTACTTAACCCATGCTTTTTACACGCTGATGAGATACTACCCAACGTTTTGGCTATGATCTAATAAAACCTAGTTTTAGGTTTAATTATTTTTGATGTAAGTTCATAATAATAGTCGCTATTTATAACACAATTTAACAATTGTCAGATTAAATCTCAACTACTACACCTTAGATGAAGACATTTCTGAGAATGGAGGAGCGGTTGGCATTGCAAGGTATTCTTTTTCTTTCTTCTCTTCTTTTTCTAGATGCTTTATTTCTTCTTCTAGCACTTGTTCTGCTTCTACTAACTCTTGTATATTTTCCTCCCCTTCTTCCTCTTCTTCTTCCTTTTTTTCTTCTTGGCTAACTGAACCTGAAAGATTTTTAACAGATGGAAGCGCATTAGATGTAGTTTCACCTGTTGTTACTTTTTCAGCTTGTACGGCTGTAGGTTCTGTTACTATATTGATATTGGTTAGATTAGAGGGGTTTCGTTTGCACCCAGTCGCTACAGCTGTTATATAAAACATAACAGATAAATAGCATATGATAAGTTTTTGTAATAAAATATTCTGCATGATCATAACTTTTTAAGGTAGCAGTAAAAAAGATAAACAATATATACTTTTTTATTCATTTTCAGTAATATTGTATTACTTTTGAATAAAAATATGCACCTTGATGTTGCATTAGGTTATTTGTTGTTTACAATGGCAACCTCTAAAAAATAGAAGCTTGCCGTATAAAACACAAATCGATACAACCTAGAAGATACTTTAAAAGCTTTCACAACCTTTTGGGTATGCTTGTAATTGTTTCAGAACTATATCTTCTGTTTGTGTTATGTCATGTAACATAATGGCTATAATAAAATAGCCAACAGAATTAATATAAAAAAAAATTAAAAAATGTGCTATGGAAAAGATAACAATCATCCACATTGGAGATACGATTGCCTCTAGGTATTTTTTATTAGACAACATAGATAATCAAATAGCTTATACGAATGACCATATAATTTGATTATCAATATAAAATAATAATATAAATCTTACAAAAACTTTTCGGGACTAGGAACCTTTGATTAGCGATTTTGGTAGTATACGATAAAGCAAGTAGAAGAAACAATAATGGCTGCTCCTAAAAAAGCACTTAAGCTGGGCCACTCTTGAAAAAAAAGATAGCCCAATAAGATAGAAAGGACCCATTCTGTATACTTCATAGGTGCCAAGGAAGCTACTTTTGATTGCTGAAAAGCTTTTAATAAAAAATAAAGAATTAGATTGCTACCAATGCCGAGTATACTTAAAAAAGATAGTTCCAATAAGGTAGGTGCTTTCCAATAGTAACAAGCTACTGGTAACATACAACAAGAGGCTATCAAATTAGAGAAAAAAAGCATGGAAAGAATAGGCTCATATGCAACATATTTTTTATTTATAATGTCTAATGAAGCAAAAAAAACAGTTGCGAGGATGCACGATAAAGCAGCACTATTATAGGTAGTAGGACGCAATATTAAGGCCATCCCTAGACATGTGCATAAGGTAGCCATCCATATGGGCCAAGCCACCACTTCTTTAAGAAAAATTCTTGCTAAGATAAGTACAAAAATAGGATTGGTAAATCCTATTACGGTTGCACTACTCATGGTGATTTTGGTCAGGCTATAGGCATATAGCCCCATTCCAATCGATAAAAATAGACCACGAAAAATATGTAAGGGCAGACGTTCTGTCTTAAAAGCACATCTCCCCCTATAGTACATAATAGGTACTAGAACCAAGCTACCCAATATAAAACGAAAGAAACAAACTTGACAAGAAGATAGCTCTGTAATGAGCAATTTGGTTAGCAAATCATTCAAACAACTTGTAAATATACTAAGCAACAACCAAAATAATGATTGTACGTAGGTGTTTTTCGAAAGGAACATTAATTGATTTCTTTTAAAAAATCTTCACTTGTTTCCTTTAGAAAACGTTCCGCGTCTAGTGCAGCCATACACCCCGTTCCAGCAGCTGTGACAGCTTGTCTATAATAAGGATCTTGAATATCTCCAGCCGCAAAAACGCCAGGAATATTGGTTTGCGTGGTGCCTCTTTTTGTTTGAATATAACCTTGTTGATCTACCTCTATATAAGGTAAAAAGGGAGAAGTATTGGGTTGATGCCCTATCGCAACAAATAAACCAGTAGCCTCTATAAGGGAAATGGTGCTAGATAGGGTCTGGAAAATTTCTACTGCTTCTATAGATTCTTGGCCTATTATATCTTTAACTTCTGTATGAAATGAAACTTGAATATTAGGTCTTTTAAAAATACGTTCCTGCATAATTTTACTAGCGCGCATTTGCCCTTTACGCACTAATAAATGTACTTTTTGGCAAAGGTTGGCTAAATAAAGGGATTCTTCTGCAGCGGTATCTCCTCCACCGACTACTACAACTGTTTTACCTCTAAAAAAGAAACCATCACAAATGGCACAGGCAGAGACACCTTTGCCATACAGCCGCTTTTCTGCAGGTAAACCCAGCCATTTTGCAGATGCACCCGCAGCGATAATAACAGATTGCGCCAACAGACTTGCACCGCTATCTAGTGTTAAACAGCGTGGATAGGTAGCAAAATCTACTTTGGTAATAGTACCCGTTTTAACTACAGTGCCAAATCGTTCTGCTTGCGCTTTAAAATCTTCCATCATAGCAGGGCCGGTTATACCATTTCTATAGCCAGGATAATTCTCTACCTCTCCTGTGATCGTTAATTGACCACCTGGGTTAGGGCCTTGATATAGAATGGGATGTAGCCCCGCTCGAGCAGCATAGATAGCAGCTGTATAACCAGCTGGACCGCCTCCAATAATAACCAGTTGTATAGGAGACATTTGTTGTGTATATGATATAGATTAAAGGATATTTACGCCATCATCCTAGGTAGCACTTGAGTGTTTCGCTACTAACTGCAGCTTTTAGCTTTTTAATACCTTTTTCTTTTACTTGACGTACACGCTCTCGGGTTAGGCCAAAACGGGCACCTATTTCTTCTAGGGTCAGTATTTCTGTATTGTTTAGACCAAAATAATAGCAGAGTACATCACGTTCTCTAGGCGTAAGTACAGCCAATGAACGTTGGATTTCTTTACACAAAGAATCATTGATTAATTCACTATCTGGCTTTTTTTCTACATCGCTTTCCAATACATCTAATAAGCTGTTTTCTTCACCCTGTAGAAAGGGGGCATCTACAGAAATATGCCGTCCTGCAACTTTTAAAGCACCACGGACTTCTTCTGGATCAATCTCTAAAAACTCAGCCAATTCTTCAACCGTTGGTTCTCTTTCATACTTTTGCTCCAAACGAGAAAAAGTTCTAGAAATTTTACTAAGTGAGCTAATCCGATTCAATGGCAAACGTACAATTCTAGCCTGTTCAGCTAACGCTTGCAATATAGATTGCCTAATCCACCAAACGGCATAAGAGATAAACTTAAATCCTCTCTTTTCGTCAAAACGCTGAGCAGATTTAATTAAACCAAGATTACCTTCATTAATCAAATCACTCAAAGATAATCCTTGATTTTGATACTGCTTAGCCACAGAAACTACAAATCGAAGATTGGCCTTAGTCAGTGTTTCAAAAGCGGCCCTATCTCCCATTCTAATTTTCTTGGAAAGCTCAACCTCTTCATCAGCACTAAGTAATGGAACCCTACCAATTTCCTGAAGATATTTATCTAAGGACTGGCTTTCACGATTTGTAATTTGCTTACTTATCTTTAGTTGTCTCATACTTTACTAAATTAAATAAATGTAAAATTATATTCATGCCGTTTACTACCCCCCAGCTGCTATCGCATCAGAAGAGAGCAATACCTTACGTGACAATCTATATTTACCTGTTTTAGGATCCACACCAATAAGTTTTACCTGTAGCTCTTCTCCGATCTCCAATACTTTTTCTAAATCTTCAATGCGTTCTAAGCGAACTTCTGAAACATGTAAAAACCCATCTTTCCCAGGCATAAATTCTACAAATGCACCGTAGTTTAGCACAGATTTAACCTTACCCACGTATACTTCACCAATAGAGGGCTTAGCAGTAATGGTCTTTATTTTACCAACTGCTTTTTGCAACATTTCTTGATTTGGAGCAAATATAGTAACAATTCCTTTATAGCCTCTTTCAACAATATCTATATTGGCACAGCTCTCTTTTTGAATTTCTTGTATGACCTTACCTCCTGGTCCAATAATGGCACCAATCATCTCTTTTTCAACTTCTATAGTAACAATTTTAGGAGCATGTGGCTTGCTATTTGGACGAGCTATAGCTATGGTTTCTTCCATTTTTTGCAGGATATACAACCTACCTTCTTTAGCTTGATGGAGCGCTTTTTCTAGCATTTCATAGGAAATACCAGCAACTTTTATATCCATTTGGCATGCTGTAATCCCTTGTTGGGTACCTGCTACCTTAAAATCCATATCACCAATACTATCTTCATCTCCGAGAATATCAGATAAAACAGCAAAGCGTCCTGTAGCAGGGTCTGTAATCATTCCCATAGCAATCCCTGAAACGGCTGCTTTAATAGGAATCCCTGCATCCATTAGGGCCAAAGAACCGGCACAAACAGTGGCCATAGAAGAAGAGCCGTTTGATTCAAGAATATCTGATACCACACGTATGGTATACAAGTTTTCTTTATCAGGTGGTAAAACAGCTTTTAATGCACGCATGGCTAGATTCCCATGACCTATTTCCCGACGAGAAGGCCCTCTGTTCGGCTTAACTTCTCCAGTAGAGAAGCCAGGAAAATTATAATGGAGCATAAAACGATGATAGCCATCTTCCATAGCTCTGTCAATGATTTGCTCATCGAACTTGCTGCCAAGCGTAACGGTAGTAAGGGATTGTGTTTCACCTCTTGTAAAGAGGGCAGAACCATGTGCAGATGGCAAGTAATCTATTTCAGATTCGATCGATCTAATTTGATCTAATCGGCGACCATCTAAACGGATGCTTTCATTTAAAATAAGTGCTCGAATAGCTTGATTTTGAAGTTCAAGTAGAAATTCTTTTTGCTGGTTAACAGATGTTTCCTGACCATTTTGATCCTGTACAAGTGCGGAACTGTAACGATGTGTTACTGCCATAAAAGCTTCTTTACGCAAAGTTTTGGAAGGGATATGTCGTTTGGCAACAGCATAAATATCAGTGTAAATGGCCTCACGTAAAGCAGGTTCACAGACTAGGGTAGTGGGTAGATCGTTGAGCGTATCTGTTTTTTTTTCGATACCAACAGCTGCCATAAGCTCCAGCTGCACTTGACAATGTACCTTAATAGCATCATGGGCGAAACGGATGGCCGCTATCATATCTGCTTCTTGCACTTCATTCATTTCTCCCTCTACCATAAGTATACTATCATTAGTAGCGGCTACCATAAGGTTCATATCCGCTTTTTCAAGTAAACTAGGTGGTGGATTGATTAAAAAAACACCATCTATACGGGCCACACGTACCTCTGAAATAGGCCCATTGAATGGAATAGAAGAAACAGATAAGGCAGAAGAAGCTGCTAAAGCAGCAAGTGCATCTGGTAAAATGCTTTCATCAGCAGATATTAACGATATATTTACCTGAATTTCACTGTTAATTTTTTTTGGAAAAAGAGGACGAATGGCACGATCGACCAACCTAGCAATTAAAATTTCATGATCTCCTAGCCTACCTTCCCGTTTTAAAAAGCCTCCAGGTATTTTACCAGAAGCAGCAAATTTTTCCTGGTAATCTACAGAAAGGGGTAAAAAATTATAGGATTCTTCTTCTGCAGCTGCTTTAGCTACGACAGTAGCTAAAATCAGCGCATTACCCATTCGGATCACAACAGAACCGTTGGATTGCATGGCTAATTTGCCCGTTTCTATCGTAACCACCCGATTATCTGGCAACTTGATTGTTTTTGAAATTAATTTTCTGAGCATATAGGTACAATGGAGTGATAATATACAACGGCATCAAATGGATTAGAACGCAGGGAAAATATACCACAAAGCTTTTCCTACAGAATTTTATGAATAAAAATGTAAATAGGAGAAATTTTAAAAATAAACAAATACTATACCTAACTATATCTGAAAATAGTAAAAAAAGCAACTACTTTCTTAAGCCAAGGCTGTTAATAATAGCTCTATAGCGACTTAGGTCTTCTTTTTTAAGATAGGCTAATAATCTTTTTCGCTTACCTACTAATTTCAAAAGACCTAACTTTGCAGCATGATCTTTCTTTTTAACACTTAGATGATCTGTTAAGTGTTTAATTCTATATGTAAATAGTGCAATCTGTGACTCTGAAGAACCACTGTCTTGTTCAGATTTTTTAAATCCAAAAGTTCTAAAAAGATGGCTTTTGCCTGAGTTATCGAAGGTAAAAGTCTTCAAAATATCTTCTTTGTTTTCTTTATTTTGGTTGGTTAACTTCATAATGTTATTGTAATAAATTTAAACTCAGCCTAACTAAAGTAAATTTAGTTATAAAGTCGTTCATTGGCAAATTTAAACTGGGTGTAATCCATTACTGTATGGACTAGTTCTTTTAAAAAATAGATAGAAAAATAAGCTTTATGATGCGCTTCTTTTCTTAAGCAAAGATGGCAAGCTACCCAATAAATTCGATCCTTTTTTATGTACTTTTTTCATCATTTTACAGATTACATCAAACTGTTTGAGCAATTGATTGACCTCTTGGATTGTTTTTCCGCTACCACGTGCAATACGTTCACGACGACTTTGATCAATAATATGCGGATTTCTTCTTTCTTTAACAGTCATAGAGGCTATGATTACCTTGCAATTTTTAAATAGGTCATCCTCTAAAGGTAGAGCTGGCATCGCCTTTCCTAGACCAGGTAACATGGCAACCATTTCTTTGATACTTCCTATTTTTTCAATTTTTTGAATTTGTTTATCTAAATCTTCTAAATTAAACTGATTGGTTTTTATCTTTTGCTGCAAACTACGCTGTTGTGTTTCATTATACACTGCTTCTGCACGCTCTACAAAGGAGATAACATCACCCATGCCCAGAATACGACTGGCCATACGATCTGGATGAAAAAGATCTAAATCTTGCATTTTTTCACCTGTACTGATAAACTTAATAGGTTTATGTACTACACTACGAATAGATAGTGCAGCACCTCCACGGGCATCTCCATCTAATTTGGTCAGTACTACTCCATCAAAGTTAAGCTTTTCATTAAAAGCCTGTGCAGTGGTAACAGCATCTTGACCGGCCATAGCGTCTACTACAAAAAGTGTTTCAGAAGGGGTTAAGCGTTCTTTAAGCATACAGATCTCTTGCATCATCTCTTCATCAGTAGTCAAACGACCTGCGGTATCTACAATCACGAGATCAAGTGCTTTACTTTTGGCTTCTTTAATAGCATTTTGGGCAACCGTATACGGTTTTTGTTCTAATGGTTCTGTATAAACGTTTATATTAAGCTGCGCGCCTAATGTTTCCAGTTGCTCAACTGCTGCAGGTCTATAGAGGTCGCAAGCCACTAAGAGGGGGCTTTTATTTTTCTTTTGGTAGTAATGCCCCAACTTACCTACTAAGGTTGTTTTACCAGCCCCTTGCAGTCCGGCTACAAGTATAACCGCTGGATGGCCAGTGAGGCGAACTTCAGTATGTATGCCTCCCATTAAATCTGTTAAAGCATCTTGGACCAGTTTTGTAAAGAGCTGACCTGGTGAAACAGATGTAAGCACATTGGTTCCAATTGCTTTTTGCTTAATAGCATCTGTGACTTGCTTGGCTACTTTGTAATGGACGTCTGCTTGGACCAAGCTTCTACGGATTTCTTTTATAGTAGCAGCAATGTTTATTTCTGTAATACGACCTTGTCCTTTTAAGGACTTAATCGCTCTTTCTAGATTGGCACTAAGACTCTGAAACATATTATTTTAAGATTGGGTCATGGTTTGGTAATGGAGCGTAGTACAATTGTGCTCTTGTAAAATCGTTTCAGCAATTGCTTGAATGGTTGCTAAATCAACCTGTCGAATATAATCAATATGATTGTTTACTAGGTTGGTATCACCTTGCAAAGTAGCTATGGCCAATTCTTGTGCACGATCTACTAGATTTACTTGACCAAAAACGAGTTGTGCCTCTATCTGATTTTTTGCTTTTTCTAATGCAACAGGGGTAGTAGCTTTGATTTGCTGCAATACGGTTATTAAAGCACTTTCTGCTTCTTCGAATGCAACTTTTGATACCAAACTTCCGCTAATGACCAATAGACCAGGGTCTAATGATTCAGTAGTATACACATTTATTTTGGTATAAAGGGTTTGTTTTTCTACCAAGTTGGCATGTAGCAAAGCAGACTTCCCTTCACTGAGTAGATTGCATAATACTGCTGCTGCATAGTAACCAGCCATACCTTTTCCTGGCATATGGTAGGCTTTATACAAAACAGGGAAGGGAACATCACCCTGCACTACCTTTCTCCTAGGTTGTAGTTGATCTGGTTCTTGCGGCAACAATCTATGATAAGGAGGGGCAGCAGGAATGGGTTCAAACCATTTTTTGCATAAAGCTGCTACTTGTTGTTGGGTCACTTTGCCTGCAACTACCAAAATAGCATTATTGGGTCTATAAAATTTGTAAAAAAAGGCTTTAACGTCCTCCATAGTCGCATTTTCTATGTGGCTTAATGATTGGCCAATAGTAGGCCATTTGTAGGAATGTGTTGTATAGGCCATGTTGGTTAAATGGTGCCATGCATCACCATAGGGTTGGTTTAGATAACGCTCTTTAAACTCTTCTACTACTACTTTTCGTTGTACCTCGAGTGACTTTTCGTTAAATGCGAGTCCAAGCATTCGGTCAGATTCAAGCCAAAAAGCTGTTTCTAAGTTAACAGCAGGTAGGGCGCAATAATAATTGGTTACATCTGTGGTTGTGTATGCATTGTTGTCACCGCCTACTTTCTGTAAGGGGGTATCATACGTAGGAATGTTAGAAGATCCACCAAACATTAGATGTTCAAATAAATGGGCAAAACCTGTTTTTAAAGGATGTTCATCTCTAGACCCTACATCATACATGAGATTCATTACTGCAATATGCGTAGTTGCATCTTCATGCACAATAACTTGTAAGCCATTGGATAAAGTAAATTTTTGAAAATGAATCATTTTATTTATGGGATCAAATAAACATAAGATAACTATAGTAGATTATATGCCATAATAGGTGGTAGGCTAGTTGGATGAACCGTTCCATAAAAAGTTTGATAAACAGGTCCAACTAAATGAATATCGATAAAACGACCATCTGGTAGGCGTGTAAAGGTTACTTGCAGTTTACCACCTTTAGTGCTTACTTTTACAGGACTATTTAAGCCATAATAGGCACTGGAAACCAATGCACTGGCGACAGCTCCTGTACCACAGGACAATGGTTCTGAGTCTAATCCACATTCACATGTTCGAATTCGTATCGCATCTGGTTCAACCAATTGCGCAAAGTTGATATTAACTCCTTCTTTTTCAAATGGGTACATATTGCGTTTTGGAAAACCAACTGCTTCCATATCAATTCGCTCAACCACATCGACCATTTCTACATAATGACGGGTTCCATTGTTTAAGAAATAACCGCTAGCTAGCGGTTGAATCGAGGTTACATCTTGTAAGGTTAAATCAACCAGCTGATTACGTATATAACCTATGTGTGCACCATCTATAGCAGTAAAATGCGCTTTTTGATCTATGATGCCTAGCACTTGTGCGTAGTGAAGAGCCGACCGACTGCCATTGCCACACAGCCCATCACCTTGGCTGCCATCTGCATTGTAGTGTAGTAGCGCAAAATCATAACCTGCTTTTTTTTCAATGGAAATAATACCATCTGCACCAATACCAAATTGCCGATGACAGAGTTGCTTGGTTACAACAGGACTATATGTATAATACTGATCTTGAAAATTATCAATGATGATGAAATCATTTCCGGCAGCTTGGTACTTAGCAAAGTTAAGTTGCATGAAACCATTAAAATAAATTAAAACTTAGCATATAAAACTTTTTCTAATGTATAAAAATAGCTTTATAGTATCTATTCGTACCATTGTTCTAGGCTGAATAACTTTGATATACAAGTTTCGAATTAAAAACATTACAATTTACAAATAATTCTTTAGAAGTTTTTACAAATAATTCTTTAGAAGTTTCAGGGAATGATATTTGAAAAGATAATAAAATAAATGTATAACCATTCACTTTTTTTAAGTCAAATAATAGATAGGAAGTCATAACCATGTCTGTTGGCCTCATAAAGGTTTATTGCATAGAAAGTGTAATAAATTTTTATCGATAATCAAATAATTATTATTTTTCTGCATATTTACCAGATGAATAGATACAAATCTATTATTCGCTTTGATTGCATATATATAGCGGGTTTTTACAGATGTATCATCTAATTTTTGTTATTTTTTTAATGTTGTCATTTCAAGTTTCGCTGCTCATATTCATAATCGGCCTTTTTTGCTTACTAGATACTTCTTATGTGAAAAAGAAGTTAGTGAAACTACAAGGATATAATACTGTTATAGGCTATACTGGCTGTTATGTTATAATTACTACTGCAGCATTAAGTTACGTAGGTCAAGGTCTTGCATACTGGTATATACTGCAAATTGCAGCAGGTATTTGGCTCATAGGTTATTCAGTTGTTTCCCATAGCCAAGCCCCATCTTGGGAAATTACTCGATCTTGGCTAATTGGTGTAATGTTTTGTCTTCCCATAAATGTAGTTTGGCATTGGTGGCATGTCACTGATTATTTATTTCTATTAAAGTTATCTTTAGCACATTTGTCTGTAGCCTTATTTGTATTTCCTTTGTCTTTAGGAATGATTGCTCTAGCGGTTACATTATCAGCCATCGTTTATATATCGTGTTTTGTAGACAATTTGATCGAATTAACGGATGATATGGTGGTTCTATTCGGGTTTAGTATACTGGTTTTTACTATGATTATTTATTGTAAAGTCCAAATAGCTGATTACAGCGCACATAGTCACTGCTTAAAAGACAAAAAAAAGCTAGAAGCAAAGAAAAATTATAAATTAAAGCTAAAACAAATGATCCATAACCTGCACATGCGTGCTAAGAAGCCTTATTCAAAAAGAGATAGCAGTTTTTTAGATAAAATAGTAGAAATAGTGATGGAATCTCCTTTATTTTTAGAAGATGACGCCCTATATAAGGAAGATTTTAACATTATTGTAAATAAATTTATCGCTTGGTCTATCTTTTTAAAAGAGCATACTAAATCTAAAGTTCATCTACCATTATTGCCTACTGAAATTTCTCTAAACGAATTGATTCAAGAATTAGAAATTAGGTTAAATGGTTCGGTGGAATCTGCACCAGGATTGATTATATCGGCAGAACATATTGATATGAGTGCTAAAATTGTATGTGATGTTAGCCAGGTAATAGATTTATTAGAAACTGTTGTTTTACGTATTACTCACCTAAAGCAAAGTACATCTATACGTATTCAACTACATACCACTCGACTAAAATACTATAAATATTGCCCCATTAAAAAACAAAAACCTCCAGAAATATCCTTTCCAGCCATAGCCTTAGTAGTGAGCACTGCCGATACGCCTCTATCCAAAATTCCTTCCATTAAGAGCTATTATCACGATATTACTGAAGGGATAGAACTAATAGGAGCTCTTAACCAGTCAAGTTCAGAACGAATAAATGTACAAAAAGAGCCAATAGAACGGAACATTCGTGCCCATTATGGTTATCTACAACCTTCCACTTCTAAACAAAAAACTACTCTACTGGTATTGCCTTATAATGTAAGGGTTGTTCAGGATGGAATGCTTACCAATTTGGTTCCTTCCAATAGTTATGTAAACAAAAGTGAAATAGATACTTCTATGGAAGTATTAATGAAATTCAATGACTACGCTTGCAAGATGTGTAATATTCGTATAGGTGTAATGGATGAAATATTTCTACTGCTAAGGCGTTGTTATGCTTTTAGAAGACATGCATCAGGAAAATTGTTCTATGTCCGTGCAGTAGGCATTGCACGTTTGGTAACAGATTGGGTAAATTATAAAGCTGAACCAATCTATGCTGCTTTGTTATATGATTTAGTTGTTTATACCGATTTGCCTATTTCTTATATTAAGGCTAATTATAGCCTAGCTATTTTTTCTTTTGTCCAATCTATTATTTCCATAGAGAACCGAAAAGATCTAGAGCCATCTGTACTATGTATAGATAATCAACGTAAAAAAATAGTTAACCAAGACCAGCTTTTTATACTTTGTATTAAATTAGCTGAGCGACTTTATGACTTACGACAAGCCTATGGTTATACCCATAAAATTCAGATATCCAATATGGCTAAAGAGACCCTTACAGTAGATATTTGTTTAGCGAAAAAATATTTAGATAACGACGTAGTAGAAGCATTGGAAAGGGCAGCCCAAGAGGCATTAAAAATTTAAGTTTTATAGAAGCTATAATTTTTTAGTCCACTATATTCCCAAATTTAAAGCAGAAAAGAAGCTTGTTTTTATTGTCTAATCCAAAATTTACCTTTATAGTTTGATGAAAGGCTACAAAACAAATCCTAGTTTATACCTGCTCTAGGTCATTGGGCAAAGGGAGCATTGCTTGGTCATCATCTGATTCTGCGAGTGATACTTGAGGTGTTAACGCATCTTCAGTAGGTATATTTTTTACTTCTTTCACAAAGCGTTTACCTATCAAACGCTCTAAATCTGACTTAAATATAGTTTCTCTTACCAATAAAGCCTCAGCCAAAAGCGTCAATTGATCCATCTTTTCTTTGAGCAACGTTTTCACCCGTTCATATGCAGCATCTATGATCGCTTTTACCTCCTCATCTATGGTATAAGCTGTTTTTTCTGAGTAAGGCTTTGTAAAAGTATAATCTGATTGTTTGGAGTTGTGAAAAGAGAGGTGACCTACTTTAGCGTTCATTCCATAAACTGTAACCATGCTATAGGCCAATTTAGTAGTACGTTCCAAATCATTTAACGCACCTGTTGAAATTTTTCCAAAAATAAGCTCCTCAGCTGCCCTTCCTCCGAGCGCCATGGCCAATTCATCTAATAATTGATTTTCTTGATAGATAAATTGCTCTTTCGGTAAATACTGCGCATAGCCTAATGCCGCTATACCACGTGGTACAATACTTACTTTCACCAGTGGATGTGCATGTTCTAAAAACCATCCAGCAATGGCATGACCTGCTTCGTGGTAGGCTACTATTTTTTTTTCTTCTGGAGAAATGAGCTTGTTTTTTTTCTCTAACCCACCAATAATTCGATCTATAGCTGCATGAAAGTCGCTTATTGTTACAAATTTTCTACTTTTTCTAGCTGCTATTAAAGCTGCCTCATTACACATGTTAGAGAGATCCGCTCCGGAGAATCCAGGTGTTTGTTCGGCAAGTTGTTTAATCCGTATATGCCTTTCCAGCTTTAGTCTTTTGCTATGGCATCGTATAATCGCCTCCCTATCTAATATATCTGGGTTTTCTATACTGACCTGCCGATCAAATCTTCCTGGCCGCAGCAGTGCAGGATCTAGTACTTCTGGTCTATTCGTAGCAGCTATTACAATCACCCCAGAATTGGTTGATACTCCATCCATTTCTACTAAGAGCGAGTTCAAAGTATTTTCACGTTCATCATTCACTCCTGGCATATTTGCTTTGCCACGTGTCCTACCTACTGCATCGATTTCATCGATAAAAATAATACATGGTGCTTTTTCCTTTGCTTTTTTAAATAGGTCACGAACACGTGCTGCACCTATACCCACAAACATTTCGACAAAATCTGATCCAGAAAGACAAATAACAGGGACACCAGCTTCACCAGCTACCGCTTTGGCGAGCAAGGTTTTACCAGTTCCTGGAGGACCTACTAGCAATACACCTTTCGGGATTTTTCCACCAAGAAGCGTAAATTTATCAGGCGTTTTCAAAAAGTCTACTACTTCTTTTACCTCTTCTTTTGCCTCTTTCATGCCAGCTACATCTTGGAAAGTAACTTTTAACTGATTGTTTTTATCGAAGATTGTTGCTTTTAATGTATTCATATTAAAAAGCTGTGTACCAGGACCTGTCATACCACTGCCTGGCTTACGAATAAAAAACCAGTAAATAACAAATAGGGTCAATAAAAAGGACCAGTTGATAAAACTAGTAGGCTCTGAACGTTCTTGGCAGTTGTAACCTATTCTAGCTTCAGGATCTATTTTTGCTTCTATCGCTCCAAATTTTTTATCAAAAATCTCAAAATTCGGTATTCGAAAAGTGTAGACCAATCGGCTGCTGTTTTTCCAAGCAGCTCGTCCTGCTAATTCTTGTTGATAACGCGGTTTGCGCAATGCGTCTTCTTTGGGTACCACTTCCACTAGGTGCTGATTGGTGATTAAAGTAACAGATTTAACCTCTTGGTTCAGCATCATTTCTTCAAAACGTTTCTCAGAAATGGAAATTACACTTTTTTCTTTGTTGTAATAGAAAAGCAACCCCAGTATTACCAATATAGCCAATATAAAAATAGACTGTGGGACATTGTGTTGTACAAATTTTTTTTCTCTTTGTTTCATAATCTGATTTAAATTGAACTGCTATTTTTTTCTGAATGAAGATGAAAATTTAAAAAAGCATTGAAATACAGCAAAACAGCTTTGAATAATGGTTACAGTTAAAGAGAATAAATTGCGCGCGAGCTTAAAGCTATAAGTCGATCTACAACAAAAATGATACAACTTTTTACTTTGTAGCTTCTATGTACCTATCCTCAACAACTTTCCAGTGAACCATTTTCCAAAAAGCCTTTATATAGGCTGAGCGTCTGTTTTGGTAGCTTAGGTAGTAGGCATGTTCCCATAGATCTAGTCCTAAAATAGGGATACCTTGTTCTTGAATAGGAAGGGTATTCATAAGTGGATTATCTTGCTTATCAGTTGTAGAAATAAATAAACTGCCGTCCTTCTTGGCTACCGTTAACCAGGTCCATCCAGCACCAAAGTGGGTAGCAGCTGCTGTTGAAAAGCTTTCTTGGAATTTTTCGAAGCTGCCAAATGATTTTTTTATCTTGTCTAGTAAGTTTGCTCCAGAATTTGGGGAAGCATGCGGTGTGAGGCTATTCCAAAAAAGCAGATGGTTAAAATGGCCACCAGCGTTATTCCGTACAGTAGTATGGTAGGCACTTATATCCTTTAACAGATGGATTAATACTGATATTTCAGTTCCTTCTGCGGTAGCTATTGCGGTACCGGCCACTGCTTGATTAAGTGTATCTACATAAGTTCCATGATGTTTGGTATGGTGGATCTCCATGGTTTGGACATCTATATAAGGTTCTAATCCATTGTAGGCGTAAGGCAAAGAAGGAAGTGTAAAAATCATAAGCGTCTAAATTATAATAATTAGTTCTATCCGCTACAATATAGTGTTTCTTAGCTTTTTAAAAAAACAAATCAGTAATTCATTGCTTTCTTGTGCTAAAACATTTTGGTGTATTTCGGTTCTGGGGTGTAGGATAGTGTTAGAGCAGCTTTGGTAGCCTCTTTTAGGGTCACTGGCGCCAAAAACAAGTCGTTTTATTTGAGACCAGTAAAGTGCGCCACCACACATCATACAGGGTTCTAGCGTAACATATAGTGTACAATTCGGAAGATATTTGCTATTGAAGTAATGGGCAGCAGCTGTAATCGCCAACAGTTCTGCATGAGCGGTTGGATCTTTAAGTTGTTCTACTTGGTTATGGGCACGTGCAATAATTTGATGTTCGGCTACGATTACCGCGCCAATGGGCACTTCTCCAATTGTAGCCGCATGCGTAGCCTCTTTTAGGGCTGCTTCCATAAAGAAGGCATCTTCGTGTATGAGGGGCATTGGACTTATGTAATGGGTAAAGGATCTATGGCTTTATATGGGTGATATGCTTCTGCTATGATACCGAACTCAGTTAAAAACTGTAATCCCTCTTCATAATCTAAGTTTTTATAAGCTGCATAAGAATCTTTGTATACCACTCTTTTAATACCTACACTAAATATTATACGGGCACAAGGTAGACAGGGCGAGAGTGTCGTATACAGCACACCATTTTTTATATTTATATGATTGGTTAATGCATAAAGAATAGCATTTTGTTCTGCATGGATAGATAAAGCACATCCTCCTTTTATACTTCTAGTGCAGCCTGTTTTCGGCCATATTTCATCGCAATTATGGGTACCCGGTGGAGTGCCATTGTATCCTGTAGAAATAATACGGCTCTCTTTTGTTAAGACAACGCCTACTTTTTTTTTAACACAGTGTGAACGTTTAGCCAATTGAATGGCCAATGACATAAAAAGATGATCAAATGTAGGGTTTTTCTTCATTTATAATGATTTTATTTATCCTTTAAGTTAATAAACCAAATCATCAAAGATGATATACCTCCATTAATTTAAGAAAAAATAAACATATTGAGACCGTTGCAATAGACTTTTTATTCCTATCTAGCTTTAATTGCTAAAGGGTTTGAATAATGTGCCAAGTTATACTATATTTGTAGCTGTATTAAATCATATAGAAAATGGCAAGAATTTGTGATATAACAGGTAAAAAACCCATTGTAGGGAATAATGTATCCCATGCAAACAATAAAACCAAAAGGTGGTTTTATCCAAATTTGCAAAATAAGCGTTTTTATATTCCGGAAGAAAATATATGGATTCCATTGAAGGTTTGCACTTCTGTCATCCGTACCATCAATAAGAAAGGCATTCATGCAGTATTAAAGGAAGCGAAACAGAAAGGAACTTTATCCAAGCAATACCATTGGCTGGTATAAATGGAAAGCAAGTGAAACTTGATAAAAAAGTAGCAAAGTAAAATGGCAAAGAAAAAAGGCGGTAGGGTCCAGGTAATTTTAGAGTGTACAGCGCAGAAAAGCAGTGGTGTTCCTGGCATATCCCGTTACTGTACGGAAAAAAACAGAACGACGACTACTGCACGAATGGAGTTAAAAAAATATAATCCTATATTGAGGCGTCATACACTTCATAAAGAAATCAAGTAAGCATTATAATATATTATGGCAAAGAAAGTAGTGGCCACCCTTTCTAAAGGAGATACGCTTAAGTTAACTAAGTTGATTCAAGTAAGAAAATCAACAAAAACAGGTGCTTATACTTTTCGCAGCAGGATTGTGCCTTCTGAATTAGTAAAAGAGATGGTATCTAGCAAAATATAGCCATTCCCTATCTTCTTTATGGTTTGGGTGGTAGTCTGTTTCTAGTTTTGCTATCACATTTGTTATGGAACATCCAACCATTTAACAGCGGCAATCCAATAAGCGATCAATGTAGATTACGTAAAGCCATTTTCTAAATTTTTAACCTGAGTTCTGTGAATAAAAAGCCATAGCATAAAAGTTAAAACAGTTGTAAGATAACCCCCTTTTATCTGTATATATTTCCGAATTCAATAGTAGATCTATATAAATGGTTTTATATAGATAAAAAAATAAGTTCTTGCTATGGGTATTTTCAATTTTTTTTCTAAGCCAGCCATCCCTAAAACACACTTAGCAGAAAAACTGACTAAAACACGTCATTCTTTTTGGAGTAAACTCTCTAAGATTGTCGCTGGAAGGGCTACAATTGACAGTGATGTATTGGATAGATTGGAAGAATTGTTAATTGGTTCAGATGTTGGCGTACCCACTACCCTTAAAATTATAAATGCTATAGAGCAGCGTGTAGCACGGGATAAATATCTTACTACAAGTGAACTAGACCAGATTTTACAATCTGAGACGGAGCAACTTTTACATAGTTTTCCTAGCTCGAAGGAAGATGCTATGCCCATGACTCGACCTGTTCGTCCCCATGTCATACTGGTGGTGGGGGTAAATGGTGTAGGTAAAACTACTACTATTGGCAAACTAGCTGCACAGTTTATTGGCCAAGGGAAAAAAGTTATACTAGGCGCTGCAGATACTTTTCGTGCAGCTGCTATGGAACAACTGATGATTTGGGGCAATCGTGTAGGTGCAGTAGTAGTAGCACGTCCCATGCAATCAGACCCCTCCTCAGTGGCACATGAGACGGTGCAGCAGGGTATACGCAATGATATAGATGTAGTCATTATAGATACGGCTGGCCGATTACATACCAAAGTACATCTTATCAATGAACTAGCTAAAATTAAGCGAACCATTCAAAAATGTCTTCCAGGTGCTCCACAAGAGGTCTGGTTGGTGTTGGATGGTACAAATGGACAAAATGCTTTTCTACAAGCAGAAGCTTTTACAGCGGCTGTAACAGTAACCGGTATCGTGGTTACCAAATTAGATGGCACATCTAAAGGAGGGATGGTGCTGGGTATAGCAGATCAGTTTTCCATTCCAATTAAATATATTGGTGTAGGGGAAAAAGTGGATGACTTAAGGGTTTTTGATCCCCACGCATTTGTTGTTTCCTTATTTCAAAAATGGTAACTAAAACTAACTAACTAACTAACAACCACCTTTCTAGGTAATAGCCATATCATCCTAACGTTACCGATTCTTTTTTTATGGTATAGCCGCTATGCTTGCTATATATTTATCTCAAAAAATCAGCTGTATGTAATCGTGCTGTATGCCATTCCTATAATAATTTTCTAACTGATAAAATTATTCGTAAATTTACCATTCTGTTATGTCCTAGCAAGGATAACCTGCATAACTAGCTTTATTTCCTTGTACAAACTTTTAAATAAAAAATTCTAAAAACATGGCACATCCAAAGAAAAGATCATCGGCTTCTAGAAGAGATAAAAGAAGGACACATGTTAAACTTGCCATGCCTGCGCTAGTGGTTTGTCCCGTTACTGGTGTAGTACATACACCACATCGTGCCTTTTGGCATGAAGGTAAAATGTATTATAAGGGAAGGGTGGTAATGCATCGTGCAACGCCTGAATAATCTCTTTGCTTTAATAGATGCTTGCGTTGTCCCCTATACGATTACTGATTTGGGCAAAGTCTATAAAACAATTACCCCAATTTGTTCAATAAATGAAAACAATAAATCGTGCTGCTATTGCAGGCGTATCCGGCTATGTCCCAGATGATGTATTGACCAATAGTGCCTTGCAGGAGATGGTAAATACCAATGACGAGTGGATCACCACTAGAACCGGTATTCAAGAAAGGAGGATCTTAAAGGGAGAAGGACTAGGTACCTCAGTAATGGCCATACAAGCCGTAAAAGATTTGCTACAGAAAACAGAGACCGATCCTGAAACAGTAGACCTTCTTATATGTGCTACCATTACCCCAGATATGATCACGCCTGCTACCGCTAATATTATTGCCCATGCAGTGGGGGCTACCCGTGCTTTTAGTTATGATCTACAAGCCGCTTGTTCTGGTTTCCTTTATGGGCTAGATACAGCTGCTCAGTTTATTGCTTCAGGTAGAGCTAAAAAAGTGGTTGTCGTAGGGGCAGATAAAATGTCTTCCATTACCAATTATGCAGATAGAGCTACTTGTATTCTTTTTGGCGATGGTGCAGGTGCCGTACTAGTAACAACCCATCCTCCAGAGAGTGGTTGTGGGATTGTAGATAGCATCTGTAAAACAGATGGCATCGGTCAAAATTTTCTTTATCAAAAAGCAGGCGGTAGTAAATTACCTGCTTCACATGAAACCGTAGCAGCCAACGCACATTATATTTACCAAGATGGACAAACGGTATTTAAGGCCGCTGTTACCGCTATGTCAGAAGTAGTTATAGAAATGATGGCCCGTCATAAGCTTACCCCAGCAGATATTACCTATCTCGTTCCACATCAAGCCAATCAACGCATCTTGAAACTTGTAGCCGATCGTGTAGCCATTCCTATGGAAAAAGTTATGTTGAATATTCATAAGTATGGCAATACAACTGCTGCAACCATTCCCCTTTGTTTATGGGATTACGAACAAAAACTTAAAAAAGGGGATAAGTTGATTGTAACCGTTTTTGGAGGAGGTTTTACTTGGGGTGCCATGTATATAGTCTGGGGATATGACGGTTTGTAACCTATTGAAGCAAGTTTGTTGCTATATAGTAAAGTAAAACTCTTATAAGGATACCAATAGGTTTAAAACAAAATATTATGGCAAACACAAGTGATATTAAAAATGGTCTTTGTATGGTATTAAACAATGATATTTATACCGTTGTGGAATTTCAACACGTCAAGCCAGGAAAAGGTGCTGCTTTTGTTAGAACCAAACTAAAAAGTTTAACAAAAGAAAGGCAAATTGATCATACGTTTAATGCAGGTGTAAAAATCCATATCGCACGAATTGAGCGTAGGCCCTACCAATTTCTTTATAAGGATGCTTCAGGTTATACCTTTATGCATACCGAGACTTTTGAGCAACTCACCATTGCCCCATCCTTCATCCATACCCCCCAATTCTTAAAAGAAGGGCAGCATGTGGAAATTGTTTACCATGATGATGCACATCAGGTATTAAAGTGTGCATTGCCTCCATCTGTGGTATTGCGGATTACCTATACAGAGCCGGGTCTTAGAGGGGATACCGCTACGAAAACATTAAAGCCAGCTACCCTAGAAACAGGCGCAGAGATTAGGGTGCCTCTATTTATTAACAATGAAGACCTTATAAAAATAGATACCCGTACAGGCCTTTATATGGAGCGTGTAAACGAACAGAAAAAGTAAGTATGAAAACTACAGAAATTCAAGAACTAATTGACTTTATTACCCAATCAGGGTTAGAAGAGGTGCATATTGAAACAGAAGCCATTAAAATCCATGTTAAAAGGAGTAATGCCATCCCCCAACCGGTTGCATCTCTTTCTTCCAGTGTCCCCCCACTTTCCTTTCCTACCCAAGCGGCTCCAACCGTTCAAGAAAACAAACTTGCCGCCAATTATATAACCATTAAATCTCCAATGATTGGTACTTTTTACCGATCACCGAGTCCCGAAGAAACTCCTTTTGTAAAAGAAGGAGATCTGGTTGTAAAGGGGACCAAGCTCTGCATTATAGAAGCCATGAAGCTCTATAATGAAATAGAGTCAGAGGTTAGTGGCAAAATCATTCAAATCTTAGTGGATGATGTCTCTCCTGTAGAATACGATCAAGCTCTTTTTTTAGTAGAGCCAGTAACCGGATAAATAGCTAATTCCTTCTTTATTTAACCAGCTTGATATGCTATGTTTCAAAAAATATTGATTGCCAATCGTGGGGAAATTGCTTTAAGCATTATTCGGGTTTGCAAAGAAATGGGCATTAAAACCGTTGCCGTACATTCTACTGCAGATAAAGATAGTTTGCATGTCCGTTTTGCAGATGAATCAGTCTGTATTGGCCCACCTGCAAGCCACCTATCTTATCTCTCTATTCCATCCATTATTGCCGCTGCCGAAGTAACCAATGCCGATGCCATTCATCCAGGTTATGGTTTTTTATCTGAGCATGCTACCTTTGCAGCTATTTGCGGAGAATATGGTATTAAATTTATAGGACCTTCCGATAGCGCGATTGCTAAAATGGGTGATAAGTCTACAGCAAAAGTAACCATGCAGGCTGCTGGTGTGCCTACTATTCCTGGTTCCAATGGTTTGCTCACATCGGTTGAAGAAGGTATTCGTTTGGCGCATGAAATAGGATTTCCTGTATTGCTAAAAGCAACCGCAGGAGGGGGAGGGAAAGGTATTAAGTTGGTTGATGCGCCAGAACAATTTCAGCAAAAATGGGTAGAGGCCAGGCAAGAGGCCGCTGCCTCTTTTGGTAAAGAGGGGCTTTATTTGGAAAAATATATAGAAGAACCACGCCATATTGAAATACAAATTGTTGCGGATCAATATGGTAACGTCGTGCATCTATCTGAACGGGATTGTTCCATTCAGCGTAGACATCAAAAGCTGGTCGAAGAGTCTCCTTCTCCCTTTGTTACCGAAGCATTAAGGGGAAAAATAACCGATGCGGCTATAAAAGGTGTATCGGCTATAGGGTATGAAGGCGTTGGTACTATGGAGTTTCTAGTGGACAAGTATCAAAACTTTTACTTTATGGAAATGAATACCCGTATTCAAGTAGAATACCTTGTTACAGAAGCGGTTACCGGTTTTAATTTACTAAAAACACAAATCGAAGTAGCCGCTGGCCAATCACTGGATAGATCCAACCTTTATCCGAAAGGTCATGCCATAGAGCTCCGTATTAATGCAGAAGATCCCTTTAACGGCTTCCGCCCATCTCCTGGAAAAATTACCCATATGCATTTTCCCGGCGGGCTGGGTATAACCATTGCAAGCCATATTTATGCCGGTTACGTAGTGCCCCCTTACTATGATTCCATGATTGCAAAACTTATTGTCCATGCCGATACTAGAGTGGATGCCATCGCCAAAATGAAGCGTAGCTTGGAAGAGCTGGTTATAGAGGGCATTCAAACCAATATACCTTTTCACCGTGCTTTGTTAGAAGATGAAGCCTTTCAGCAAGGGCACTTTACGACGCAATATTTGGATACTTTTGACTTTTCACGCTTGCAACGATTGGAATAAATCGTATCTAATCTAGCGTGGAGTTATTTGCTAAATTTGATAATAAATTGTATGATACATTTCTTTACTCTTTTTTATGAAGCTAAAATTTTATACAAAGCCTTTTAGGCTCACATTGTCAATATATATTGCTTTTTTTTTGCTTGGGGGTTGTAGTAAACTAGGTAGCAGGTATGGTATGAAGGAGGGAGATAATGCATATAGCAATAATAGAGAAGTATCAAACTCAGGTTTGGGTGATTTCACTAAAGAACTTTTTAGGGCAATAGAAAATAGTGAAGTGCATACAGTAGAATTATTGTTAAATCATCATTTTGAGGATGATGCATTTATGAATTTATGTCAAACAGATGCCAACGGTAATACTTGTCTACATCTAGCAGCAGGTCAACACGACCCATCTAAAAGTAAAAAAGCAGAAGAGATTATAAAGCTTTTATTACATAAAATGCACCCTTTGCTATTAGGCAAGAACAATCTTGGGGACATTATTGGTAAAAACCTGCCAAACGATTCAAAAGTCTTATCTTTATCTCTTTCTTACGATATGACAAAGTCAGATTTTTTTGAACAAAGTCCTTTTTGGAAGATTGAGTATAAGGACTGGAATAAATGTCCTAGGACAGCAATGAAAAATCGTTTAGACCGTATACAAGAGCAACGTTATAGGTATAGTTGTAATACTGATAGTATGCTTCTTTGCAAGAATGCTAATGGAGAAACACCTTTGTGGATAGCCATGAAAATAGGAAGTCCAGGCTTACTTAAGTATTTGTTAGACTATACCCATAGATTTGTTGGACTGGATCTTACTAGTCATATAAGTAAGTCAAAAAAGGACTTAATTATGGTTCTACAACGAGATAATAATGCTAAAATATTAATAAATGAATACCAAAAATGCGATACTAGTCTTGGGCGCTATGGACATATTATTGAACGCTCTAGCTGTAAAGCTTACCAAGTAGCAAATGCACTCCAACGTCTATCAGAGGGAAACAGTTTAGAAAGTATCGATACGCTGACACTGATTCATGCAATAGGGATATCTTTTAAAGATGAACTAACTTCGGGCAGTACACTATCGAGGATTCCTGCTTATGCTGCTTCTACTTCTTCTTCAAGTTCGCGTGGACATCTTTTGTACCAGTTATCGAAACGTCAAAGATTGGGTTAACCCAATCTGACTAGATTATTTCCATTATGCCATGCTTTGTTAGAAGATGAAGCCTTTCAGCAAGGGCACTTTACGACGCAATATTTGGATACTTTTGACTTTTCACGGTTGCAACGATTGAAACAAATCGTACCTAATCTCGAATGGAGATATTTGCTAATTTTGATAATAAATTGTATAATAGCTTTCTTTGCCTTTTTTTATGAAGCTAAAATTTTATACTAAGCTTTTTAGGCTTACATTATCAATATATATCGCTTGTTATTTGCTTGGGGGGTGTAGTAAGCTAGGGAACAGGTATGGTATAACCGCAAGTGTGGATAATACGCCCAGCAATAATATAGAAAACGCAGATGCATGTCTAAATCATTTCACAAAACAACTTTTTAAAGCAATAAAAGATAGTCATTTAGGAAAAGTAGAATCCTTGTTATCGAAGCATTTTAACGGTCATGCATTTATGCATTTATGTCAAACAAATGCAGACGGAAATACCTGTCTACATGTAGCAGCAGGTGACCACAGCCGGGAAAAATGTATGGACGCAGCAAGAATTATGAAGCTCTTATTAGATAAAATGAAGCCTTTGCTGTTAACTAAGGAAGCGCTTAAAAATATTCTTGATGAAATTTCATCCATTCCAAATGAAACTTTCATAACACATCCAATTTTTATTGATCTAACTGCTTTTGATCGAACTTCTTTTCATCCAGCTTTTTCTGGTCCAGCTTCTTTTGAAGACGATGATTGTTTGCTGCTTAATACCTGGGAGGATAATAGATCTAGCGTAAACATATGTGATAAAACACGTGATCTTCTAAAAAATATACAAACGCAATCTTGTAATATTGATAGTGAGCTGATGCGCAAAAATAACAAAGGAGAGACACCTATGTGCGCAGCTATAAACTATGGCGCTTCAGGGGTATTTGACGCTTTGATATCTTATACCCATAAGTTGATTAGACTGAATCTTTCTAGCTACACAGGTAGGCCATTATCTAGTATTTTTAAAGACCTTATGAACCAAGAAAATGCTAATAAACTGCAAGATTTAGTAAATCAATACCACCCATCACGAAATAAACAGGGTCCTCTTCATCTATACGAAAAATATTTTTCATCTAATCAATGTGAGGCTTGTATCATAGCAGAAAGAATTAAAAGTAATCAGAATGAATCTAAATTTCCTTTAGACAGCGATCAGAAATTGAATGAGGGAGAACGTCACATTGAAGTAGTCCTTCGTGCAGTAGGTATAACAGAGTCAGAAATCAACACATTCTTTGCAAGTAGGATGCGTTCTTTCTCTAATGCTGTTTCTCCTTCTACTTCTTCTTCAAGTTCGCGTGGGCATATTGTGTACCAGTTATCGAAACCTTAAAGATTGGGTTAACCCAATCTGACTAGATTATTTCCATTATGCCAGTTGATCTTTTATTACTTCTACTGGTAATCTTTTTACTATCTACTTTAGTAATATTTCTTTGTTTTTTGACTAAAAAGGCTACCAACTTTCGGGAGCATGCCGTTGGCCATAGACAATTTTCTACCGCTACGATAGTAGCTACTATCGTAGCCTGTTCTTGTGCAGCAGGACTACTACGTCATGGCATCACCTATGCTTATAAAGGCGTCTCGTATATAGTTTATAGAATAACGATTGCACTTTTTCCCTTATTGGTATTAAGTTGGTTAGGAGGTCGTATGCACAAGTTTATATATCACCTATCGATGCCAGAGTCTATGGCTAGTGTATATGGTCCTTACGCAAGATTCATTACTGCTTTGTTTGAAGTATGTAATACGATCATTATAGTTTCCTTACAAATTCGTATTATACGTGACACTGTTGGCCTATTTATACCTTTAGCTAACCCATTGGCTATTACAATGCTTATTACAACCCTTATGGTGATTTATGCTATGTTTGGCGGTGCACGTGCGATTGCCTTTACAGATGTATGGCAATGTATCGTTTTTTCTATCCTTACGGTTGTGCTAGTTTGGTGCGTCTTTAAAAAGTCCGGTAAGACAATGATTGAAATCATTGATTTTGTTAAAGCGCAAAAACAATTCGGGCTATCTAATATTATACCCTCTGATAGAAAAGTACAAACTATACTTGATTACCTCGCTAATTTGGTTTCTAGTATAGGGCCCTTTCTTGTGCAATATGTATACATGTGTGCGCGTCCCGCTCAAGCGAGAAAGACATGCTTATATGCGGGTGTTTTCTTTACTGTTGTTATGGCATCTATCATGGTAGTTGGTCTATTGGTTTTTGTCTCCTTTCCCGATGTACCTTCTAGAGTTATTTGGGATCATTTTCTCTCTAAGGCTTCGTCTCCTTTAAAAGGAGTCGTTTGTATGATTATGTTATCTTTCGCTATGTCCACAGTTGATTCTAGATTACATGTGGCTAGTATTATGCTGGCTTATGATATACCAAAAAGTATAGGTTGTTTCAGAAAATTTATACACTTGCACCAAGTTAAAGTGGCCCGTCTAGGGCTGTTTGTGCTAGGGCTACTTACTATGGTGTTAGCTTTTAACTGTCCTATATCCATCTTATCCCGAATCCTTATGTGGTATGCGCGTTTCTATGTGCCAGTAATAATCGCCCCATTTATTTTAGCTGTTTTAGGGTTTCGTACTTCTTCGCCCTTTCTTGTTTTAATAGGCATGGTTACTGGCTTACTGTCTATGTTGGCTTGGCGGAAATGGATGGTCTCTATAGTCGGTACAAGTACTGGTCACGTTCCTTGTATGTTGATGAATGGCTTAGTTATGGTCATTGCACACTATCTTACTTCCCAGCACAAAATAAATAGTAGGCCCTAAAATAACATATAATTATTTATTAATCAGTATAAAAATTCATAAATTTATATTATGAAATAACCAGTTTTTGAGTTGATTTGTATCAAAACCTTGCAAAATAAGGATCAAATCTAAGAAAATAAATCATAATGGGAACGTCATATTAGATGTGTTTTTTTGCCAAGCATTAAAAGCATGTACTGGGAACTTTTGCCAATTGTTTGCCTCAAAATATTTTGTTATCATAAAAGTTAAATCCAATAAGTTTTCAGCTTTATCAAAGGTCACTTTTGTCTTGGTAACTCGTCTTATTTGCCTATTCGGATTCTCCGACGCTATTGGTCGTATAAATATTCTCTGCACTTCAACAGGATAATCAATATATGTAAAATAGTCATTTATATCCTCTGTTTGAAGAGACTTAGATAGTGTCGTCATGAAATATTTTGTATATTGATTTTGTACTTGATATGATATTTTAAATAACAACATTAATTATATAAGTAGATGTATAAATGGATTCATCGCCACAATATTTCAGACAAAGTCTGGTCTATTTTATCCCCTCTACTTCCAGGTCAACAAGGCGGTTGGGATGCTATTGCTAAAGATATGGGCTAATTTCTTATGACGACACTATATAACGTCAATTCTTCTTTTAATAAATCTAAGACTATTTTAGTCTTCTCTACTGAACCAAACTTTCTGACCTTTTTTCTTCCCATTTGATAAACTCGATTGTGAAACAATAAAACTACTAAAATAGGAAACAAATTATCTCATTTTCTGTCCAGTTTTTTCGGTCCACTATAAAGCTTATCCATGTAAAGGCTTTGAACCTTCATTAATTTGTAGTTGGCCAGGCTTTTGATAATATATTTCTTTTGCATCTAGCATTGCTCTTATAATATGTAAGAGTTCTTTTTCTTTATTATAATCAACTGCTTCTATTATCTTTTTAAGGTCCTGTTTACCATTTCTAATGGCATCTATAACGTAATGGCGGCCTTCTAGCATCACTGTATGGTTTATAGCTTCGGTTCTCTTTTTTTTACAAATATCGCATTGGTTACAAGTCGTTTCCGTTTCATCAAAATAATCTAATAATGTAGCCAGGCGGCAGCATCGATCGTTGGTAACATATTGTATAACAGCTTCTATTTGTTGATAGGCTATTTTATTTTTTTGCTCAATTTTATGAATAGGCAATGGCAATTCAGCAGCAAGATAACGTGCTGTTAAGAAAGTAATTTGTGGACTAGCTTTTTGTGGAAGATATTCTAGAACTTTGAGTCGATGCAGGGCATGTAATTGGTCGGCTACTTTGTATTCCGTAAGTTGGATCAACTGGGCTATTTTTTTTTCAATAATTTTACAATATGGTGTAAAAAGTGTACCACCATAGAGCCTTAAAAGCGCTTTGATGCATAAATCATAAGCCGGATGATGGAGTTGAAACGCATACAATGCTTCCCTAGATAGCAGAAAATAGACCCTAGAAGGTTGGTAATAGGCTTCGTTAAGCTGTATAAAACCTTCTGCCTCTAATGTTTTGATGCCATAGTAGGCTTCTTTTGCATATAGACCAGTTGTTTGCTTAAAGTTCTCTAAGTCAAAATCATAGGTAACGAAAGCATGAGAGCCTACTGCGATTTTATAGTAATTAACCAGATGTTGGTAAACTTTTCTAACTTGATCAATAGTAGGGTAACTTTCCTTCCACTTTTTTTTTAAATGTGCAATATCTTGTTCATCATACCAAAGAATAGCGTAGGCTGTAGCATTATTTCGACCTGCTCTTCCTGCTTCTTGGCAATAGGCTTCTAAGGAAGTAGGTAGATCTAAATGCATTACTAATGAAACGTCTGCTTTATCAATCCCCATACCAAAAGCAGCTGTAGCAACCATGGTTCGTACTTTATTTTCACTCCATAAAGCTTGTTTTGTAGCTCGATCAGCCGTCGTTAAACCAGCATGGTAAAATGCACTGGTAATACCATTTTTTTGCAAAAAAGTGGCGATGGTTTCTGCTTTTTTTCGTGTATTTACATAAATAATAGCTACTCCAGTACTCTGTTGTAATGCCTTGAGCAGTTGTGTTTCTTTTTGATCTGTTTTGCGTACCCAGTAGACTAGATTGGGCCTATGAAAAGTTTGAGCAAAAAGGAGTGGATGGTTTAGTTGCAAACAATCTTGAATATCCTGTTTAACTGTTTTAGTGGCAGTAGCTGTAAAGGCTACTATATTGGCCTTTGGAATCGTTTGTTTAAAGTGCGCAATTTCTAGATAAGAGGGTCTAAAGTCATATCCCCATTGTGAAATACAGTGGGCCTCATCTACCACTAAGGTAGTAATAGCCATAGTAGCCGCACGCAGTTTAAAAAGGTCAGTCTGCAAGCGTTCTGGGGATACATACAATAATTTAACCGTACCATATACACAATTATCTAGTCTTCGTTCTATTTCCAAACTAGACATGCCTGAAAAAATAGCTTCTGCGTGAATACCTTTTTGCGCAAGTTGTGTTACTTGATCTTTCATAAGCGCAATAAGTGGCGTAACTACTAAGGTTAAGCCTGTTTTCCGCAAGGCTGGTAATTGAAAACAAAGCGATTTTCCACTTCCAGTAGGTAAAAAAACCAATAGGTCTTTGCCATCTAAAATACCATTAATGATTGCTTCTTGAAAAGGTCTAAAGCAAGAATAGCCCCAATGTTTTTTTAATAAATCATAAATTTTATCCATGGCTGGTCGGTAGCTTTATACTGTTTTAAAAGCGCGTGGCTAAAGAATAAAGCAGATGGCAATGAAATATTTGTATAAATTGAAATTTCACCTACTGGCATAGCATGAAACGCTTGTAAGGCGCAAAATATACCAATAACAGACTATAGTTAAATCTGTTAGTATAGATTATATATATTGCTGTAAAAATTTCCTATATATTTAAGATAGCTGGTTAGTAATTTGATGTCATCTGTTTTTTTTAATTCTAGTTGGTATAAAATACCATTTAATTTTTTGATGCCATGCGGTAATGTTTCTAGTAAATCTTTATAACTTAAACTATACAGATCTTTTGTCAATTCATCAAGCAGCTCTAAGCTCTTTGCAATGGCTTCTTTGTTTTTTTGATACGTATATGACTTAACCTCATTTAGTAATTTATTTGTCTTTGTTTCTTTCTGAATCGATTCCCATAGTTGTTGACCAGTTTTATGCCCATCTTTTTCCCATTTTAGCAAATAATATTGAAGCCTTTTTAGCTTATTATGCAGCATATAATTCTTCTCTGGCTTATTCTGTATAAAATATAGACACTCTTGGTATGCTAGTATGGCCTTAGTAAGATTAATGTTTTCCGGGTTATTATATTCTTCTGCTATATAAATTTTAAATGCTTGCATTAGCGTAGTATTCGCTTGTAGCTTTTTCATTGCGCTGATCAACTCTTTTTCATTTTCTTTTGTAGGCGCTTTGAACAACTTCCCGAAGCGATCATAGTAGCTTTCCAGAAGGGTAGTATCGTGCTTTTGTTGCAGATTTTTTATTATTTTTTCTTCTATTTCTTCCTTAAAAAAATTGTTCCAAAGCTCATCTGGGGTTTTTTCTGTATCAGTTGTGCACCATTTCTTCGTCCTATCTGCTAACTTTTTTCTAAAATCACTAATCTCATCAGGTGATTCTAGTGTAAAAATTGTTTTTTCGAATGATTCTATTCTACTTAACTGAAAATCGTTTTGCGTATAGTAACCCTCTTCTTCTTGACTGATGTATTGATTGTTGCAGGTAGATCCACAGAAAAGAAGCAGTGCAAACGTATGACTAGGATATTTTCTTAAATTCATTTTTTTAAAATATATTGTGGCTGTTTGAAAGAATTGACTATAATTAACTTATAGTATAGCCCCATTGAGTACTTCGCCAAGATAGTTTTTTATCTCTTTTTTTCCTATTGCTCTAGCTTTTTATTTTTACAAATAGCTTGATTCCCTGCTAACCTGTTGCCTATTTTATTTGGTTAACTGTTTTTTTTATTGTAAAATTATAAATTTAACCGACTAATTATTTTTCTAATTAAGCTAATATTTTGATGGGTATGGTGATAATAAGATATGTAAGGAAGTTTTTTGTCTGTTGCCTAACGAGTACTTTTTTAAGTGGTATACATGCTAAAGCTGCTGGCACAGTTGAACCTCCTTTTCTCCTAGGGGAACGGTTAGAGTATCAAGTTTGTTACAGCTTTATCCATGCGGGTACTGCTACCATGTATGTAGATGAGCAGTTGCATAAGTTAAATGAGCACCTTTGCTATAAAGTTCAAGTAAAAGGTGTCTCTAGTAATGCATTAGCTGTTTTAGGTTTTAAAGTGTTGGATACATGGGAAAGTTATTTAGAAGCTGATGTGTCCAATCTACTGCGTCCACATAGATGTGTCACCCATCTTCAAGAAAATGGCTATGTAAGGCAAGAGCAAATTGATTTTGATTACGCATCCAATCAAGCTAGGGTAGAAGTGGCTGAAGGTAGTCATAATATGGAACCTGAAGTTACCTATCATCCCCTCTCTAGTGTTCAAAACATTAAAGACTTAATCAGTGGTTATTATGCATTGCGTTCTATTGATTCCACAAAACTAAAGCCCGGTGATAAGCTTATGGTCACTGTCTTGTATGACCAGCAGATCTATAAAGATGTTGGGATTCTATTTCTTGGAAGAAAAAAGATTGAAACCAAATTGGGCAAAACATCCGCGTTGGTTTTTGCGCCGTTGGTGCCTGTTGAGGATAGTATATTTTCTGGAGAGCGCCCAGTAGAAGCATATATTTCAGATGATGCCAACAAAGTTCCTTTAAAATTAAAAGTTAATCTAGCAGTAGGTTCAGTAGAAATAGCACTCACTGACTGCAAAGGTCTTAAAGAGCAGATTCATTTTCAAAAATCTTAATTTTTATTTTTTATAATCTTGTTTTTATGCTCCATTTTGCCTATTCTTTTAGCCTACTTCGGTTGCTATTCGCATCAAAAAAAATTACGCCTATCGAAGTAGTTGATCAGCTCTTGCAACATATTGAAAGACAAAAAAACTTAAATGCCTTTGTACATGTTTACGATCAGGAGATAATAGAAAAGGCTGTTTTAGTCAATCAAAAAATAGCACAAAATCAAGGAGGTCCTTTGGCAGGGATGGTGGTGGGATTAAAAGATATGATTGCTTACAAAGATCATCCATTACAAGCTGGTAGTAAAATTTTAACCAATTATATTTCTCCATTTCATGCAACCCTTACGGAGCGGCTCTTAGCAGCTGATGCATTGATTATTGGGCATCAAAATTGTGATGAATTTGGCATGGGCTCTTCTTCAGAGAATGGTTATTTTGGTACCGTACTCAATCCTTTAGATAAAACAAGAGTTGCCGGTGGTTCTTCAGGTGGATCTGCAGCAGCCGTAAAGGCAAAAATGTGTCATGTTTCGATTGGAACGGATACAGGTGGGTCGGTTAGACAACCGGCTGCATTTTGTGGCCTTGTAGGGCTGAAACCTTCTTATGGTAGAATTTCTAGGCATGGTCTAGTCGCTTATGCTTCTTCCTTTGATACAGCTGGCATTTTGGCCCATACAGTAGAAGACTGTGCAACTGTGCTGGAAGTAATAGCTGGACCTGATGCATTTGATAGCACTGCATCGGCTAGGGAGGTGCCCTGTTATACTAGTGTATTGCGTCATTCAGCCCGTTATAAAGTAGCCTGTTTAGCAGAAACACTTAGCCATGGAGGTTTACAGCCAGAAATAAAAGACCATACATTACATGGGCTAGAGCTGTTAAAAAAAGAGGGACATCAAGTAGACAATGTCCATTTTGAATTACTCAAATATGCCCTACCAACTTACTATATATTGGTCAATGCAGAAGCAAGCACTAATCTTGCTCGTTTTGATGGTATTCGTTACGGCTACCGAAGTAGCCATGCTACAACATTGGAAGAGGTCTATATCAAGAGCAGAACAGAGGGTTTTGCTAAGGAAGTGAAAAAACGGATTATGCTCGGATCATTTGTGCTGAGTGCATCTCAATGTGAAACACACTACATTAAAGCACTAAAAGTCCGTAACATGATTAAAAAAGCCATGCAAAACATCTTGAATCATTATGATTTTATCATACTGCCTACCACTACAACTACTGCTTTTAAGGTAAATAGCTTTGTCAGTAATCCATTATCCATGTATTGGAGCGATCTTTATACTGTATTGGCATCAGTAGCTGGGCTACCAGCTATTTCTTTACCAAATGGAGTAGATCAAAAAGATTTGCCCATTGGTATCCAACTGATTGGTAATTATTTTGAAGAAGCCAAGCTACTTACCTTTGCAAGTCACTTTGAATCTATTGTAAAATAGTTATAAAATGTATTATGAGAGCATTGCAATAGATTTTTAAATTTTTAGAATAAAAACCTAGATTAAATTTTATTAAAAGTTTAACGCACATCAATTACCCAAATGTTTTTATACCTTTATCTTTTGACTCCGTATTGTTCCATATAAAATTTCAAGAAATATAAATTATTTTAGAGATATGAAAAAAATATATTATTCAATTGTATTATTGTCATCTGTAGCTGCAAAATGTCCTAGTAATCATACAAGCAACACTGTTCTTGATTCCAATAAAAATAATGAATCCGTTCTTAAACATACAGAACCTAAAAAAAAACCAACTAATGTAGTGGTTGAAAATACCGATGTTGGTGATACACTTTCTAAAAAAGAAGCATCTCGTACTACACTCCCCCAAAATGCAAAATCTGAACAAAATGATATTGGTTTTACCAAACTACATCATGCAGCGCAAAAAGGTCATCTATCAGAGGTTATAAAATTACTAAAAGCTACAGATATTCAAGTCAATGCAAGAGGTAAAAAGGGCTGTACCCCGCTCCATATTGCAGCAGTATGTGGCCATACAGAAGTGGTAACCCAATTGGTAAAAGTTTCAGGTATTGAAGTTAATGCAAAAGATGAAAATGGCTCTACCCCGCTCCATTATGCACTAGGTCACAATTTCGTAAAGGTAATTAAAGTGTTACTGAAAGCTAAAGGAATTGATATCAATACAAAAGATAATGATGGTAGGACACCTCTTATTACTGCAGTAGGCCATGGTAATCAGGTAGAGGTAATTAAAGCGTTACTGGAAACCAAAGGAATTGATATCAATGCAAAAAATAATGATGGTAATACTGCCCTTGATGTAGCCAAAAAAGATGGTTATGAAGCATGCGTTAATGTTCTAAAAGAAGCACTAAAAAGACAAAAGTAAGTACTGTTATACTTATTTAAAAAATTGATAATCAGTTTTTTAAATAAATGTATTACACATTTTTGTCCTTCTATAGCAACGGTCTCATTTTGTAAAGTTGTTGTAAAAAGTAAAATTCTAAATAAATGGCATTGTATGGAAGTTCAAATTGTTAACCACTCACACCATCCATTACCTGCTTATGCTACATTAGGGGCTAGCGGAATGGATTTGCGTGCTTTTATCCATCTTCCTATTAGATTGGCTCCTAGGCAAAGGATGCTGATTCCTAGCGGTATTTCTATTGCCTTACCACAAGGCTATGAAGCCCAAATAAGGCCACGTAGCGGCTTGGCATTGCACCATGGCATTACAGTCTTAAATAGCCCGGGAACAATTGATGAAGACTATAGGGGGGAAATAAAAATACTGCTTATCAATTGCGGTGATGAACCCTTTGTAGTACAAGATGGGGATAGAATTGCGCAGCTAGTGGTCACTAAATATGAATCCATTTGTTGGACAGTAGTAGCGATGCTAGACCAAACCAATAGGGGATTAGGAGGGCATGGCAGCACCGGTAGAAACTAATCCCCATCAGATCCTTTTTGCGTCATTTCATCTAACAGGTCAGCTATAGCCTTCGCATCATTAGCAGTTACCAAGCTAGACCGATACGGTTTTATCCCAGTCACACCTCGAAAATAATTCGCATAGTGGCGCCTCATTTCTAATATACCCGTTCGTTCTCCCTTCCACTCTATCGCATGGGTCAAATGTTTTTTTACAGTTTCAACCCGCTCTACTAGGGTAGGAGGAGGAAGGAGCTTACCTGTTGCATGATAATGTTTGATTTCTCTAAAAATCCAAGGATAGCCAATGCTGGCACGCCCAATCATAATACCATCTACCCCATATTTATCTTTATAAGCAACCGCTTTAGTAGGACTGTCAATATCCCCGTTGCCAAAAATCGGAATATGAATGCTCGGATCTGCTTTTACTGCTCCAATATAGCTCCAGTCTGCTGATCCTTTGTACATTTGTTGTCGGGTCCTTCCATGAATGGTTACAGCCTGTACACCAACATCTTGAAGGCGTTGGACTACTTCTAAAATTTTAATCGATGAATGGTCCCATCCTAATCGCGTTTTGACCGTCACAGGAATGGAGACTTGTTTAACGATTTCTGCAGCCATTGCCTGCATCTTGGGAAGATCTAAAAGAATACCAGCGCCTGCTCCTTTACATGCTACCTGCTTAACAGGACAACCATAGTTGATGTCTAATAAAGTGGGTTGGGCCCTTTCTACAATAGCAGCAGCTGTCCGCATCACTTCTATAGCATCTCCAAAAATTTGTATCCCAATAGGACGTTCTGCTTCATATATTTCCAATTTTTTTATACTTTTAGCAGCATCTCTAATCAGTCCTTCGGAGGAAATAAATTCCGTATACATCAGATCTGCGCCATGTGCCTTGCATATGGCACGAAAAGGAGGATCGCTAACGTCTTCCATGGGTGCCAGTAAAAGCGGAAAATCACTTAATACATAGTTGCCAATTTGTAACATAAATAGGATGAATATATTTTTAGCTCCTTGAATTTGATCTTTGTACCCATTGTTGGCTGGGCTGGAAATGTACGGGTGGTTGGCGACCTTCTACAAATCTACGCTTAAAACTAGTATTTCCTATGCATAAAAAGATTGCTTCCGCTCACCAATAGTACAAAGTAGCTTAAAATAACTATTTATTATAGCTATTTATTGGGTATATACAGAATATATACGTAATTTAGCTGTGTTGGTCCACTTAACTAATTTTTAGCATTAAAGTCTTTATTCGGTACAATTAGGATTGCTTAGTGCTTTTGTTATCCAGTTCAAATAATTTATGGGAACCCTATAGTAGCTTTAAGTCTAATTACATCTGTTTTTTATTCCTTGGATTGCAAATAGTTTCTGTAAAAAAGTCATAGATTTTAGGGTCTGTAGCTCAGTTGGTTAGAGCACTACACTGATAATGTAGAGGTCCGTGGTTCAAGTCCACGCAGGCCCACCCTAGCGCGCTAAATTACAAACCGTGATCTACACCATAAAAGTATACAATACATTTCTTTGCTCGTTTTGTGCGCTCCAGCCATTACGTAATAGACTTTTTTATAAATCAAAATGCGCATAAAATCTTTTATTAAACAGGTATTGACCATTGCTATAGGATGTTTCATCTCTTTATTATCTTTATTTTATGTAGTTCTTTTTGTCCTTTCAAAATTAACTGCTACGGATATCAAGGAAGTAGCAAATAACTCAGTGCTATCATTCAATATAGCGGGTCGAGTGGTTGAAAAGATGCCGAATGGATTATTTGAATCTAATAAAGGAGTGGTCAATTTTAAAGTAGTTACAAAGGCCATTCATAAAGCAGCCAAAGATAATCGTATTTCCGCTATTTATTTAGATTTATCTTATCTATATGCCGGCTGGGCTGCTTTAGAAGAAATAAGAGAAGCTTTGTTGGCTTTTAAAGCGCAGGGTAAAACCATCATCGCATATGGGGATGATTATACGCAAAAGTCCTATTATTTAGCTTCTGTGGCGGACGAAATCATTCTAAATCCTAGTGGTTTGTTGACATTCAAAGGCTTGTCTGCAACCATTGATTTCTATACAAAACTTTTTGAGCATATTTCTATAAAGCCTATAATATTTCGCATTGGAGCCTGTAAGGATGCGGTAGAGCCCTTTTGTTTGACCAAAATGAGTGAAGAAAGTAAAAATCAAACAAAAGCATACCTTGCATCTATGTATGATCACTTTTTAACTAAAATAGGTAGTGCTAGAAGTATAGCGGTTTCAGCACTAAAAGCGCATGCCAATAACCTTTCAGCAGTATTGCCCAATGATGCCCTTCGGGCCAATTTAATTACCAAGGTAGGCTATGCAACAGATGCTAAAAGATTGTTAAAAGAAAAACTAAAATCTCCTTCTTTTGTCAGCTATATCCATTATACTACTTCAGAAAGCGCATCCAATTCGGACAATCAAGTTGCTGTTGTAATGGCTGAAGGGGAAATTGTGAATGGATCCAGTGGTACGGGATATATTGGTGCCCGTGATTTTATTAAAACGATAAAGGCCATTCGAGAAGATAGCAATATAAAAGCTGTAGTATTGCGCATTCATTCACCAGGGGGGAGTGTGGCGGCTTCAGATATTATATGGAAGGCAATAGAGGAACTTAAATCTGTTAAGCCAGTTGTGGCTTCTATGTCTAACGTAGCTGCTTCTGGGGGGTATTATATTGCTGCTCCATGTAATTATATTTTTGCACAACCTACTACCATTACAGGTTCGATTGGTATTTTTGGTATGCTATTTGATTCCACTGCATTGATGCATAAAATAGGTATCTACCGTGATGTGGTAAAGACTGCTCCTTCTGCAGATTTTTTAGAGCCTAGGCTAAGTTGTTCTGAGCAAGAGTCTAAATTTATATATAAAGTGTTACAACAAGGTTATGATGATTTTTTACGTAAAGTTGCCAATGGACGTGGCCTGGATATAGCCTCTGTGGAAAAATTAGCAGGTGGTAGGGTATATACTGGTGCAATGGCTCAAAGTAATGGGTTGGTCGATGCGCTCGGCGGACTGAAAGCAGCTATTGCTAAAGCCGCTGCTTTGGCCCAGTTAAGCGACCAGTATAGTGTTTGTTATTTACCTCGTCCTAAAACAAAATTAAAGCAGTTGCTAAACTATACTACTGGTAACCTCAAAATGGAGGTACTCCATTCCTTAGTGCAAGAATATCCTATACTCAATCATTACCAACTGCTATCTAAACCCTATGGCGTACAAGCCATCCTTCCTTATACGATTCATATTGATTAACTGAATATGGTTCTCTTGCCCATCTAGACCAGGATACTAATCATCTTGTTAGCTGTGCGTAGTTCAGTCGATAGAATCAAATAAACCAACTATTTGGTCGCCTTCTTTTTGTGGGTTTGGTCTACCAAATAACCGCTCCTTAAGTTGCTTAAATTCCAGTAAAGTAAATAGAGATTCCAATTTGTCCTTGTTGGGCATCTGGTAATGGCATTTTTCTAAATCTAGCGTGATCGGCACATCTGTTCGAATCGTAGCCAGTTGTTTGGAAAGCATACCTTGCGCTGCATATTGGATAAGGTTTGCTTTTAACTTACCCGTTAGCGCATGGCTATGTGCCAATATATTTTCTAGATTATCAAATTCTTTTATAAGCTTTCGAGCAGTTTTTTTGCCAATAGAAGGAATGCCTGGAATAAAATCAGAAGGATCTCCTTCTAATGCTAGAATATCTTTTACTTGTTCAGGTCTACTAATTTCCCATTGCACTAAGATTTCTTTTTCACCAAGTATAGTTGACTTTTGGCCATGGCTACTCGGTTTATAGAGGTAAATATTATATTGTACCATCTGAGCTAAGTCTTTGTCTGTAGACATGATGTAGGTCGTATATCCCATTGTCGCTGCCTTTTTGGCTAATGTACCCAGTAAGTCATCTGCCTCATACCCATTACCCGTTATGGATAAAATACCAAACCCTTCTAGAATAGCTTTGATGTATGGAATGGCTATAGAGATCGCTTCTGGTTGAGCTGGCCGGTGGGATTTATAGGCAGGAAATAGCTCATGTCGAAAGGTTTTTTCTTTTCCGTCAAAGACAACGATGAGGTGGGTAGGTTTTTCTTCTTGTAGTACCTTTACTAAGGTATTCACAAAGCCAAGTATCGCTCCTGTTTTAATCCCCTGTGCGGTAGTAGTTTCTGCCTTTCCAAGGGCAAAATGCGCTCTATAGATGAGCGACATACCATCTAATAGAAAAAGCTTTTGGGGTTGGAATAACATTGATTCTATTGCGTCTATACTATAATTGATTTTTTCCCATCATGGTAGCTATTGAAGTTACGAGCAGTGTTTACTGACTGATTAGCTGTATGATCTGATATGTTTTTATCTATTGTTTTTCTTAGCTACTAACCGCACTAGTTGATCGTAATAGTACAGCCACCTCTTCATGATTGTTTTCTAATGCTAAATCAAGAGGTGTTTTATTAAAAATATTTTGCTGATTTACTATAATATTATCAACTGATAGTAGTTTTCTGACTATTTCTATATGGCCTTTTTCTGCTGCAATATGAAGTGGCGTGTTGTCAAAGTCATTTTTTGTATTGACATCAACATATGAATCTGAACATAGTTGGTTTACCCTTTTTATATCACCTTGTTGTGCTGCAATATGAAGGGAATCCCAAAAATGTGCAGTAGGTACAAAACTTATTTCTATTTGCTCTGTATCTGATTCTGAATCTTGTTCACTGCTACTGCTATCCATCCCATATCTAGTTAATTGATTACAGGAAGAAGTCATTAATGAAAAACAGATAGCTATTCCTGATAGGGTACAGCAAGATTTAAAATAGGATGTATCTTTTGTATGCATGATAGATTATTATTTATTGGTTACGAATTTCTTTTGGTAAAAATCTAGTACCATAAGAAATACAGTCATATTAATTGATGAAGATAGAATCCCTCTGCAATGATCCATGAGGTTCCTTTTTAGTTGTCATAGACGATCCATTTTACAATGCCATCATTAACAACGTCAATGCTGGATTAGACAGTAAAAAAGGTCAAAGGGTTCCTTTGTGTTTTAAATTTCGAGATAAAAATAAAAACCAAGTTAACAAAGGATTCTATAATGAATGTATGAAAATTAGTTGTGATACCAAAAGAGCTTATGCCCACAAAGTATTTAAAACAATTGCTACTAAAGGTAAAACTACTACTGGATGGTTTTACGATATGAATTTAAAATTGATTGTCAATAATTTATTAGAAAATAGGAGATGAATAATAACTAGTATTTAAATTAAGTGGTTGATCTTGTATCATTTTATATAAACTTACATTATGGACTTATTTTAACGTCAACTAAGGATTTATTTTATTGATTTACGTATTAAAAAAATAAAATAATATTGATTTTATCTTGCAGTATCTTCTCGAGTGTTACTTTTATTTTGATAATGAATTGGTTAGTATAATTTATTCTCTAAATCAGAGTGTTTTCTAAATCTTTCTGCGTCTTAACCTTGTTCAATTTGTTCGTCCTGTAAAGTTTGTTTTTGACTCTTCTGCTTAATCGAATCTTCCACCTGCTCAGACTGTTCCTCTTTATCAGTCGAGTCTGTCCTTATAATGTCACCTGGAAATACTATAGGGTTATCTAGAACTATTATGGGATCGTTTTCCACTAGTAGACTAGATGGTTGTAGTTTACAATACGTACTGTTTTCGCATTGATCTATAATATTTTCTTCTTCACTAGTTTGATTCACCATTTTATGATCCGAATATGGGTAGATAAAATTATCTTTTTCTATTGCATCAGCTAGGGAATTGTTAGCAGGAACCTCTTTTTCAGAGATATCATTTGTTTCTTTCGTAATAGGATCTGCTTTACTATTGACAGACCAATATTTTTTTTCGACTGATTTAAAACAGGCAGTTCCATTTAAAAGCATTATTCCATACCATGCTAAGATTAAAACAATTTTTTTTGAGTAAGTGATAAATTTCATATAAGTTATTAATTTATACTATAGTTATTTTTAGGGGGGTACCTATTTTCCTAAACTAAGTCAGTCTAGCTTAGACCATCTAGTGGTCGTTTCAACTAGGAACCAACCAAGAACGGATCTGTAGTAGTTTATATAATTAATGTAAATAAATTAATTGTTTTAACGTGAGCTCGGGATTAGATTTTAAGAAATTTTAGTTAAAAAAAGCAGTGGACTGATTTTTAAGACAAATTTTTAGGAATTTTATTTCCTATTTTTCCCATTTGTTAATCACCTAATTATATCTAGATTATACGGAAATAAAATTCTTATTTTTTTGTCTGATTTTTTCGGGCCACTATAATTATTTCACTCAAAGTCATTGAACAAGTTCTAGTAGGTTTTCTATCTGAGGTAGCTAACAACTGTTTTTCCATGTAAGGCATAAATTTTATTAGAAATTCATCAACAGCGTAATATATTTCAACTAATTTTGATACATTTATAAGCGGCTCTTTTGCTAATTTGGTTCGTATTTTTATCCCCAAATCTAAAATAGAAAGGAGCTTTTTTAATCCCTTTTTTTAATATCTAATTTCTTAATATCTAATCCAGAATTGACGTTAAAAGTGTATCTTACACACTAAAATTAAATGACAAGTATAGGGTATATGGTTTTTACTGTCTATAAGATCAAGTACTGACTTCTAAATCAGAAATAATCCTGTTATTTGTATACATAAAATGTTGTTTTGCTCTATGCTATAAAAATTTAGAAAAACATCATAGAGCGATGCAAAATCAAGTTATCAAGCTAAAAATTTTTATATATACTTGAAATAAATAACCTATGGGTGGAAAAATTATTATAGGCCTAGATCCTGGAAGTGTGATTATGGGCTTTGGTATTATTCAAGAATCAGCAATAGATAGCGCTATAAAACCAATAGACTATGGCATTTTGGAATTAAAAAAATACAAAGGACATATGTTACGGATGCGTCATATCTATTTACATATGGTAGCATTGTTCAAAAAATATACCCCAGATGCAGTAGCGATTGAATCGATTTTTTATGGATCGAATGTACAATCTATGCTTAAGCTAGGAAGGGCACAAGGAGTAGCAATCGCAGCAGCTTTAGCGTGTGAAACGCCTATTACAGAATATGCGCCACGTAAGGTGAAACAGGCGGTTACAGGAAACGGCAATGCGTCCAAGGAACAAGTGGCTGCTATGGTTGGCCACCTCCTTAACCTATCTATTCCATCTACTTTTTTAGATGCTTCAGATGCACTGGCAGTAGCTTTATGCCATAGCCAACAACGTTTATCTTCTACTGCTAAGCCCAAAAGTTGGTCTCAATTTGTAATAGCACATCCTAATCGCAAGTTATCTCTTTGTTGAGTGTGAACGAGCAACTCTTTCTATTTAGTCGGCCCTGAAATACCATATAATTATTTGTTAATCAGTATAAATACGAAAAATTTTTTTGAGAACTTCGCTAAGCTAATGGCCTTATAATACCTAAATTTAAGACAAAGAAGAGACCTATACAAAATCAACTACAGACGCGAGAGAACCTTAAGGTCGACTAATTAGTAAGCTACTTCCAACATAAATCGTTCTTGGAGTAGTGCTATGGCACCGTTTTTTTTACTTAAGCACCTTAATTTTTCTTGATCTGTATAAGGTTTTTCGGGAACAATCTGATTGACCAAAATACCTTGAACATTCATGGTAGGATGATTCAATTTTTTGCGAATTATAGGTAAAAGTTCTTCTTTTAGACTTTGTAACAGCTCTGCTTGTACTGGATTGATTAATGAAATGGTTACAACGGAACCTTCTATCTTGATGGGCTGGCTCATAAGATGATAAGCAGCTATACAACCATTATTTTTAAGTTGTTGCCTATAATCAGCAAGAAAAGCTTGAATTATCTCTTCCGATATTGCTTCCTTCCAATCACATCCATTTTCTATTTTTTTTTTTAAATCGGTCGTATTTGATTTTTTCTTTGCAGCCAATGAAGCCTTTAGGCTTGCTAAGTTAGGAATAGCTATGGTCTCTGGCTGTTGAGTAGATGTTACTGGCCTGACAGCCATATCGTCCAAAGTATGCTTTGACTGGGGCAATCGCGTTACAGATGATCTTGCCGAATCAGCTGATCTAGATTTGGCTATAACTGCTTCTTGTGAGTGATCTGATTTGGGCAATGGGTCTATTGTGCTTTCTGGAATAGACAGATGGGCAGTAGCTAGTTCAATCAGTGCCAACTCTACATGCAATCTTTGGTGTTGACTAGATTTATAGCCTATATCACACTGGTTTAAGCGTGTCAGCGCTTTCAATAAAAAAGGCATCGTGCATCTAGTAGCATATTCAGCATAACGTGGACGAATATTATCAGTAACCGCTAAAAGCGGAAGCGTAGCGCTGTCTTTACAAACCAATACGTTGCGTAAATGCTCGCCCAATCCTACTATAAAATGGTGCCCATTAAATCCTTTGCGTAAGACCGTATCATAGAGAGAAAGGACCGCAGAAATATTACCTGTCAAGCAAGCTTCTGTACATTTAAAATAATAGTCATAATCTAGAATTTGAAGATGATCACGTGTATTGGTATAGGTAATCGTACCGCCTATGCCTGCGGAAGCAGTGATCAAATCAAACATAGAAAGTGCATCCCGCATCGCACCTTCTGCTTTTTGCGCAATCAACTGTAGTGCAGATTCTTCATAACCAATAGACGCTTGACTAGCAATTGTTTTAAGCTGTGTAACAATATCTTCTAATTTAATTCTGTTAAAATTAAAGATTTGACAACGAGATAAAATAGTAGCTAAAACTTTGTGCCGTTCTGTAGTAGCTAATATAAATATAGCATAACTAGGGGGTTCTTCAAGTGTTTTAAGCAAAGCATTAAAAGCAGCATTAGAGAGCATATGGACCTCATCTATAATGTATATCTTGTATTTACCCGCTTGAGGAACGTAGCGGACCTGACTCACTAGATCACGCATATCTTCTACAGAGTTATGAGAGGCTGCATCTAACTCATAGACATCCAGCGCGCGATTGCTACTTAAGCTAAGGCAATTGGCACAATGGTTACAAGGCTCTACTGCTGCTGTAATTTGTAAGCAATTAATGGCTTTAGCCAATATACGCGCACAAGTGGTTTTTCCCACACCACGTGGACCACAAAAAAGAAAAGCGTGTGCAAGCTGTTTGGTAGCTATTGCATTCTTCAGTGTGGTTGTAATGTGGGACTGACTGATTACATCTTTAAAAGTAGTAGGACGGTATTTTCGTGCAGAAACTACAAATTGGGTCATAGGAACACTTTAAACGATAGCATATTGACTCTATCCTTGAAAAAAAGATTTAATCCGATCAAAAAAACTTTCTTCTTTCTTATTTGGTTTAGGTATAAAGTTAGGCGAGCCTTGAAGAGAAAGTAAAATCTCTTTTTCTTCTTTTGTAAGCTCTTGTGGGATCCAAACTTGGATAAAAACCAACTGATCTCCCTTTTTGCCATAACCATTTATATCTGTGATACCCTTTCCTCTTAATTTAAAAACCTCGCTACATGATGTTCCAGGTGGAATTTTAAGCCGAACTTTGCCATATATAGTAGGGACTTCCATTTCGCAACCTAGTGTGACATCTATAAAGCTAATGTGTAAAGTATAACAAATATTATTGCCTTTACGTTTTAAAAGATCGTTTTCTTCTTCATCTATTTGGATAATCAAACTACCTGGTGTACCGCCACGGAGTGGAGCGTTGCCTTTGCCACGTAGGGTTAGCTCCATATTTTTTTTTACCCCCTTAGGTACTTTAAAGGTAATAAGATCTTCTATAAATTTTCTTCCTTCTCCTTGACAATCACTACAAGATTTTTTAATACGGCTACCTGTTCCCGTACAATGGTTACAAATGGCTTCTGTAAGCATATTGCCCAGCATGGTTTGGGTTGTTTTACGAACCACACCTTGCCCTTTACAGGAGACACATTTTTCTACAGAAAGTCCGTTTTCTGCTCCATTACCGCCACATGCCTCACAACTTGTATAACGTTTTACTTTGACTTTTTTTTCGGTACCTAATGCAACTTCTTCAAGGTTTAGTTTGATTCTTATACGTAAATCTTCGCCACGATTACTGGCCTGTCGTGTTCTTCTTCCGCTACTAAAAAAACTACCAAAAGGAGAATCTTGAAATAGATCATTCAAATCACCTTCAAAAATATCACCTTCATAAGATCTACTTCCTCCTTGATATCCAGTTGTACCAAATTGATCATATTGCTGTTTTTTCTCTGGGTTACTTAGGACGTCATAGGCTTCTGTAGCAGCTTTAAATTTCTCTTCTGCTGCTTTATTTCCTGGATTTTTATCAGGATGGTATTGCATGGCTATCTTTCGATAGGCCTTTTTAATCTCTTCTGCAGTGGCATTGCGTTCTACACCCAGAATATTGTAATAATCTTTTTCCATCTATACTCCAATTATAACTTTAGCAAAACGTAACACATATTCATTGATTAGGTATCCTTTTTCTACTACTGTTACAATTTTTCCTTGCATTTCCATATTATCTACTGGTTGCTGCATAATCGCTTCATGCAAGTCAGCATTAAATGCACTGCCTTGCTCTATGGCTATTTCTTGTACACCATATTTTCTTAAAAGCCCACATAATTTATCATAAATTAGTTTGATGCCTTCAAGATGTTGAACAACTGCTTGTGTACCTTGTAAGGCCATTATACATCGCTCAAAATCATCTATAATTGGTAAGAGTTCTTTTAGTGTTTGCTCGTTGGCCTTATGGGTAAGGGCTATATGTTCTTTAGTGGCACGTTTCTTAAAATTATCAAATTCAGCATATAGGCGAAGGTATTTGTCATTTGTTTCCTTTAGTAGTAATTGTAGTTGATCGAATGAACTTATATCAGGATTCAATATTTGCTTATGTGCATCATCTAGTCTGCCACCTGACTGACAGCAACCCATATGCAATTCTGTTTCTTGTGGATTGCCACAATTTATTTGATTTTCGACCTCTTTTCGGCCACAGCAGCATGGTTGATCCATAGTTTCTTCACCACTACAGCAACATGGCTGACTGGTTTTTGGTCCTCCGTTACAGCAAGCTGTTTGGCTTTTATCTACTTCTGATGAACAGCATCCTGTTTCGTTTGTATGTGTATCTTGTAGCTTCATGCTTTATATGTATTGAATATGATGAGATAGCCTGATGATTGAAATATAAAAGTTAAAAGTAATCGTTTCCATTAATGCTATATGGTCATGCAATTTTTTTGCCAAATGCTTTTGATGGTGTCAATTTGTCATATCAAACGACACCCTGCTTTGGATATTTTCCAAGTATGTTTCGGTAAAAACTTTGAATATTTGCTATATCTTTTTCTATGTTACCTGTAGGATAGAAGATTGGACCCAACCCCATTTCTTTTTTAGCGTAGTGTATATATCCTAAAATAATTGGAACATTTGCTGCTTCAGCCAATCTATAAAACCCTGTTTTCCAGCGTTTTACATAGCTTCTTGTACCCTCAGGTGCAATTGCTAGTACAAGCGCATCTGCGCTATTGAGCATCTCTGCCATTACAGCTACCATATTGGTGTGCTTGGTTGTTTTATTTCTATCTATTGGAATAGCACCCAGCTTTTTCATTAGATAGGAAAGTGGAAAAAACATTACTTCTTTTTTTATGGCAAATCTAATCGTTACATTGGGATGGCTAAGTTTAAATAACATGCCATAAAAAAAATCCCAATTACTAGTATGTGGCGCCAATGCCATGACTGCTTTTTTCCAAGTGGTTGGATGCGTTGTGTTGTTGATTTTCCAACCTAAAAACTTAATAAGAACCATTGCAGATTTTTGGATCCAACTCCCTGCTGGCTTGGTTGTGCTATTTATGGAAGCCATAATGTGATGCGTTTCATTTAAATTGACCACAATATTATTGGGTGAAATGTAAGATAAAAACTTTACCTTAGGATTGGGTACACTGCTACAAACTTCAATTGTTTTGGTCTAATGTTATCACTTTTATCTCTTTTTCGATAAGAAGAAAGAAGAAAAATACTTACTCAAAGCTATTAAAATTAATTTAAATATAATATGTATCATCTATTCAAAGACATGGTAAAGTTGATCATTTTTATGATGATTTATTGTTTATGAAAGAAAAAAATGGTAAAATTGTAATGGTTATAATCCTCCTTAGCTCAGTTGGTTAGAGCATTTGACTGTTAATCAAAGGGTCGCTGGTTCGAGTCCAGCAGGGGGAGCTTAGGCTATGGGTTTATCGGTCCTTAGTTATTGCCTTTTCTTCTTGGAGTATAGCAAGTCTTTAAACCGTATTTTGTTTTCAGTATTTGTAATAGATCAAGAATGAATTTTCTTTTGCAGCAATTTGAGACCTACCTCCGTTTGGAGCGTTTACTTGCCAGCCATTCTATCAAAGCTTATCTTTCTGATGTAACAAAATTTACCCAATTTTTGTTGGATAAAGCGCTCACACCGCTGACAGTTGATGGCGCTCATATTCAAGAATTTTTAGCCAAACTACACCACATCGGCATAAAGGCTACCAGTCAATCGAGAATGCTTTCTAGTTTGCGTCTTTTTTACAAGTTCTTATTCTTGGGTCACCAGGTCACTAAAGATCCTACTAAGCTTATAGAAAGTCCTCATTTAGGCAAGCATTTACCATTTATTTTGTCTATATCGGAAATTGAGCGCATCATTAAGGCGATAGACCATTCTACACCAATTGGTGTACGCAATCGAGCCATCGTGGAAACACTTTATGGTACAGGGATACGTGTTTCTGAGCTGATCTATTTAAAGTTAAGTCATATTTACTTCGAAGAAAATTTTATACGTGTAATTGGAAAAGGTAATAAAGAACGTTTGATACCTATTGGTGCTATGGCACTAAAATATATTAAACTTTATATGAAGGAAGTTCGTGCCCATATGAGCATAAAACTTGGATATTTAGATATTCTGTTTTTAAATCGACGCGGCAGCAGCTTAACTAGGGTGATGGTTTTTTTAATGGTACAGGCACTTGCTAGAAAAGCCAAAATCAATGTAGAAGTAGGACCTCATGTTTTTAGACATTCTTTTGCTACACATTTAATAGAAGGAGGTGCAGATTTACGTGCTATACAGGAAATGCTGGGGCATAGTGCGCTTACCACTACCGAGATATATACCCATTTGGACAGAAATTATCTTAAACAAGTCATGCAAGATTATCATCCAAGAAGTCATCTAAAGCATCACATACTCAAAATTTGAGATGAGATAGATGACTATACAAAATCAACTGCAGATGCGAAAGAGCCGCTATAGATGTAGAATTAGGAGGAGTGCCCCCTGCCGGAATCGAACCAGCAACCTACTGATTACAAATCAGTTGCTCTACCAGTTGAGCTAAGGAGGCAACAAAAAATTGGGCGCTCATAAACAAATATATTAAAATATATTTATCTATTTTTTGTAGTCTGTAAGCCGGTCTAAATTTTTTAGCAAAGGGTTGCTTCCAATATTTTTTTAGAGTAGGGTTGATTTTTTTAAGCAAAAAGCATGCTGTAAATGATCTTACCTAAGCTCCTTAATACGAGCTGCTTTACCTTGCTTACCCCGTAGATAATAAATCCTAGCCCTACGGACACGACCTCTTCTTTTTACTTCTATTTTCTCAATATTGGGACAAAGCAAAGGGAAAATACGCTCCACCCCTACTTCCTTAGATACCTTACGTACAGTAAAAGTTTCCCCATTCGTGTTGGGATTTTTACGCTGAATAACCGCACCTTGAAACTGTTGAATACGAACTTTATTGCCTTCTTGTATTTTTACATGGACATTGATGGTATCACCAGCCTTAAAATTAGGAAATGTGCGGGCGGGTTGGGGATTACAGATGGACTCAACGTATTTTATTAACTGATGCATAATAAGGTTACAAAATTATATAAATATTAATGCAAATATAATACTATTTTTTAAATTCCGTACCTTGCAATACTGTAAATGGCTAAGTCTGAAATGTATTCAGCCTTTTTATTTTCACTCAAACAAGTTTAATGAAAAATATTCGAAATTTTTGCATCATTGCACACATTGACCATGGCAAGAGCACCTTAGCAGACCGTTTATTAGAAGCCACTAAAACAGTTGCCCTACGGGATCAAAAAAATCAAGTCCTAGACAATATGGATCTAGAGCGTGAACGGGGTATCACCATTAAAAGCCATGCGATCCAAATGGCTTATACATATAAGGGTGCATCCTACCTCTTCCATTTGATTGATACGCCAGGACATGTAGACTTTACCTATGAAGTTTCGCGCTCTATTGCGGCATGTGAGGGAGCTCTGCTAGTGGTTGATGCTGCACAGGGGGTTGAAGCGCAAACCATTTCTAATCTATATCTGGCTTTGGAGCAAAACCTTACGATTATTCCTGTATTGAATAAGGTGGATTTGCCAGGGGCCATGCCAGAAGAGGTAAAAGATCAAATCATAGAGCTTATAGGATGCGATCGAGATGAAATTCTTTCTGTTAGCGCTAAGCAGGGTATCGGCATTGATGCCCTGCTGGCAACGGTAGTTACCCGTATACCTGCGCCCAAAGGAGACCCTAAAGCTCCTCTGCAAGCAATGATTTTTGATTCACTGTACAATACTTTTCGTGGTGTAGAGGTCTATTTTCGAATTTTTAATGGAACGATTCAGCCAGGAGACCAAATTCAGTGCATTAGTACAGGACTAAATTATAAAGTTGAAGAAGTGGGAATTTTAAAATTGCAACAAATCCCCCAACCATCTTTAGCAGCAGGTCATGTAGGCTATATGATTGCGGGTATTAAAAATGCAAGTGACGTAAAAGTGGGGGATACGATTACCCATGTAGATAAAGCTGGCCGTCCAGTAGGGGGCATGATTAAAGGATTTGAGGCAGTAAAACCTATGGTTTTTGCAGGCATCTATCCAGTCGATAGCACGGAATATGAACTATTACGAGATGCTATGGAAAAGCTAAAATTAAATGATGCTGCACTGATTTGGGAACCAGAGAGCTCTGCGGCTTTAGGGTTTGGTTTTAGGTGTGGTTTCTTGGGGATGCTCCATATGGAGATTATCCAAGAACGACTAGAAAAAGAGTTTAATACCACCATTATTACTACTGTACCCTCGGTACAGTTTCACGTCGTAGACCAAAAAGGACAACGCATAGAGGTACAAGCACCTGCAGATATGCCAGATCCCAATACCATTGATCGGATTGAAGAGCCACTTATTCAAGCCCAAATTATCACAAAATCAGAATTTGTGGGGGGGATTATAAAGCTCTGTATGGATCGAAGAGGGATTTTAAAAAATCAACTTTACCTGACGGCTGACCGAGTAGAACTTACTTTTGAACTACCTTTAGCAGAAGTAGTTTTTGACTTTTTTGATAAACTCAAAACAATTTCACGTGGCTATGCTTCCTTGGATTATGAATTGGCTAGGTTTGCCGATGCAGATTTGGTAAAATTAGATATCCTATTGCACAATGAAAAAGTAGATGCCCTTTCGGCTATTGTACATAGATCAAGTGCCTATGAACGGGGTAAGGTCTTGTGTAAAAAGCTTAAAGAAATCATTCCTAGACATATGTTTGAAGTGAGTATTCAAGCAGCTATTGGTACAAAAATCGTTGCTAGAGAAACGGTAAAGTCTCTACGAAAAAATGTTATTGCCAAGTGTTATGGTGGTGACATTTCACGCAAAAGGAAACTTTTAGAAAAACAAAAAAAAGGAAAAAAACGAATGAGACAAGTCGGTTCAGTAGAAATTCCACAAGAGGCTTTTATGGCGGTATTAAAGTTGTATGATTAAAGCGCAGTAACTATTCTTTACAACTTGCTTTGATAGTAGGTACAGTAGGTTGTAATGGGACAAAGGGTACAATTGGGGTTACGTGCTTTGCAAATATACCTACCATGTAGTATAAGCCAATGGTGGGCATGTTTCCGCCACTTTTGGTCTATGGCGGCTAATAGCTCCGCTTCTACTTTTTCCGCTGTTGTACCCTTTGCTAGTCCAATCCTTTTGGCCACTCTAAATACATGGGTATCTACCGCAATAGTTGGCTGGTTAAATAGGCAATTTAATACTACATTGGCTGTTTTTCTGCCTACCCCTGGTAATTGCACCAGCGCGTCAAAGTGGTTGGGTACACGGCCATTATAATGGTTGATCAATAGATTAGATAATCCTATAATATTTTTGGCTTTATGGTTGAATAATCCAATGGATCGTATGTATTCTTTCAATCCTTCTTCTCCAAGGCATACCATTTTCTCTGGTGTATCAAATCGTTCAAATAAAGGTTTTGTTGCTATATTTACCGATATATCGGTAGCTTGTGCAGATAATAGTACGGCCACTAGTAAAGTAAAATCATTTTTATAGACCAGTTCTGTAGTAGGGTTTTGATTTTTATGGCTTAAAATCTCAAAAATTTTATCAATTATTGCTTGTTCCATAATATATTTATGTAAAAAGACCATATGGTTAGATGGCTATTAGGAAAGGGTTATATATGCCTTATATATTAGGGGAAAGCTGCAGACGTAAGTTTACTAACCAATCCAATATCTGGATCCATATTACATGTATCAATGGCCGTGGCATAGATTAAAATGTCTATCTTATAAATTTAGCATAGTAGCAGATCAATAATGAGTAATTTAATACATCCTGAAGTATATAGTAAAATATTACCAGCAAAAAAATTAATAATATTGTTACACGGTGTAGGGTCTAATGGCCATGATGTAATCAAATTGGTTCCATATATGGAAAATCATTTACCGGATTGTCATTTCATAGCGCCACATGGCATAGAAGCATATGATATGGCCTCTCATGGGCGACAATGGTTTAGTCTACAAGATCGAACGCCATATGTAATGAAAAGATTGCTGGGAAGGAATGTGCCACCGGTTAACGACTTCATTAAACAAAAACAAATAGCGCTAAATGTTACCAATAAGGAGACTATTATAATTGGCTTTTCACAGGGGGCTATGATGGGCATCTATTTAACCCTTGTACAAATGGAGCCATTTTTATGTACAATAGGATTTTCTGGGTTGGTAGTAGCTCCTCCATCATGCATCAATAGCATGACACCTATTTGTTTGATTCATGGTATGTTGGACAGAGTAGTAGCGGTAGATGCTATAGACCATGCCAAACAATATTTGTTTGACCATAATGTACCCTGTAGCACACATAAATTAGAAGACCTTGCCCATTCAATAGACCATAGAGGTTTAGACATTGCTGTTGATTTTATCAAAAAAAGTGGCTTAAAGCAATAAATCATCTGCGCAGCTTTTATCCCTTCACCTATCTAAAAAGGTTACTTTTCAAGGAGTGGGAAAAAGCCTTTGTAAAAAGTTGTAATGTGCAAAGATGGCTTACAGGTAAAAAAGCTTAATGGATATTTTACTTTCTATCAAGAAAAAAGTAAGGTTTAAATCGCTGTTTTACCACTAGCATGAACAGCTATTATTATTTTGTACTATTTTTTTTGTACAAGGATGCTAGGTATATTTTAGTAATGGGTTTAATCATACCCAGTGAAAGTAAAGAGCATAAAACAAAACCCACAAAGGGAGGGGCTATGCCCCATAAAGGTGGAAGGACTATCCACAATGGTATCAAAGAACTAATTCCATAAGCAAAAGATTTTACTACTGCATCCCCGACTAAAATCACGTGGGCCAGCTTTTCCTTTTTAGTTAAAGCTTGACCTATAATTGCAATAGTGGTTCTAAACAAATAAAGTCCCATGCCATAGAGCAATGCAGTGGCCTCAAGATAGCATGGCTCTGTTACATAAAAAGCGATAATCGAAGCCAACACAATAAAAACAGGACTAATATTAAAAAAACCAATGATCCATTTAGGTTGTTTTCTTAGGATCCATGAACCACATATGCCACTTACAATAAAGCCTAGATGGATCATACTCATACTATAGCTGTGTAATGTTGCATTGACTTGGCTATCGCCTTTGGCAATCCTTGCTACTAGAATAGGCAAACTAACGATATAGGCAATAGTGGCTATGTAATTCACCAAACGAAAACTAGTGATGCGCAATAGTCCAGGATTTTGAACGATTTCTTTAAAACCGGTCAACACGCCAAATTGTTGTGGTGCGATTGCTTCTGCACCAATATCTGCCACGCGGAATAACTGCCAAGGTATGATGCGCAAAATGTAAATAAAGCTACAAAGCAATAAAACTGCCTTTAATCCTATCATGCCTAATAAATTTTTCGCCAATATAGGTGCCAAAACATTAAAACATTCTAAAAAAATTTGAAAATTAGAAAAAAAGAAAGGTGTATCATCGGGCGCTATTTGTCTACTCATAAAAGCAAGACCATTGGAATGTTCAATACTCATGATACAGGCCAGTGTCCATAATGTAAAGGTACAGACTCGTAGATGTACAGCACCATATACCGACAAAGCTAATAAGGTCAAGGTAGCCGATAAAAGGGCACCTATACCTATGGTATAGACAGAAAAACGTTTTAAAAAAAATCCTCCAATTAATCCAGCCGAAGCAATCCCTAATAAGCTAGCCGGTTGCAAATAAGCTGCAGAAATACCAGTGGTATCTGTTTCAAACAAAGTAATTGAAAAACCAATTGACAAAATAGTGGGCACCATGCTACTTAGTCCGTTTAAGACCATATAAATAGGAATAATTTGTTTGATCTTCATAGATTATAGATTTCTTTATTTGGATTATGATGGCTATTACAGATGATTATACCATCAATTTTGGGATATTTGGACTATTGTTTAGTAGGAGAAAGCTTACGGCTAAAATCTGCTAAAAGAGGGGCTGCAATGCAGATGGAAGAATAAGTGCCAAATAATACACCTAGTGTTAAGGCAAAGGAAAAACCGTGCAAGGCAGGACCGCCAAAGAAGAAAAGTACAGTAATAGCTAATAATGTTGTAAAAGAAGTGATAACTGTTCTACTCAGCGTTTCTCTAATCGCATCATTAATTATGTGGGAGGGTATATCCATAGCCTTATTGGCTAATTTTTCCCTTATCCGGTCATAAATAACCACTGTATCGTTTATAGAATAGCCAATAACGGTCAACATCGCTGCTAAGAATACTTCATTTACTTCATAGTTGAGGCCAAAACCGCGTGCTATACAAAAACCAGCAATAACTGCTAAAACATCATGTATAAGGGCTACTACAGCTGCTAAGCCAAATCCCCGTTTTCTAAAACGGAGCTTAATGTAAAGAAATATGCCCAATATAGCAAGTAGTATGGCTTTCTGTGCAGCTTTTTGGACATCATGTGCCACAGTAGCCCCTACTCTAGTGCTGCTTGTAATGTGAAAATAATTACCAGTTGATAGATTATTGTTTTCCTCTAATTGAGTTAATTCTTTTAGTGCAGCAACCAATTTATCGTGTACTTTTTTATCAGAGGTAGTTCCATCTTCATCACGCAAATAGCTAGTAGTAATCTGCATTACATTATTGGCACCATAGGTACGCACTTCTATACTTTCTTTGTATTTATTTGACAGTCCTTCCTTGAGTAAGGAAGCATCGATGGGTTTACAAAAATGGACTGTATAGGAACGACCACCTGCAAAATCTACGCCCAAAGTAAGTCCTTTATAGTGGTAAAAGCAGCAACTACCAACGACTATAAATAATAAGGAACATAGGTAAAAACGGTAACGATTTTTAATAAAATCAATTTGCACATTCTTAAAAAGTCTAGGTAAGGTTAGATAAGAAAAGGTCAAATTGGGTGTTGGATAGGTATCCATAAAGAAGGAGAAAATCAACCTTGTAATAAAGATAGAAGTAAAAATAGAAGTGATGATCCCCAGCATTAAGATAAGGGCAAAACTACGAACCGGCCCTTGACCCAGGTAATAGAGTATGGACGCAGCAAGAAAGGTGGTAATATTGGCATCAATAATAGAGCCATATGATTTGCTATATCCACGTTGAATAGCCTCTTTTATAGATACTTTTTGTGCCAATTCTTCGCGTATTCGTTCAAATATCAAGACGTTGGCATCGATAGACATACCAATCGTAAGGACAAGACCAGCAATACCAGGTAGGGTTAAAGTGGCTTCCAGTTGTGCCAAAATAGCCACCATAAAAAGCAAGTTCAATAAGAGGGCCACATTGGCTATTATACCTCCTTTTGCATAATAAATCAACATAAAAAGTAGTATCAACCCTAAACCCACAGCTGTGGCCATAAGTCCTTGATTTTGAGCTGCCTTACTTAAACTTGGTCCCATAATAGCTTCTTCAACCACTCTAAGCGGCGCTGGCAACGCACCGGTTTGCAATACACTGGCCAAATCTTTAGCTTCTTCTAAGGTAAAATCGCCAGTTATCTGAGAAGCACCATTTGGAATTTCTTGGTTGACTACTGGTGCAGTGTATACCCGATCATCTAAGGTTATAGCGATGCGTTTACCAATATGATTAGCAGTAATGCGTTTCCAGATACGTGCACCTTTCTGGTTCATTTGTATCATTACGACTGGTTTGCCATTTTCAGCAAACGATTGGGTAGCATCGGTAATAATATCTCCTTCTAAAAGTGGTTCATTGGCGCTGGATGATTGGATCGCGTAAAGAACAACCGCTTTTGTGTCATTGCCTAAGGTTATTGCCTTTTTATCCCACATCCAAGTAATATTTTTGGGTAATAAAGCTTTAACCCTTTTGCTGCGTAGTATGCCATCTATTTGGTCCATCTCTTCAGGAGCATATGCCAATTTATAAGGGAAGGTATCTTTACAAATCCTTTTGATTATGGATGCTTTCGGAAGACGTTGCGTTTTTTCTTCCTCTGTAAGCGCTTTGGGAAGGGTTGCCAATATGGTTGCTTTTTCTTTATCAAGCAAGAAGTTATTTACAGCTTCTAGTGGCGGACCATATGCATCGGCCTCTGCTACGGTCCAGAAACGCAATTGTGCCACACCTTGTAGTAACTTTTTTACCCGTTCCGGATGGGTAACACCTGGTAATTCAATTTGAATTCTTTCACTACCCGGTAGCTTTTGCATGGTGGTTTGTGTAGCGCCAAATCGATCCAGTCTAGCACCTATAATGACAAGCGAGTGATCTAGTGCCTTTGAAATCGCTTGATCAATTGCCTTTATAATATCATCGTCACTAGAAAAACTATAACCAGCCACTTGAGCAGTAGCAAAAATATCCTTTAGGGTTCCATTTGGCGCGAGCCTTTTATAGGCAGCTACAAAAAGTTTACCAAAAGAGGTCGTTGTACCTTTTTCTATCTGGTGCTGTGCGTATTGAAGTGCTTCTAGAAAGAGAGGATCTGTAGGATAAGCAGCCAATTTTTTTACAAGTTCCACTGGCATAACTTCCATGGTTACCTGCATACCCCCTTGCAGATCTAAACCTAATTTCAGGGAACGTTCTTTGACTTCTTCGTAGGTGTAGACAGTGCCCAATAAATTGCAAACTGGTTTTTGCCATATCTTCATCAAATAGGCCTGACTTTTATCAAAGTCTATTCTTCCCTGCTCATCCATTGCTTGTTTTGCTGCTTGCCGTTGCACCCGATAGTCTATAAACGTAAAGGAAAGATAATAAAGGGAGAGCAAGGTCGTAACAGTTGCCAGAAAAAATACTATTTTTTTAGATTTCATTGACTCTAAATCGATTAATGCATAATTTAAAGCAAATATATTTTCTTTAATTTATTAAAGCAAATGCAGTTTAAAAATAGGAGCAATCTGAACAGATGCGCTACTATTTTACCTAATCCTACAAAAGTGCGGTTCTGTCGCATTTGTTTTAAGGCGTCAGTTAATTTAGTAATTTTGGTTAAAAATTGACTAAAATGTTTACTATTAAGCGGAGATTATTGCCATATGAGACCATTGCAATAGACTTTTAAGAAAAACCAATAAATAATGAATTATATGCATCCTTAACAAAAAAACTACAAAAAATAACCTTAGAAACTTAACAAAAATCACAATAGCTAACTATGAAAACTGTCTCAGATTTATTATATTGCTTAGAATTTTCTAAAAATAAAGAAATTGATTTGATCTCATCTATGTTTGCAATACGTTAAGATAACGAAAACAACGGTAAAATATAGATTAAAGCAATGGAAAACAACATAAAAAACTTACTATGCGGCTCTATACTAGCTTTAACTACATCTAGCTGTTTCGATAAACCGACCTGTCCAAATAAGCTTAAGGATTCAGGTAATGTAAAATTGAAACAAGGTACATCTAAAAGTATAGAAGCATTAAATCTAAAAAATATACAAGAAAAAATAGAGGAAATAAAAAAACTAAATCTAAATTCAGATCTAAAAAATATACAAAAGATAATAGAGGAAATAAAAAAACTAAATCTAAATTCAGATCTAAAAAATTTACAAAAGATAATAGAGGAAATAAAAGACCTAAACCTACCAGATCGAAAACAGCTAACATGTAAACTACTCCTAATGCGATACATACATGAAACAAAGGAATCCCTAAATAACTTGAAAAAAAAATATTCTAATAGACAAACAAATTTACAATTAACAGATTCAGAAAAGTCTGAAGTATCTGGAGTAAAAACTAGCTTATATGATATATTAAATATATTACGTAGTCTAGATTTAGAAAAATTAAAGTTAAAAGAAATAGAAAGTAACTTAGATAAAAAAATAATTCCATTTTTTAAAGATGAACAATTAATACTCAATGAAGAAAAAGATTTATTAAATAAGGCAATAGAAAACTTAACTTCTATAAAACAAAAACTTCTGTCGCATGTATTTTAAGGAAAGAGTTACTTTAGTATTTTTAAGTCAAAAATTGACTAAAATGTTTACTAATACCCGTAGATTATTGCGATATTTTAAAGGATTTTGTTCTTGACCAGATTTAATCCTTCTATTTGTGTATATGAAATGTCGTTTTTCTTTAAGCTATAGAGACTTGGAAGAGATGATACATATGAGAGGCGAAAAGATTGATCATTCTACTTTACCAAGGTGGGTCATTAAGTTTGTTCCCCTTATAGATCAAGAAGATAAGAAAAAGAAAACGCCCAGTTGGTATTAGCTGGAGAATGGATGAAACTTACGTCAAACTAAATAGTAAGTGGATTTATTTATATAGAGCAGTAGATCGTTGTAGAGATACAGTTAATTTTTTTCTAAGTACACGTAGAGACAAGTCTGCAGCTCTTTTTTTTCGTAAGACTATCAGAGAAAATAACACTTCATCCAAAGTAGTATTTGACAAAAGTGGTAGTAATAAGGCTGCTCTTGATACTTTAAATACAGGACTAGATCAAGATCACAAAATTCAAATATTTCAAAATAAATACTTAAATAATAGAGTCGAACAAGATCATGGGTTTATCAAAAAACGAATAAAACCCATTTTGGGATTTTAAGAGTTTCGATGCTGCTAACACTACCATTACAGGAATAGAAAACATTAGAATCATTCAAAAAAGACAATTAATCGGAGCTAAAAAACAGGTATCTACTTTTGAGAACTTTGCTAAACTTATGGCCGCACAATATCCAAAATTCAAGACAAAGGAGAGGACTATACAAAATTAATTACAGACAAGACAGAGCCAAATAATCTTATATTTTTACAATGATTTTAAGATTATCCATCTATTGCCATAGGCTTTATAAGCATTTTTTTCAATGCCAACCTTTGGAATAAATTATGATCTTGTTCTGGTATTGGATTTTGAGCGGTAAGTAGCTTCTCACCATAAAAAATTGAATTGGCTCCAGCAAGAAAACATAATGCTTGTAATGCATCTGACATTTTCTCTCGCCCAGCTGATAAGCGAATATAAGATGTTGGCATCATGATGCGCGCTACTGCAATCATACGAACAAAATCAAACGGATCAATATCTTCTACATTTTCAAGAGGCGTTCCTGGAATTTTCATCAGCATATTAATCGGAACAGATTCTGGTGGCGTATCCATATTAGCAAGAAGGATCAACATTTTTATTCGATCTTGATTTGTTTCCCCCATACCAAAAATACCACCGCAACAAACCTTAATGGCTGCACTACGGATCTGTTCGAGGGTATTTAAACGATCTTTAAAAGTACGTGTCGTTATAATTTTATCGTAATACGCTTCCGAGGTATCGACATTATGATTGTAAAAATCTAATCCAGCCTTTTTGAGCATATTAGCCTGGCCATCTTTTAGTAAGCCAAGTGTAACACAGGTTTCAAGGCCTAGCTTTTTTACTTCTTTAACCATTTCGCAAACAATCTTTAAATCTTGATCGCGTGGTCCACGCCAAGCTGCACCCATACAAAAGCGGGTACTACCCGCTTCTTTTGCACGTTTGGCTGCTGCAACTACTTCTGAAATGGTTGATAAAGACTTTTTTTCTAATCCAGTGTTATAGTGTGCCGATTGGGGACAATACGCGCAGTTTTCAGGACAACTACCTGTTTTAATACTTAAAAGTGTACTAACTTGGATTTCACTAGGATTAAAGTGTTGCCTATGTTCTTTTTGTGCTGCATACATTAACTCTGGAAATGGAAGACTAAAAACTTTGTCTACCTCAGAAAAAGTCCATTTTGGAAGCATTATTTTGACATTTTTTTAGATAAAATTATGTATGAGTTATATAATAAATACCTTCATGAACAAAAATCTAAAGAAAAATATAGACAGTTACAATTAGCTTTGGATAAAAACCAGATTGATTTTTCTACAAATGATTATCTCGGGCTAAGTAAGTCAAAAGTAGTATTTCTAGCAGCACAATCTACTGGAAAGGAATTTGGAGTAGGTGCTACAGGTTCTCGTTTACTCTCTGGTAATAAAAGTCTATTTTACCCTTTTGAAAATAAAATTGCCCAAGATAAAAAAACGCAAGCAGCGCTTATTTTTAATTCAGGTTTTCAAGCTAATATAACAGTCCTTTCTAGTCTATTAGATGCATCAGTATGGGGTAGTCAACCCATTGTTTTTTTTGACAAATTGAATCATGCAAGCTTGTATCAAGCTGTATTTTTAAGTCATGCTGAGCTTATACGCTATCAACATAATGACATGGATCATTTAAGTAAGTTGTTGACCAAATACAAAGATAAGAAAAGGCCAAAGTTTATTGTTACGGAAACCATTTTTGGTATGGATGGAGATATGGTACCCATAGATGAAATTTTTACGATTAGTAAAGAAAATAAAGCTTTTCTATACTTAGATGAAGCACATGCAACGGGTATGATTGGCCATAATGGCTATGGATTATCCACGCATATTAACCTTGCAGAAATTCCGCACTTAGTATTAGGTACCTTCAGCAAGGCTTTGGGATGCTTTGGCGCATATGTGGCTTGTTCTAATATTCTAAAAGAGTACCTAATTAATAAATGTCCAGGGTTTATCTACTCAACTGCGCTTTCTCCAATGGTAATTGGAGCCGCATCTAAAGCTTGGGACTTAGTAAGACATTTTAGTACCCAACGTCAAAATTTATATTTTAAAGCTGAAAAACTGAGAAAAAAATTACAGCACCTTGGATTTAACATAGGTCATTCAACAACCCATATTATACCAATCATTATAGGTAGTGAACACGATACCATCTATGTAAAAGAGCAGCTTTTAAAACATCGATTGGTTGTTTCTATGGTACGTCCACCTACTGTTCCACCTGGTACGTCAAGATTACGCGTTGCACTTAATACAAGTCACAGTGATGAGGATTTAGACTACTTAGTAGATATACTTAAGCAAGTATGAAACCGCTTTTTATATTTTGTCATGGTTGGGGATTTGATCAACAGTTTTTTGAGCCACTTATAAAAGAATACTTTCCTACCATTAGCTGCTATTCCTTAGACCTTGGTTATTTTGGCAATGAAAAAATAGAGTTTCCCACTGATCAGCCATTTATCGGTGTGGGGCATTCGCTTGGATTTATAAAATTGCTTTCCCTAAAGGTGAAATTTACGGCACTTATTGGGATACAGGCTTTTATAAACTTTTTAGGATTTGATCCACAATTGCAAAAAAAAAGAAAGTTAGAACTTAAAACCATGTTCAACTATTTTCAGAGCAATCCGATAGATACATTGAGATCATTCCATAAACGTTGTGGACTAGATTATACCCTTTCGAAAAATTTTAATACAACAAAGTTAATACAAGATTTAGGATTGCTCGCTACCACACATCCATTGTCACCTATACCACTATTGATAATAGGTGCAAAAAATGATACTTTGGTAATTTTTGATGAGGTAATGAGCGGTTTTGGCCGTACCGGTACATACTTTTGTTTCGAACAGATGAAGATTATACCAGATTTTTTATGTCTTGCTAAAGGGTTAACAGGCGGTTTTTTACCCCTTGCTTTAACCGTTACAACAGAAAAAGTTTACAAGATATTTTGGGATGATTCACTTAAAAAATCTTTTGCCCATGGCCATTCTTATACAGCGAATCCTTTAGGCTGTGCAGCGGCCATTGCTTCTTTGGACTTATTAATGCAACCAAGTACTATGGAATCCATTCAAACTATTCATCATACACATACAAAAGCAATAGCCAATTTACCAGTAAAACATAGACGTGTTACCGGTACAATAGCCGCATTTGATCTAGACAACCCACAAAGCTTGAAAAGAAAATGTTTAGAACAAGGACTTTTAATCCGGCCGCTTGGTAATGCTGTTTACCTACTACCTCCCTATTCCACAACCGCCTCTGCACTAGAAGAAGCTTATAAAAAAATTAACAATATCCTTAAAGTAATTTAAATAAAATATTGACACGAATATATAATTTTTGTATTATAGAAAGTATTTGTTTTTAACAAATGTTTTGTCTTAATTTGCTGATTCAAGTATCCCATTTTGGGATAAAAACTGCGCACGTGCAGTAGCTAAGCCATTTATGTCGCAATCTTAAGCCTTGTACTTGCAATACAGGACGCGTTAATTTTTTAGAACTTCAACATAAAAACATTTTTATAGTTATCTACGCAATATAAATTACAAAAATTATATGGTTGTAAAAAGAAATTACTGAAGAACTATAGCTGGAATCAAATTTAAGATATAGCTATTAAATGTATAGCCAACAGATCCGACAAAGTCGCCCTAAATCTAAATGTATAGAATCTTTAATAAAAAATCTTAAACTTTAAAAAAATAATTATGGAATTTAAAAAAATATTACTGTATTTGATAAGTTTAGCTGGATGCAATAGCATAAATGATAAAAATCTTATGGAAGATTATTATAAAAATAGTAAGAAAATAAAATTAGATGATTTTCGACATTCACTTTATAATTCTACTCATTCGGCTACTTATGATAAACCTTCTTATAATTATGGTGATGCTGATGATGCTAAGCGCTATGAAGCTCGTGTGGCTGTTGCACAGGCTGCCTCTAAGCTTTTTAAAAAGCCTTCTGATCCTGCCGATGTCTCTAACCTTCATGCTGCTCGTGCTGAATTAAAAAAGCTCAAGTAAAGCTTTTACCGAGTTTTAAATATAGTACCCCTAAGCATGTTGATAAGATTCTTTCAACAGATCATTGGCATAATTTTTATTTTCGCTAAAAAATAGATAAATTTACAATTATCGGTATGAATAAGGATTTCGTAGCTCAGCTGGTAGAGCATCTCCCTTTTAAGGAGAGGGTCCTGGGTTCGAGTCCCAGCGGAATCACGTTTATTAAGTCAATAAGTTAAAAATAAAGCATACATCCAATGCTACTCCTTTTTATTACAAATTTTCGCCATTTAAACTTTAAAATATTTAAAAAGCATAAATTTTTTTAAAGCTCCATTCACAATATATAGTGCATGACCATAGCGTCGGTTGGTCCACATCCTAAATGTAACTATTTTAGACTAATTAAGGTAAGTTTACAAGATAAATATTGTGTAATATGGCTAAAAAATATATATGCCATCAACTCATCTGGGTATTTCTCATCATTGCCATCCATATAATAGGAGGCAGTTGTGATAGTTGTAACCGCAACCGACCCTCTACCCCTAAGTCTACCCCTACTCCCACTCCTACTGCTCCTACGCCTATAGATAACTCTGATGCAAAATCTAGTACCTCTTCAGGTTATGCAAGTAACAGAAGTGGTTCAGCATCTTCTAGCAGCAGTGCCTCCTCAAATTTTTCTAGTGGTAGCCCTTCCTCCAATCGCTCCAGTTCCCCCGATCCCGCGACTGATTTTGCTGGTCTTCCTAATACCAGTAATACTTGCTATATGAATGCAGTGCTGCAGATTATTGCAGCGTTGTATGAAGATAAGGTACAGACGCATAATGGGTTAAAAGATCTGGTCAAACAAATAAATGATCGTCACGAGCCGTTAGATTCTACGGAGATAGAAAAATTTGTGACGTCTTTACCAAAAAATGCGCAAAAGCTGGCAGAATCACATCAGCAACAGGATCCTGTTGAATTTATCAACGGTATTATGGAAGAAATTCAATTTCTAGACTCTATTGAGTGCATTGAGTCTCTTATTTTCAAAAAAGGGAAAGAGGTTTACGAATACAATCATAATCCAGCCTTCTATGCCGAACCTCACCATGCCGTATTGACTATAGAGATAAAACAAGTGCCTAAGCTGACTACTATGATTCAAGATTATCAATACGAATTAGTGAAGGAAGGTACTGATCTCAATGGTATTGATTTAAACGGATGTAGTTTATTAAAGCGTAACTTGCCTACTTATGTAGAAGTATATGAAAAGGAGCTAAAGGATTATACGCAAGAATCTAATAATAATAACTATATCACGTACAAGGTATTCCATAAACTTCCTGAAAAAATTTGCATCCGTTTAAATAGATTTGATCGGGATGGTACAAAAATAAATACTGATGTTACTGACGCATTAAGCATCGCTATTCAACCAGATCCTAGTAAGCGTACTACTACTCTATTTGATTTACATGGATTTATTGTACACAAAGGAAGGAGTTGGCAGGGTGGCCACTACATTGCCTACGTAAAACGAAATGGAAAATGGTACGAAGCAAATGATAAGTTGATCAATCCAATTGACAAGTTAAAATCTATAGAAGAAAAATCTAAAGAAGCCTATCTATTGTTTTATAAAAAGAAATAAATAGAGCATGGGCTTTTGGTATATGGTTAGCTGTTTTAGCAGAGAGCTGCCTTCCAATGGTCACATAAAACAGCTGTAGCCATAGCTGCATTTAAAGAATTGGCAGTGCCATACCTAGGAATAGAAACAGCAGCTGTAAGCACTGCTTGTATGGCAGGCTGAATCCCATGCGACTCGTTCCCAATGACCAATATTCCATGCTCTGGGAAGACAAAATCGCGTACCGGTTTGCCCTCTAGCATAGCCCCTACGATAGGCAGGTTTACATTTTGTAAATAGGCTAGTAAATGTATATAATGTAGGTTCACCTTTAGAAAAGAGCCCATGCTGGCTTGGAGTACCTTTGGGTTATATAGATCGACAGTTGTTTGTGCACAGAGTATGGTGCGTATGCCATACCAATCTGCTATACGGATGATCGTCCCTAAATTTCCAGGATCTTGTATACCATCCAATGCAAGGGTTATACCCATCAATGGCAAATCGGGTTCACTGCGCTTCGGAAGGGCCGCGACAACCAGTACTTCATGGTTATGTACCAAAGACCCTAGCCCAGAAAGGAGCTCCTTCGACGCCTCAAATACTTCGATGCTGTTGGGAAAATTTGCAACAATATTTTGATTTTTTAGAAAAAAAGAAGGGGTACCCACGATACATTTTATCGCATAATCAGAAGAAAGCAACGCTTCCACACCCTTTTTGCCTTCTAAGACAAAAGCAGCTTGCGCTAGGCGATGCTTTTTAAGGGCTAACTGACGAATAAATGTAGCTTTGCTTTTACTTAAGGTAGAGTACATATATATCGCTTACCACCTTACTTACGAACGTACTTGGCTTTTACATAATGAAACAATAAATAATAGATTGCAACGATGCATGGCATTATAGCAATTTTTAATATAAAAAGCAATGAGAAGCAAGATAAAAAGAATAATAGTATAGCAATTACAAAGCCAGTTTTAAATGAAATCATAGATCAAAAATGGGAAAAACGTATATAAACAACAATAACGACTACTATAATATTACAACTATTTTTGAAACCATCCAAAAACTAAGAGCAGTCCTAAATCTACTTAACACACTATGATCTGGAACAGAATTATCCAGAGAATACCAAGTCTGGAGCAAAAGCATTTTAAATAAAAGAAGCGGACTAATAGAACGAATGTTACCATTCAAATATTGAAAAAAAATTTCAATAAAATAAATTTAATACAAATAATAATTCAGGATCGGCTAATTAAACTAAACAGTTTATTGGGGCTGCTATTTTGCTACTAGTACAAAAGTAACCTTACCTGTAGAAATAGCAGATGCTGTCTCAGCTGTTTTCTTAAAAGTAAGGCCAAGCAGCGCATCTGCGTAAATTTTTTCTACTATAGGTGTAACGGTTTTTTCAATTGTTTGAATGGAGATGATTTCACCATTTTGATCTACTTTAATTTCAAAAACTATTTTACCACATTCTTCTGTCCTATCTCTTGGATTAGGAACTATATCCCACTCCCAACCTTTTAGTTCAAGTATAGCACCTGTTTGGATATGGTTTCCTGCATGGTATAATCCGCGTGTATCTATTGGAGCTGTTTTATGAGCGGGTATGGTTTTTTGTACCAGTTTTGTAGCAGTTGACTGCTTTTTAGACGTTTGTTTTAGTCGAATATTTTTATTTTTTATCTGATTTTTAGATGTATTATTGATTTTAGGAACAGGCACATCAATGGCTTTCATGAGTGGTTGAGGGTTAGGATGTTCAATAGAATTATTTTTGCCTACTGTACACCTGGATTGTAAAGCAACTTTATAAGCCTGTCCATTAGGATATCTTGGGGCTGGGGTATGACGTATCGAATAAGCCAACCCTAAAAGGAACAGATGCAATGCAGCTGATAGGGCTATTGCTTGTCCATGTGGAGAAAATAACCAGCTACCTTTCATGACTTTTTTCAAATTCTGTTGCTATGGAAACTGTAGCACCTAGTCTATTGACTATATCAGCTATTTTAACCATATGCGCTATAGAAAGTCTCTTATCCATATATAATACAACTACCTTACAGCGTCTTTTTGCTAGTAGATCCTGTAACACATTGTGCAACTGGTTGAAAGCAACCCGTTTTCCGTCCACATAATAGGTAAATTGCGCAGTAACGGTTACACTTACATAGAGTGACTCCCTTTTTTCATTTGTGCTTTGTGGTAAGTCAACTGGAAGCACTTGAGGGGCATAACTGGATGTGATCAGTAAAAAAATCAATAATAAAAATACAATATCAGTCATAGACGCCATGCTAAAAGAGGCATCTATCTTATTTTTTGTACTGATTTTCATTTTTTTAATCTATTTTATACCATTCTACTATAGGGATCTTATCTTAGCTAAGAAAAGATTGATTACATAAGTTAATGTTGCTACAGCTTTATTAACTTGAGCAATACAGTAATTATAACCTAAATAGGCTATAATGCCAACGATTAATCCCGCTACGGTTGTCACCATGGCTTCATAGATGCCACTTGAAAAAACATGAGAAGCTATATGATGATTTTCTTGGGAAATTGCCATGAATGTTTGAATCATACCTGTTACGGTACCCAAGAAACCAATCATAGGTGCAACTCCAGAAATGGTTGCTAGTAAAGAAAGTTTTTCTTCTAAATAAGCTATTATCTTACTAGATACACTTTCTAAAATCAATGCGACATTTGCAGTTTGTCGTTCCGCTATCCCTTTACTGATTACTTTTTGTATAATATTATCTTGATCGGTACAGATATGCTTGACCTTTGAAAGATCTCCATTATTTAATGCTTCTTCTATCAATGCCAAAAAACTGCTGGAAAAGTTTAAGTACTTTCGATAGATCAATAAACGTTCTACTATTATATAAACAGCTGTTATAGATAGGCATATAAGCGGTAACATTAACCAACCACCTTTTAATAGCAATCCTAATAGGGTATGTGTAGTCATAAAATTATAAATAATGAATGCATCTAAAACCAAGCCCAATGATAAGGCACTAGTATTTTAAAATAAAAATTTGTGGATATCTTGACTTAAATTGTTTAAGCTTTTCCTTTGCTTCAGATTCAGTTTTACTATGGCCTATCGTTACACGATAGTACATTTCTGTTTTGTTTTTCTTAATTTTAGGTAGAATAAGACAGACCCCCTGTTTTTTTTTCATAAGCTGTTGAACCACCTTTATAGCAGACCGCTTATCTAAATAGCTGACTACCACTAGGTGGTATATACCTTGTGGCTCACTTAATACCTGATAGGTACCTGGCTTTACTAGTGGCTTATTTTGTTTTATGGCTAGCTGTTTTTGCGTAGCACTAATGCTTTCTTTTATTTTGGTACTCTTTTTATGTTCAAAGGCTCGCTGATCTCGAACAGATTGGTTAAATCCTTCATGAACATTTGTATCGATTTGGCTTGAATCGGCCAATTCGGGAAGAGAAGATGGTCCACTATTACTTGCTGTATCAAGAGCAGCCGTAGTATTTTTCTGACCTAGCATCTTTATGTAACGATTATAAGCCATTTTGGCCGTAATAAGCATCGCTATTACAGCTACAATAACCAATATTGGCCATATAAGTTTTCTCTTAGACAATGGTTGAAAGTCTGGTTGGGGCAATCCAAATTTATGATCGATAATGTCCATAGATATACTAAAAAGTTTTTAAGTAGAGCTATATAAATGCTATTTACAAACTAGAATACAGACAAAGGCGCTAGTTAACAATAGTAATATAATAAATTTATAGAAAAATCTGCCGACGCAGACCATAACATGAACCAAAAGATCCTACTCCGATCAAATCAAACATTATTAAAATATATGCTTTAAAAAAATCATACTTTTTATGATAGAATTTGTTGTATCAGATTACAAAGGGCAGCATAAGATTCTGCAAATAGTGGGCACATATTGCCAGTTGGGCTATTTTTAATTTGTGTGCGACTAGCACTAAAGGTTTTGCCAAAAAGCATATCCAATTTACAGATTGGATAACGGAACAAAAAACTACTTTGTTGATCATTATCCTGATTGGTAGGGACATCCATAACAATAGAGATCAATTTGCATAATTTATGTTTATTCTCAGAAACCAACGTTATAAAATTATCTAACCCAACTGGTAGCATATTATTGTACTCAGGAAGCACAAGCACTATTTTATCTGTAAGAGATAAGGTATTTTGCAATACCGTTAACTTTTCTTCTTCAATTTTTAAAGGTTCATTGGATGAGGCAGCTATGATTTGTCCCAAGTTTACTACTTCTAATGTTGTACCACAGCCTTTTGCTTCTAATGCACCTGCACACCAACAACTAAAATTTTCTGGGAAGGCATTACCAGGCCCAGTCGTAGTGAGCATAAGAACCTTGCTTTTCATCTTGTGGCATTTCTTTAAACTTTGATAGACGTAAATTATAGGACATTAAAAATAGCTGCGTAGGTGGTAACGCTTTTTAATCAATACCTTTACGTTTTTTCTAAAATTTTTAGTGGTCTATATATGATGATTAAACCATTTGTTCTTGTACATATAGATAAAATGTGGAAGCAACAAGTAATATACGAATATAGTAATTATTTGGGGCAAATAAGGGAAACTCATCTATATAATATAGATATAATCTAGATAAAATATCTTACTTCAATTTTAGGAACTTGGTTTAATAATGGGTCAAATGGATAAAACATGTAAAAAAACCAATAGGTTTTCAAAGAAAGGGGAAGGTTTTTAATTCAAAATAAATGTGGTAAGAAGAGAGGAATTGTATCATACTCTATAAAAGAGATACTCCAGCCACACCTTCCGGTACGGCTACCTTGTTACAACTTAGCCCTAGTCGCTGGTCTAACACTAAACAGCTCCTATTACGGCCACTGTCTTCAAGCTCTACCAACTCCCATGGCTTGATGGGCGGTGTGTACAAGGTCCGAGAACGTATTCACCGCGTCATTGCTGATACGCGATTACTAGCGATTCCAACTTCATGAGGTCGAATTGCAGACCTCAATCCGAACTGAGACATGCTTTTTAGATTTGCATCTTGTTACCAAGTAGCTTCCTTTTGTACATGCCATTGTAGTACGTGTGTAGCCCTGGGCATAAAGGCCATGATGACTTGACCTCATCCTCTCCTTCCTCCCGCTTACACGGGCAGTCTACTTAAAGTTCCCACCATTACGTGCTGGCAATTAAGTAAAAGGGTTTCGCTCGTTATAGGACTTAACCCAACACCTCACGGCACGAGCTGACGACAGCCATGCAGCACCTTGTATTTTGTCCCGAAGGAACCTTTAATTTCTCAAAGTAGCAAAATACATTCTAGCCCAGGTAAGGTTCCTCGCGTATTATCGAATTAAACCACATACTCCACCGCTTGTGCGGACCCCCGTCAATTCCTTTGAGTTTCACCCTTGCGAGTATACTCCCCAGGTGGATCACTTAACGCTTTCGCTTAGGCACACATAAGATTTATGTATACCGAGTGATCATCGTTTACGGCGTGGACTACCAGGGTATCTAATCCTGTTTGCTCCCCACGCTTTCGTGCCTCAGCGTCAGTTAAAGACCAGTAAGCTGCCTACGCTATTGGTATTCCTTATGATATCTAAGCATTTCACTACTACACCATAAATTCTACTTACCTATTCTTAACTCAAGCCTAATAGTATCAATTGCAGTTCTAGCGTTAAGCACTAGGATTTCACAACTGACTTAATAAGCCGCCTACGCACCCTTTAAACCCAATAAAACCGGATAACGCTTGCACCTTCCGTATTACCGCGGCTGCTGGCACGGAATTAGCCGGTGCTTATTCTTACAGTACTCTCAAGAATCCCCGCAGGGATTGTTTTGCTCCTGTACAAAAGCAGTTTACAACTCAGAGAGCTTTCATCCTGCACGCGGCATGGCTGGTTCAGGCTTGCGCCCATTGACCAATATTCCCTACTGCTGCCTCCCGTAGGAGTCTGGCCCGTATCTCAGTGCCAGTGTGGGGGATCTTCCACTAAGAACCCCTACCCATCGTAGCCTTGGTGAGCTATTACCTCACCAACTAGCTAATAGGACGCACGCTCATTTTACACCGCCGGAGCTTTTATCTTTTTAACATGCGTTAATAAGATTGCATGAGGTATTAATTCCCGTTTCCGGAGGCTATTCCTCAGTGTAAAGTAGATTGCATACGCATTACGCACCCGTCCGCCGGTCGCCGACAACACCGAAGTGTTTCGCTGCCCCTCGACTTGCATGTATGAGGCCTGCCGCTAGCGTTCATCCTGAGCCAGGATCAAACTCTTCTTTCTATTATTTATTAACGGTATTCTTAAATAATTGATATAATTACTAAGAATGATTTTTTGAGTTACATAATTTCCTCTCACTCATGTTTAGAATGAGCTTCTTACCTACATTTATTTCAAAGAACTAAAGCTAAGCCAAAATTAAACTACTACTTTTTTAAGTTGCTGTGCTATTTTGACCAGCTCTGAAACAAAGGTACGTAGTTTTTTATAATTTCCAATATACTTTTCAAAAATAAAGCAGAAAATTTTTTAGTTTTTTTATAAAATACCTAATAATCAAATGATTAACTTTGTATATTGGATTAAAAAATAATTATAAATTAATATAGCATAAGCACTACTTAACTATTCTAATGTAAATAATAGAGGCAGTGATTTTAAGCTATTAGTTGTTTAGTAGCAGTAAAGAAGTGGTTTGGATTATTATTAACGTGAATCGTAGGTTTGCATTATTTAAGTACGATTTTTACAGATCTGACTCCTCCAGGAGAGACAAGTATACTTTGCTGCTTTAATGCATTGGATACGCTAAGTTGTCCATATACTGCGTAGGATAATGTTTTTTTAAAACAAATGGAAAAGAACCCTATGAACTGTTGTGAATAATCTAATGATCATGTAACTTAGCATTTGTCGTAGTTTCGATCCTTTAAGGTTATCTATGCTATTAAAATTTTTATAAAAGGGAAACGACAGTTATGGGTTTATGCATTATGCTGCGCCATTTTTTTATAATTTGGAAATACATTGTTCACCCGTTGGCAAAAAAATAGATGGCTATATTACCCTGTCTTGTAAAAGGTATGCGCGACTACAGCTCTCTTCAGCTGTATCGTCGCAATTACATTCTTTCTATCATTCGGTCTATTTATGCTTTATATGGATTTGAACCGATCGAGACGCCTGCTTTGGAAACCCGCACTACCCTTACAGGAAAATATGGTCAAGAAGGAGAACAATTGATCTTTAATGTCCTCAAATCTGGTAATTTCTTAGGAGGAATAGCTGAAGCCATAAGCCCTACAGAACATAGGAAATTAAAACCGTTAATCAGCGATAAAGGGTTACGATATGATTTAACCGTTCCTTTGATGCGTTATGTAGCAGCCCATCAGCATCAAATTTGCTTTCCTTTTAGGCGCTACCAAGTACAGCCAGTATGGCGGGCAGACAGACCGCAAAAAGGCCGTTATAGAGAGTTTTTACAGTGTGATGCCGATATTATTGGCAGTCTCTCTTTATTGTGTGAAGCGGAGATTTTAAAACTAATCTATGATATAGCTGCCCAGTTGGGAATACAAAATTTTTGCATTAAAATCAACCATAGGGGTGTACTATCCGCTATTACTGATCCAGAAAAAGAAACCCTATTTTGCACCATTGTAGATAAGTTAGAAAAAATTGGTTTTCAACAAGTGGTGACCGCATTGCAAGAAGCAAATTTTAGTGACGCAACGATTGCATCACTTTCTTTATTACAAAACTTTAAAGGGAGCAATGCCGAACGGTTGATCCAATTGCAGACCGCTATTGGCCACACCGACCAAGGATCCAAGGCGATTAAAGCATTTACCGATATACTAGCACAAACCCATACGCTTGGTCTGCCAGATCAGGTTTGCGCTATTGAACCGACCCTAGCAAGAGGATTGAACTATTACACCGGCCTCGTTATGGAATTAACTATAGCAAATAGCCTTGTAGGAAGCCTAGGTGGAGGAGGTAGATATGCCAACCTTGGTAATCTATTCGGGGCAACTGGATTGGTTGGAGTAGGATTTTCCTTTGGCATAGATAGGCTTTATGATATTATGGAAGCACAAAATCTCTTTCAAAGCATTCCTACCTATAGTACGGAGGTATTGCTAACCAACATGGAAGAAAATGGAGCTACACAACTGCTTCATCTATTGCGTCAATTGCGTGTGGATGGATTTAAGTCAGAGCTATATCCTGAACAAGTAAAAATTAAAAAACAATTGACCTATGCGCATAAAAAAAACATACCTTTTGTGGTTATATCAGAAAAAGCCGGATCTGTTAACCATTATTGTATACTAAAAAATATGCAAACAGGCGTACAAAATAGGTATAGTTGGTCTGAACTTTGTGATGCATTAAGAACCGCTTTAGCAGCAACATGTTAGCTATGGATGTACTCTGGACCATTATGATTGCTGCGTTAGCTAGTATAAATTGTGCCTTAGTAGGTAGCTATTTGATTTTAAGAAAAATAGCCATGATGGGGGACGCGATTGCCCATTCAACCCTACCAGGAATCGTATTGGCACTTCTAATCACTGGATCTAAAAACTCCCCTATACTGATTGCTGGAGCCGGTATAACGGGCATCCTGGTTACCTTTCTTATAGCATTTTTAGAAAAAAAAATAAATATACAGGCAGACGCTGCTATAGGGATTAATTTTACCTTTCTTTTTGCTTTAGGTGTTGTTTTAATCTCTTTTTTTAGTAGAAAAATAGACTTGGACCCAGAATGCAGTCTGTATGGAGAACTGGCAACAGTGTCGCTAGATATCTGGCGTACCAGTAGTGGTATACATTTAGGGCCTAAAGCATTTTACATCTTATTAGCAGCATTACTAGTCAATTTAACTTTTCTTATCATTGGTTATAAGTACCTATTTGTAAGTACCTTTGATCCACAATTTGCCCAAAGCATTGGGATCCACACGACCCGTTGGCACTATTGTTTAATGGGTATCACCTCACTGACCACTGTTGCTACATTTGAAGTAGCAGGAGCGATTTTAGTAGTAGCGCTTTTAATTGTTCCAGCTGCAAGCATGTACTTGGTTACAAAATGTCTTAAACGTTTGTTATTTTACAATATACTCTTTGCTATAATAACGTCTGTTAGTGGATATTATATCAGTTTCTGGTTGAACAGTGCTATGGCGCCTACAATGGTGACCATAGCAGGGCTATTATTTTTAGTTGCTTTTGTATATTCCAAAAATAATTAACATAATCATAAATAGAATGCAGCATACAGCATTGACTAGAAGTACTAATTTTTGTTTATTAAACCTATAACACACCATGCATATAACTGGAAAATTATTTGAAATTGGTCCGCCACAGCAAGTGTCTGAATCATTTAAAAAAAGAAACTTTGTAGTAGAATATATAGAAAATCCACAATATCCTGAATATATCTCTTTTGAATTGATTCAAGACAAATGTGATCTATTAGATGGATTCACAGAGAAAGAAGAAATAACCGTTCATTTTAATCTACGCGGCAGAAAATGGACCAATCCCGAAGGCGTTGTAAAATATTTTAACGCTTTACAAGCATGGCGTTTAGAAAAAGGCAATAAATTAAATGACACTCCTGTATCTAGTCCATCGCGTGCTGATCTAGAAGATGATCTTCCCTTTTAGGCTATTTTTTCGCCATTTTTTTACCATCCACGTTCTTTTTTTTAACAAAAAGCTAGGCAAGTAACAGGTTAACTAAAATAGTTTATTGATTTGATTTTAAGTATAAAATGTAATATTCGAGATGGCTATTAGCCGCAAATAAGTTAGATAATTAAATTATTTTAACCCATTCACTTATGTATTAAAACAACCTTTCTATGGATGATCTGCTAAAACGCTAATTCTATTGTTAATTTTTAAAGTTAATAGTCCTCCTAATAAGATTATTTATTAAAAAAAGTATAAATTTGCAATGTAAGCCTATCTCTTATATAGGTTGCTAAAAATTGACAGGCTTACAAAACATAAAAGGTTAAATATAATTTTAACATATTAGTAATATATATATCGTGCATTTACTAGGAAAAAAGGCCCCTACTTTTAAGGCGTCTGCTGTTATAGATGGTAAAAATATTACAGCTAACTTTTCACTCGAGCAGTTTTTAGGAAAAAAAGAAGTGCTTTTTTTCTTTTATCCAAAAGATTTTACTTTCGTTTGTCCAACCGAATTATTGTCTTTCCAGCGGCATTTACCGCAATTTATAGAACGGAATGTAGCACTGGTAGGTTGCTCGACTGACACAGAAGAAACACATACTGCTTGGTTACGTACCCCTAAGACACAAGGGGGTATTGCTGGCGTAACCTATCCATTGGTTGCAGATACCAATAAGACCATTGCTTCTAACTACGGTGTATTAGGGGGGAGCTGGAGCTACAATGAAGACAATCAACTGATTTTCACAGGTATGCCTATAGCCTATCGAGGAACTTTTTTAATTGATAAAGAAGGTATTATACGATATGTGTCCATCCATGATTTACCACTAGGTAGAAATATCAATGAAATACTACGCATTATTGATATGTGGCAGCATGTGATTCAATTTGGTGAAGTTTGCCCAGCGAATTGGGAAAAAGGCAATATGGCCATACAGGCTACTCCTGAGAGCGTGTCTAACTATTTAACCCTAAATACAGAACTATGAAAACAGTATGATAAATATTTTCTAAAAGCATTTTAAAACAGCATAAAGTATCTAATGCACTAAATAGTTTTATGTATACTTTATATTTTAACTAAATTAAAAACACAATGACCACAAAAAAAGAATTTGGTAATATACGTGGGATGATATTTCCCATTCATAAAAGTGAGCTACGTAAATTTTTGCCAATGGCTTTTATGTTTATTCTTATATCTTTTTGTTATTCGCTTACCCGCTCCCTTAAGGATATGAATATGCTAAAAGAAGCCGATGCTACCGCTATTTACTGGCTAAAAGCAGTAGCCATTACCCCTAGTATGATTTTTTTTACTATTCTTTATGGAAAGGTTAGCCGTTCTACAGGAAGGGATGGTAGGTTTAATGCAGTTATGATCTATTTCTTTACTTTTTTTACCCTTTCACTGCTTTTTTTACTCCCACAAAAAGAGGCTTTGCAACTCAATACTTTCTCTAAAATGATGCAAGCAAAATTTCCAAGCCTTATAGGGTTATGGGGAGCTATTTGCCATTGGCCCATCTCTTTGTTCTACATTCATGCTGAGGCTTGGGGAACTTTTGCACTAAGTGTAGTATTTTGGACTTTTGTAAATGAGATTACTGGTGTAAATCAAGCTAAACGTTTTTATAGTTTTTTAAGTATATCTGGTGCTATTGGTAGTATCCTAGCTGGATCGATTCTTAAACTGGAAAATATTCGTACCAATTTCGATCAAAGTTTACAATTTGTAATTATAGCTATTGTTTTAATTTTGATCGTATACAACTATTTTACTTCAGATATAAAAGCTAATCCAGCCTATTACCAAATTGAAAAAAAACCTAAAAAAATAAAGGTAAAAATGTCCTTTATGGAGTCTATAAGGTTCTTAGCGAAGTCTAGGTATCTGACATTGATTTCGATATTGGTAATCGGTTATGGATTAATGATCGCGCTTTTTGAAGCGGTACAAAAAGCCCAAATTCAGAAATATGTACAAATAAGTGGTGACCATACCATTTATGCAAAAATATATGCGCAACAGCAAATTTCAGTAGGTATTATTGCAATTGTAGTAGCATTTTTTCTTGCTACACCTATACTAAAAAGAGGATGGAGGTTTGCCGCATCTGCAACGCCCGTAACAGCACTGGTAATGACACTTTTATTTTTTACTTTTCTTCGTTTTGGTAGTGCTTTAGATGAATTTTTGAAAAGTATTCACATAACCGCTTTGTATATGTCTGTTCAAATAGGTATTTATAACGTCGTTTTGATTAAGTCTGTCAAATATGTTCTTTTTGATCCTACTAAAGAGGCAGTCTATATTCCACTAGATGAAGAAACCAAGGTGCGTGGCAAAGCAGCTGTAGATGGTGTAGGTGCTCGTTTGGGGAAAAGTTTGGCATCTGTATTGATTACCATTATGTCTACATTATTTGGTGGTGGAGGTATTGAGGATATTCGTACGCCCATTGTGCTGATTATCATAGCTGTGATTATACTTTGGTTGCTAGCTGTTCGTACTTTAGGAAAATTAAAAGCAGCAGCTGAGGAAAAATATAAAGCAGAACTTGAAGAGGTTAATAAAGTAGTCGTAACCAACTAGATGGATAAACCTCTAATGAATGGATAGGAAAGGCTGGCGTTTAAATCAAATGCCAGTCTTTTTTGTTATACCTTTTGGGCAAAAAATTATCTTATACTTTTTACTTGATCTTGTTTTTAGGATAGCTGTATTGTACCAACTTTAATAAAAAGATTGGTGTGCAGAGCTTCCGTTGCGGTTTGCAGAGCTGATACAGCATAAGTTGTATGGCGCCAAAAACCTTTAAGTATTAGATCATTCTATTTTTATATTTTTTGTTTGCATGATTGTTCCTTTAAGTTTAAAAGAATAAAATAAAAGCAGCAAAAAGTTAGTTGTATTTTTTAATTTTTACTACATACCGTGGATTTTTTAGGGAAAAAAGTACCTATTTTTAAAAAGCCCGCTATTGCAGGTGATGGCCCCCTCGCAACTGACTTTTTACTAAAATCTTTTGTAGAAAAGAAAAAAATATTTTTTTTCTTTTCTACAAAACATCTGACTTTCCCCTCGCCTAATAAGTTATTGTCCCAATATTTACCCCCAATTTATAAAACTCAATCTATCGCTCGTGCGTTTACGCTATCGGCCCATAAGCAACCCATGCTGCTTGGTTTTATATATCGCCCCCCCCTATACCACTACGCTTGGGCAAGTATCCAATTGTTTAATACTAAATATATGCAAACTATATAATCTCTATTTCTAAAATACCATAAAATATCCTATGGATGCAGACGTCAATTGTATTGGATACCATATGTTTTAACTAAATTAAAAACAAAATGCAGACACAAAAAAAAAATAGTACCATATGTCAAATGATATTTCCCATTCACAAAAGTGAACTGCGTAAATTTTTACCAATGGTCTTTATATTTATGCTTATATCTTTCTGTTATGCCCTTACACGTTCCCTTAAAGATATGAATATGCTTAAGGAAACGAATGCTACGACCATTTACTGGTTAAAAGCAGTAGCCACTACACCTAGTATGATTGTTTTCACCATTCTTTATGGAAAAGTTAGCCGTTCTACAGGAAGAGATGGTAGGTTCAATGCAGTCATGATTTACTTTCTTACTTTTTTTACCTTTTCATTATTATTTTTACTGCCGCACAAACAAATATTGCAATTAAGTAATCTTTCTAAAATGCTTGAAGCAAAATTTCCGAGCTTTATAGGACTATGGGAAGCTATTTGCCATTGGCCTATTTCTTTGTTCTATATTCATGCTGAGGCTTGGGGAACTTTTGCATTAAGTGTATCATTTTGGACTTTTATCAATGAGATTACTACTATAAATCAAGCTAAAAGATTTTATAGCTTTTTAGGCACTTTTGGTACCGTTGGTAGCATCTTGGCTGGACTGATTCTTAAGTTGGATAATGTTCGTACCAATTTCGATCAAAGCTTAAAATTTGTGATTATAGCTATTGTTTTGATTCTGATCATATACAACTATTTTACCGCAGATATAAAAGCACATCCAGCCTACTATCAGGTGGAAGAAAAACCTAAAAAAGTAAAAGTAAAAATGTCCTTTGTGGACTCTATGAAGTTTCTAGCACGTTCTAAGTATCTGATGTTGCTTTCCATATTGGTAATCAGTTATGGATTAGTGATTGCTCTTTTTGAGGCTGTAGAAAAAGCCCAGATTCAGGAATTTGTAAAAATCGCAGGAGATAATGCCCTGTATGCAGGTATATATTCTAACCAACAAATTGCAGTAGGTGTAATTTCTATTTTAGTAACTTTGTTCTTTGCCACACCTATACTAAAAAGAGGGTGGCGTTTTGCTGCATCTGTTACGCCGATAACTGCACTGGTGATGACGCTTTTATTTTTTACCTTCTTGCGCTTTGGCACTGTTTTAGATGATTTTTTTAAAAGTTTTCATCTCAATGCCTTGTATCTCTCTGTCCAAGTAGGGCTTTACAATGTCGTTTTGATTAAATCAGTCAAGTATGTCCTTTTTGATCCAACTAAAGAAGCCGTCTATATTCCACTAGATGAAGAAACTAAAGTACGTGGTAAAGCAGCGGTAGATGGTGTAGGCGCCCGTTTGGGAAAGAGTTTGGCATCTATACTGATTGCCAGTATGTCTACATTATTTGGTGGTGGAGATATTGCCAGTATTCGTACCCCCATTGTGCTGATCATTATAATGGTGATTATAGTTTGGTTGGTAGCGGTCCGCGCTTTAGGAAAATTAAAAGTAGCAGCTGAAGAAAAATATGAAGCGGAACTTCTTCCTGCCAGTAACGTACAAGTAAGTAAATAGAGCAGCAACGGATGTGATCTAAAAAGGCTTAAATTTAAGCCTTTTTTACTGTAGCATCGGGCAAAGTTTTAGGATCTGCCGCGTTCGTCGCATCTGTCTAGAGATTTCTTTTAAGTCTTATTCTTTTTTTCTCTTTTTAAGGACATAAATAACAACTTTTTATACTTTTATGATAAAAAAGCGCTATAAAATTATCTGCTTTTTAATAGATACGATAAATGCGACAGAACTGTAATTAGCATAACTATTATTACTCATGAGGTACATGACCTCCTTTCAAATCAGGATGGTCTAATGCATCATCTAAGCGATAGCGGATCCATTCTGTGCTTGCATCTGCCGCATCAAGCACTATTTTTTTTCTTAAATAGGTAGGTATTGCTAACTCTTCTTTTAAATAGCGATCATCCCAACTTATCGGCGCAATACGCCGTTTGGACGTTACAGTGGGTACATGTCCATATGCACAGCTTTTTTCCAAGACTATTCCCTGAGGAACACCAAAAGGCAGGGGCAACTGTATAGCAGATTCTTCTGCTGTTCCAGACTGCTTGGGACCTCTTTTAACTGCTTTTAAAACAGGCGCTACTATTATCTTTTCTGTGGAGGCATCCAAGATTTCCGTATTGGACGCTGGATGGTGCAACACTTTAGTCCCCGTATAGTTCATCTCCTCTTTAGACGGAGCCAGCAGCTCTTGATTTGCATGGTCTGCTTCTCTATTAAATCCAGTAGCAATGACTGTAACCCTAATACTTTCTTCCATTTCCGAATCAGAACCATGACCAAAAATCATTTCAGCATCGTTGCCCGTCTGCTCCTGTATATAATTGGTAATAATGGTTAATTCATCCATTTGTAGCTCAGCTGTTTGTCCGGAAACAATGGATAAGAGTATTTTTTTAGCACCCCGTATATCTGTATAGTCTAATAAAGGAGAAGCAAGCGCCGTTTCAGCAGCCTGTAATGCCCTTCCTTCACCTCTGGCTTCACCAGAACCCATAACCGCTGCACCCGCATTTTTCATTACCGTCTTAACATCTTCAAAATCTACATTGACATAACCCGGTACCGTAATAATCTCAGCAATGCTTTTCGCAGCAGTGGTCAACACATTATCCGCCTCTATAAAAGCTTCACTAATCGAGAGTCCTCCTAATATGGTTTGAATTTTATCATTTAATATAATAAGAACAGTATCACAATGTTTCCGTAATTCATTAATGCCTTCTTGCGCTTGTAAATGCTTTTTTTTCCCCTCAAATGAAAAAGGTAGCGTCACGATACCAACTGTCAAGATACTTTGCTGACGGGCAATACTAGCAATAACAGGCGCTGCACCTGTACCGGTTCCACCACCCATTCCAGCTGTAACAAAAAGCATTTTTGTATCATCATCCAATAATTCTCGAATGCTTTCTTTACTCTCTAATGCAGCATTACGTCCCACTTCTGGATTGGCACCAGCCCCTAGTCCACTTGTAAGCGCTGCACCAATTTGGAGCTTAATGGGTATAGGACTATTTTGTAGCGCTTGGACATCTGTATTACAAACAATAAAGGACACATCTCTGATACCACGCTTATACATATTGTTCACTGCATTGCTTCCACCACCACCTACTCCTATCACTTTGATAATAGATTTATGGTGTATAGGTAAATCAAATTTATAGGTAATATCCTTCATAATTCACATAATAAGATACTTTAATTCCAACAAGTTATATTAGACAGTATGATACTATTTTGTCAATTAGTTTTCATCGTAATCGTCTACTAAAAAAGCTTTTGTTTTGGTAAGAATGCGTGCAAAAGAAAAGTTACTTTTTTTTTCTTTTTTAACATTTTTTTTCGTAGAATTCAAGTCGGCAGACTTTGATGATCTATAGTAGGCTTCTCTATAATCCAATGCTTTAAATCCAGCTAGCGTTAATCCAATGGCAGTGGCATAGCTAGGGTCCCGTAATTGTTTGCTACTGCCCTCTTCTAGATACTCATCTGGAAAGCCCAACCGTGTATCTAATCCAGTTACCTGCTCAAGTATGGCCGGTATAGCTGGTAAATTGGCACTTCCACCTGTTACAACGATACCAGCTACTAACTTATCGTAAAAACCAGAATGCAAAATTTCTTCATGGATAAATGTCCCTATTTCTTCTACACGTGCCTCTATGATTTTAACCAAATTAGTAGTAATGATCTCTTTGGGTCTACGATTGCGCAATCCTGGAATCGTTACTACTGATTGGGTCGTCAAAGCATTGGATCCAATGCTACCAAATTTTACCTTTAGTAACTCTGCTTGCCGTTCCGTAACCATACAACTTTGTTGTATATCTGAAGTAATCAGATCTCCTCCTAATGGAATGGTAGCGGTATACCGAATGATGGCATCAAAAAAGATCACTATGTTAATCATACTGCTTCCGAAATCAATCAAACAAACGCCTGCTTCTTGCTCTTCATGACTCAATATAGCCAAACTAGCGGCTAGGGCAGAAGCCATGACTATTTCTGCTTCTACACCCGCTTTTTTAATACATTTATGTATGTTTTGAAGGGCATGGGTCTTAGCTGTAATGATATGAAAATTTGCCTCTAATTTTACGCCTGACATACCTACTGGATCTTGGGTTACAATTTCATAGTCTATGGTATACTCCTGCGGCATAGCATGCACAATTTCTGTACCTAAAGGGGGGACAATACGGTACATATCATTGCTAAGCTTTTTGATATCCTCTACCGTAATTTCTTCTTCTATGCTATCTCTTGTAATGCTACCATGATGGCAAGATCCCATTACATGTTTTCCAGAAATATTTACATGTACGATATTAATATTTATACCAGAGTCCTCTTCTGCAGCTTCCAGGGCCTGCTTGACCGCAATAGCTGCCTTATCAATGTTCACAATCATACCTCGCACAATCCCATCTGCGACAGCACTTCCCATACCTAATACGTCAAGTTTATTAGGATCATATTGGCTTTGTGCCCCTATAACTACACAAACTTTACTAGTACCTATGTCAAGACTAGCGATAATTTCTGACATAACTAAAAGGATATATGGCGATCATGCTACTTAAAAAAAGTATGCATGAAACGGTTTACCTGAATCTACCCCATGCTGCTCGATTACCACATGGTTTGCATAAACTACAGCAATTTATTAAAATTTATTTAAAATAAGTTAAGGGATTTGTTGCATCTGTATTTAATTTTCTATAGCTCTCCCCTTTGTTTTTAATTTTTAATATTATGCGGCTATAAGTTTAGCAAAGTTCTCAAAAGTAGCTGCCTGTTTTTTAGATCCGATTATTTGTCCTTTTTGAATGATTCTAATATTTTCTATTCCTTTTATAGTGATGGAAGCAGCATGGAAACTCTTAAACCCTAGCATAGGTTTAATCCGTTTTTTGATAAACCTATGATCTTGTTCGACTCTATTATTTAAGTATTTGTTTTGAAATATTTGAATCTTATGATCTTGATCTAGTTCTGTATTTAACGCATCAAGCGCAGATTTATTACTACCGCTTTTGTCAACTACCACTTTGGATGGAGTGTTATTATATCTGATAGCCTTACGAAAAAAAGAAAGAGCTGCAGACTTGTCTCTACGTGCACTTAAAAAAATCAACTGTATCTCCATAACGATTTACCGCTCTATATAAATAAATCCACTTACTATTTAGTTTGACGTAAGTTTCATCCATTCTCCAGCTACTACCAACTGGGCGTTTTCTTTTTCTTACTTCTTGATCTATGAGTGGAATGAACTTAATGACCCACCTTTTGTAAAGTAGAATGATCAATCTTTGCGCCTCTCATATGCATCATCTCTTCTAGATCTCTATAGCTTAAAGAAAAACGACATTTCATGTAGACAAATAACAAGATTAACTCCGGTGAAGAACAAAATCCTTTAAAATATCTCGATAACCTGGGCGTAATAGACAACATCAGAACTAAAGTTTTAAACTAAGCATTCAATTTAATCCTTTTTTACACAGACGCGACAGAACCGTATTTTAAGTTGATTTTAAATTGGTTATGAGTCTTTATTTTTATGTTATAGGGTACTATAGATATCTATATAATAGACTGAATATCAGACTTAGATAGTCCGGTAAATAACATTACCTTATCTAATTGGAAGCCATCTTTAAGCATAGCCTTAGCTATAGAAATAGCTTTGTCTTTTTCACCCTCTAGCTTACCCTTTTCTTCCCCTATTCGGATACCTTCTTGTCTCCCTTCTTCTATCCCCTCTTTTCTTCCTTTTTCTTCTCCCTCTTGTCTAGCTTTTTGTTTCATGTAGTCTTCTACGGCTTGATTATCCATGATGCGCTTGATCTCTTGTTCATAGGTAAACAATTCTTTTTCTGACCAGTTGAATCTATTTAACGCTTCATAGGCGCGTTGGATAACTAAATCAGAGCCTATTAGTTTTTTTAGGTCTTCCTCGCTGGTAGAAGGAGCATGCTTGAAAAAGTAACACCACTTTTCTATAATAGTAGAGAGTGCTTCTATACAGCTAATATTAAATTGGGGTAACTCTATAAAAGTGAATGAAAAGTCTTTTAAATCTCTTTCATAGGTCTTTGCGTCTAGAATAACATGATTAGATAAGTAATCTTTTTTATCAGGAAATATAACATAATCCGTAATAGCTATAAAAATCACTGCTTTAAGATCTTGGTATCTAGCACCTAATTCTTGACCTGAGTTGAGTTGCCTGGAATAGGCCTTAGAGGCATAATACTGCGCTCTTTTTTCAAAACCTTGTTGGGGGAAACCTGCACCTCGATAATTATTTGCTTTCCTTATTGGTCTGTGCATAAGACATCTACTACACTTTCTTTCTTACAGGCAATATGGATCCTGAATCGTGGATAAGAAAGTAACTTTTTCAACCTTATCTGAGTCCTTTAGATTTAGGACATCATTGATAAAGTGAATAAGAATATCTTTATGTTTTTCGCTACCAAATATCTTACGAAAAGCTACGTCTTTTTTGGGACTTAAAAACTTTGAAGTTACCATAGGGATACAGAAGGGCTATCAATCATGTCCTTCAATATAATAACTTTTAGGATTATAGTATGTCTATACTTCTAAAAAAGAATCTAACATAGCTATTCCTGCTATACTTTGTATAACTGAAAACGAACGTTAAATATTTATCATTTTGGGTATATTATATACCTTATAACAATATTACAAAATGTTAAGTCTTACAGTATAATTTATGTTAAAAGATAACACATGCAAAATTTTAGCTTATTTGAGGGCTTCAACAGATAAACAAGATGTGACGCACCAAAAGTATAGTGGCCTGAAAAAACTGAAGAGCAAATGAGATAATTTGTTTCGTATTATACTAGTTTTATTGTTTCATAATGGAGTTTATGAAATGGGAAAAAAAGGTTATAAAATTTAGTTCAGTAGAATCGAGTCATCCGAGGATTTCTCCTCAGGTGCTCACAGAACCATACGTGAAACTCTCGCTTCATACGGCTCTTTTTGGACATGCGTTTATCATATTCCAATGCGCAAAAAGTGTAATACTTTCCCTTTTGATGCGCTTAAGTAGTCGGCCCTGAAATACCATATAATTATTTGTTAATCAATTTAAAAACTATTAAAAATATGTTAAATTTTTATAGATAAATAACCAGTTTTTTAGTGGTCTTGTATAAAACTTTGCAAAGTATAGACGAAATAAAATAAAATGGACAGTATCTCTTATAAAATCATATAAATATTTATTCGCCTGATTTACAAATGGTTAGAATTAATGAACTGATTAACATTAACATATACTAAACAAGTATTTTATCAACAAAGAATATATAATCTATTGACATACAGAATAATTTATTGTTCAGTTAGTATATCGAACTTAATATAAGATAAATTTTATATAGTAATTTATTTTTTAAACTGGTTATCAAATGGAATATTGATATAATTCAACTCTAATATAATACTTCAGGGGCGACTAATTATACAACTAGTTCCTATAATTTCGTAGAGGGTCTACTGTAGAAGATATCTTTCCCAAACTGAATTACCTCTTTTACCATACTAGGATGACATAATATACTGTTAGCCCCTTCAATAGGGAATTCGTTTAAAATTTGATCATGAAGGGCATCTTCAATAATCTTTCTTGTGAAATTTTCTTTGTTTGTAATATGCGATGCAAGCTGACTATAGAGCGGTACAATCATATCATGTTTGTCTTTAAGATCAAGATCTGTTTCGCCAACTATAATTCTAGTCCATGCTCTATTGAGGTATTTAAAATCATAGCTACTCTCATAGCTACTTTCTTTAGGTAGAAAAATTTTAAAGTCACTTAGACCTCCTCCTATAGCTAGTATAGGCACTTCTTCTTCAGAAAGTGCATCCTGAATCGAGTTTAAAAACATACTTCCTGGTTTTAAATCGTAGCATCCAGCAATTACCTCTGATACTACCAAATTTTCTAGCCTGCGCACAAGCTCTTCTTCAATCCAGTTGCTAGGCTGGCCCATGCTACAGGATAGTATGTGCATATCATTCAAAACAGGCGGTGTAAAGTATTGTAAATACAATGCCCCGTTTTTGACCTTGATGATTGTATCAAGTTGGTTAAGTCTCTCAATTGTGTCAAGGATAGGCGTTCCTTCCCATGGCGTAGCTAGTGTAATAATGCCTTTTACATTTAACGTATTTTTATACTGATCAAACATACTATACGCACGAAGACCACCTTGGCTATGACCTATTAGTAATGTAGGCCTATTCTGTAGGTTATCTATGCTATTTGCAAGGTCTGTGAAGCATTTATTACCTTGCTCTTTTATGGAATATAGGGCAGTCTTCTTCTTCGGTATACTAGTCAAAGCAACTACAGAAGCAGTAGGAAAAGTTTGTTCAAGCTGTTTTTTAAGCATACTAAAAGAGGAAGCATCCGCACCTAACCCATGAAACAAAATTATTAATGGCTTGGTATGATCTTGGTGGAAATTTGTACTATCATTTTGAGGGAGTCTATTAGAATCGCAACTGACCGTAAAGAGTAAAAAAGTTATGCAAATAGAAATTTTAAATAAAAACATATTTTTTAAGTGGAAGCAATTGTTTGTCTGATTTAGTTACGGTTATTAGACCAATAGAGATAGGTTACTGGCTTTCAATATAATCTAAATCCAACTCAATTACAAACATATGACACCATCAACAGAGTGATGTAAGGTTTATGAATGCTGTATAATCCGATAGATTGATAGCTATAGCTTTTTGTCCAAATAGTTTGTCACTAGCATTTTTAAAAGATGGGGTTAACTCGGTTGCCATAAAGCAGTCAGGAAATCTTTTTTTTGTTTTGTTTAAAAGATGATGTATACTTAAAAGTTGCTGGACCGCTAATGCAGTAAGTTTTGCTGGATCGATCAGTTCAATCTCTTTTGAAAAATGTTTCTTTAAAAAAAATTTTAAGGCTTGTTCTAAAAATATATAATGTGTACAAGCTGGAATCAGTGCATCTAAGTTTGGGGAAACGATTTGGTTTAAATAACCATCTAATAAAAGATGATCTACTGATTTTCCATTGAAAGAGGCCTCTACCATAGGCACTAGTAGCGGCGTGGCCAGAGAAGTAAGCGTTATGCCAGTGGTTCGAAATCGTTTTGCATAAATGCCATATGATACAGTATATTTTGTGCCTATAAGACCTATCTGGTTATAGCGATTAATTCCATCGATGTATCTGACTACTGGATCAACTACATTGATGATACCCATTTTATGCCCTATTGTTTTAAGATAGTTGGGCATAAAATAATCTGCGGCAGCAGTGGCTGTATTACATGCAATGACCAGTAGTTTATACCGTTTACTTAGGCAAAAATTTACTACTTGTGCAACATAGCCACATAATGCTAGCGATGTTTTGTCACCATAAGGTAAATTTTTAGTATCTGCGATATAATGAATAGATTCTTGTGGTAAGATTGCTTGGATTGCCTTAGCAATGGTTAAACCACCTACACCACTGTCATAAATGGCAATGGGCGCATAGGTATATATATCGGAAAACACAGTAGAAGAGGATAGCTAGTATTAAGACTTGATTGTATGAACGAACTAGGCAATTGATGCGTTAAGGCAAGCTATGATTGCAATAAGAAAGATAAATGATGTGGGCCCACCAGGACTTGAACCTGGGACCTGCTGATTATGAGTCAGATGCTCTAACCGACTGAGCTATGGGCCCTTTTATGAAGTTTACCGCTACAGGTAAGCCTTGGCGATAAAACCCATAATACCACACAATGTTACGTCTTTTTTCTGAAAAAAACCAGCTATTTTGCACATATTAAGTTGGATTTTTATCTGCTATGATTCTGAATTACTTAATTTTTCGATATACAGCCACTTTATGCATCTGGTCGGTAAGCTAAGTTGTGTAATTCGTATAGGTTGTTACAGTAAAGATATATTATAGTGGCTCGAAAAAACTGGACAAAGTTTTATAAATTTTGTTTCCGTGTTGTTCCGCTTTTAGCGTATTGATTTTTTACATGTTTAAGATAGAGGTTCATAGGTTTCTGATATTTAATGCTAGAATGGAATCTGTTGTAATTATATTTATGCATGTAATCGTTAATGCCCTGTTTAATTTCTTTAATATTTTTGAAGTCATTTATAAACAAGCAGTTATATTTTATTGTTCTAAAAAACGTTCTATAACTACATTATCAATACTTCTACCTTTCCCATTCATTGATATTTTAATACCATACTTTTTTAACAATTGTATGTGACTATGACTGGTATATTGACTTCCGTGATCGCTATTAAAGTACTCTGGAGCAGGATATTTACTAAGAGCTTCTTCTAAGATATCTGTTACAAGGGTTGTATCCATACTGTTGGAGACTTTATAGCTCAATATAGCCTTACTATGCCAGTCTATTATAGCTGCAAAATAGATAAATCCATTATTAGTTTTAATATAAGTTATATTCCCGCTCCAAACCTGATTTGATTTAGGTACATAAAGACGCCTGGTCTGACCAGAGGAAAACCAATACTTATCTAGTAAATAACCATGTGCTTTATCTTTTATCGGTATCCGTATTATAGATGATCCTTATAAATATCAGCTATTTTATTGATAAGATCCTTTTTTCTTCCCATTTGATAAACTCGATTGTGAAACAATAAAACTACTAAAATACGAAACAAATTATCTCATTTTCTGTCCAGTTTTTTCGGTCCACTATATTATTTAAGTTTAACGGATCAAAGTAACATATGTTATATGGGGACAACTTCAAGAGAAGACTTAACAAATCAGACAAATTTTTATAAAAATTTGTCTGATTTTTGCGTCCAGTATAATGTTTTCTTATTAATTTTAAGTTAAATTGCTATTTAAAAGCCAAAATCTAAAAAAGCTGTTTTATTTTTCAGATTAAGCCTTTGTTACACCTTGATACAAGTGTAGCGGACTATACCAGTCTATTATTCGTTTTACCGATTACCCAACCATATTTTATATATGCAACCCTATATTTTTACCGAGATAGAACAAAAATGGCAAAATAAATGGAAGGAACAAAAATCTGTTACAGCAGATAGGTCCCTTACTACCAACGATTTACCCAACTATTATATATTGAATATGTTCCCTTATCCTTCAGGATCAGGACTCCATGTAGGCCACTATATGGGGTATGTTGCTTCAGATATATTATCTCGGTATTATAAGCATAGTGGATACCACGTTATGAATCCAATGGGATTTGATGCTTTTGGCCTTCCTGCTGAACAACATGCCATTCAAACCGGCCAACATCCTGCTGTTACCACTGCAAAAAATATAGAAAAATATATCGTACAACTCAAACAAATTGCCTTGGACTTTGATTGGGATAAATCAGTAAATACTAGTGAGCCTGAATATTATAAATGGACACAGTGGATATTCTTAGAAATGTTCAATAGCTGGTACAATATTGCTACACAAAAGGCTGCTCCTATACATACCCTTATTCAAGAATTTGTTGATCATGGTAATACCAAAGTGCAAGCTGCTTGTGACGACCATACTCCTATTTTTTCAGCTAAGGAATGGAATGCATTTTCTGAGACAGAAAAACAAGTTCAACTGTTGCATTATCGCTTGGCCTATTTAAAAGATAGCATGGTAAACTGGTGTGAAGCTTTAGGTACTGTTTTGGCCAATGAAGAAGTCAAGGATGGTTTTTCTGAAAGAGGAGGTTATCCAGTGACACGGAAAAAAATGAAACAGTGGAGTTTGCGTATGACCGCCTATGCAGAGCGTTTGCTAATAGATTTAGACGGGTTAGATTGGCCCCTTTCTACCAAGGAAATGCAGCGGAATTGGTTGGGGAAGTCTCAAGGTGCAGAGATTACCTTTAGGGTACAAGGGCAAAAAGGAGAGACCATTACCGTTTTTACTACTAGACCTGAGACCATTTTTGGTGTTTGTTTTATTGCCTTAGCGCCTGAGCATCCTTGGGTGAGTGCTATGGCAAATCAAACAGCTGATATAGCACTTATTGCTTATATCGAGCAATCCAAAAATCGTTCAGATCGAAGCCGTGTTGCAGAAACTACCTTTTTAAGTGGTCTATTTGTTGGCACTTGTGTCATACATCCCTTTACAGGTGCCCCATTGCCTATCTGGGTGGCAGATTATGTATTACCCAGCTATGGTAAAGGAGCTATTATGGGGGTCCCTGCACATGATAGACGGGATTATATATTTGCGCAATCTTTTGATTTACTGACGTTACCTGTGATAGAAAGTGCCTTACTGATAGAAGATGGTCCATATGAAGCAGCTGAAGGAAAGATGATTAATTCTGATTTTCTAAATGGCCTTTCTGTACCAGAAGCGGCTGAAAAAGTTATGGAAAAACTTATCCAAAATAAAATTGGTGAATCTAAAGTGAACTATAGACTACAGGATCCTATCTTTAGTCGCCAACGTTATTGGGGAGAGCCTTTTCCAATATACTATAAAGAAGATGGGCTTCCTTATGCCCTTTCGCAGGAGCAGCTTCCCCTTTTGTTGCCAGAGGTAAGTAGTTATAAACCAAACCCATCTGGTGCACCGCCATTGGCCAATGCCTTGCATTGGTCTACACCGGAAGGATATCCTTTAGATCTGCATACCATGCCAGGTTGGGCAGGTTCTAGTTGGTATTTTTTGCGCTATATGGATCCCCACAATCGGGAAACTTTTTTAAGCAAGGAAAAAGAAGCCTATTGGAAAGGGGTAGACTTCTATATAGGTGGTGCAGAACATGCAACAGGTCATCTCCTTTATGCACGCTTCTGGATCAAATTACTATATGATTTAGGTCATATTCATATCAATGAACCATTTCCGAAATTACTCCATCAAGGCATCATTCAGAAGTGTACCGCAATAGTATATCGTTTAAAAGATGAAAATGTATTGGTCAGTGCGGGGCTTATAGCACAATATGATGTGGTACGTATATATATTCCAACAGTATTTGTCAAAAAAAATGTTTTAGACTTAGAAGCCTTAAAAAATTGGCGTTCTGAGTTTGCCGATGCGCATTTCCTATTAGAGGAAGGTAAGTATATATGTGGGGGGAAAATGGAAAAAATGTCTAAGTCTAAATACAATGTAGTTGACCCAGATGGTGTAATTACCCAATATGGTGCTGATGCTTTGCGACTGTATTTGATGTTTTTAGGACCATTGGAACAATCTAAACCATGGGACTTATCCGGTATAGAAGGGGTCTTTCGTTTTCTAAATAAAGTATGGCGTTTTGTACATCATGCAAAAGCATCTTGGACCACTACTGTGCTACCTCCTAATCAAGAAATGGTTAAAATATTGCATCAAACCATTAAAAAGGTAACAGAATCCATTAAAAAATATTCTTTTAATACGGCTATAAGTAGTTTAATGATTGGTCTCAATAGGCTCTCTACTTTTGAAAAGGTAACCCAATCTGTGGTAGAGGATTTTATTGTATTGTTGGAACCTTTTACCCCTTATATGGCTGCTGAGCTATGGGAAATTATAGGAAAGACCAGTAGCATTACAGAAGTGTCTTTTCCTATTTGGAATGAAACCTATTTGGTAGAAAAGAGCTTTGAGTATGGTATTGCAGTCAATGGTAAGCTGCGCACCAAAATGGTTTTTGATTACAATGCTTCATCTATGGCTATAGAAGAGGCAGTATTGGCCCATGAGGTGATCCAAAAATGGATCGCAGGTGGGGTAATCAAAAATGTAGTAGTGGTGCCTAATAAAATGGTAAATGTGGTTTTAGCATAAGCTTTTTCAGGATGGCTGATGTTTTTTAGATAGGGTATAGGCTATCTTTTTATTTTCAATGCGCTGCTTTATAATTTATTGAATAGCTTAATGTATTTGTATATTTATTTATGGAGATTTTTTAAGGATTACGGGCTACTGTTTTTTCCCTATATTAGCTTATTATTAACTTGATTAGCAGCCTGGGTAGGCCCTGGAGTTATCGGTTTAGAAACCCAGTTTAGCGCAGGAAAGCTTTAAAAATAAAACTTTTATGCAAAAAACCAATTATATTGAACCTGAAAAAATAACAGCTGGACATGCATGGCGCAGATACGCAGCAAGGATGCTCGATAGCGCTTTGTTTGTCTATATAATACTTTTAATTACATTGGTTATAGGATATCTACTCCAAAAATATGCAATAAAAAACGCCCCGTCTGCTTGTGGTCCTTCTGTAGTTGATGCCGGTGTTGATAAGGATAAAGAATTATTTTTTTTATTCTTTATTGTTTGCATAGTGCCTCTATTCCTATCGGTTCTACATCTTCTACAGTTTATGTGCAATGCTATACTGATGGCTTGTATTGGTAATACATTTGGGAAAAAACTTTTTGGTATAAAAATACTACATGTAACAGGTCGTTCTCTTAATTTCAGAGAGACATTCAAGCGTGAGATCCTGATTCACAAAAAAAAACTATTTATCTTATTTATCCCGTTCATAGGCCCGTTGATAAGCTACGCAACCCTATTATTATCTGATTACAGGGCATATGAGAACTTATTAAAGCATAAAATAACCAGTTGGGATAAACAAATGAATCTTAAAGTAAGCTATCGTACGCAGTCTGTATGGATTACACTAGCTGGTGTAATCGTACTAATAGGGCTATGGGCTGTTCTTGGAATTGTAAACGAGATTTTTTATTCTGACTAGCCCCATTATGCACTAAAAATCTTTTGATAAAAAGTGAATCGTAGCGATAGCAAATCAAATGGCTAGGTTGCTCCTAATGTATGGGCTATATTTTTATACCTAAAAATAATTTATAACTTTAATGTAGTTAAATATAGAACTATTATTTTTTACTATTGCATGCTAGTCAGTACCGTATAAACCGTATAATACGTCTAGTAAACTACTGTCGGCCTATTTTCTTTAAGAAACCATTAAAATGCAATACACCTGGCTATTTATCGCTTTATTTTTTTCGATCTTTGCCCCACTATCTCATGCGGAAACGAAAGCAGGCGCGATAAAGGATGCTGAGTTTGTCATTGAAAAACAAAAAAAGAATAGAGTAGCCCAGGAGCAAAGGCTATTTTTCAAAGCGCCTACACCCACTATAAAACAGCTGAATAAACCTTTAAAAACCCTAAATGAATTAAAACCAACAGCTATATTATTTGATCCTGCCCCCCAATTATACCTTCCTTTTTGTTTAAAGCAGAAAGAAACATGTTCTTCTTTTCACCACTATTGCAAAATAGGTATTTCTACATCATTGCTCCCTTACCTAGCGGTTGGATTAGACTACTATCTTTTCGCGAAAGGTATTTGGTCGACTAACTTGGCTTTTGTTCCATCGTTATGGCGCAAAAATTCAAAAGAAGGTTCGTTTACTTTACAAGGCAGGTATGACGTTGGGTCATGGCGCTTCCAGCCCCATTTAAATTATCAGCCTGCTTGGCACAACTATAGTGGCCTCAGCTGTATGCTACATCAAGGTAAGATAGCCTTATTGGTTAAACAAGCTAGCGAATCTTCTATTCAAGATGGGCAAGTAAATATAAAAGTAACTGATTATAAAAATAAAAATATAAATGAAAAGCTATGTACCCTCGACTATAAATGGGTTAAACGGTTCGACAATTGGTTTTTTAAAATAGCTAGCTACGATGCTATAGCCCGCTATGTAAACGGTACAGCGTCACAGACACGGTTTATTTTTTCGGTCACGCCTAGCCTTTGTCTACAGTTATATAAGGCCATGCAGCTAAAAGTGCGGTTAAGGATGGCTTACCATAATGATCTGGTTCCGGTAGGAATACCTAATTTTGATCTTTATCCTATGGTCAAAATAGGGTATCAGATAGCCACTTGGGTTGCCCCTTATATAGGCATACAAGGTATGGGCGTAGGCGGCAGTGTAGTGCCATTGCACCTACATGATGTAGTAGCTAAAAATCCTTTTATAGCTTCCAATTGGCAGCTATCTCATCCCCATCAATACTTCAAATTATATGGTGGCAGCAAAGGGATCATTCGAACTAATCTTTCTTATCGCTTCGATATAGCCTATCGGCAACTTAAAAACCAATCTAGAATCGTCAAGGATCAGCAGAATCAGGTTAGATTAGCTTATCATCCACAGGATTATAAGCTGGTAAAAGTAATAGGACTGGTTGACTATCGTCTGCCAAAGTATCATCTAACCATCAAAGGAACCTGTTACCCATATGTTGAGAGTAGATCCGCACTTACCTGGTGGTATGATAAACCAAGATACAAATTAAAACCGATCTTCACCTATATTCCCCATTCAAAAATTTTATTAACCAGTAAGCTACATCTAAATGGTGCAACTACTGTAAAAGATATAAATGCTAAGTCCATGCAAATCCCCATGCGCATCAACCTTTCTGTAGGTATTGATTATTTTATTTTTAAAAAGTTTGTAGCATTTTTAATGCTTAATAATCTGCTCAATCGTACAGATATTGCTTACACCGGATATCCGGATCAAAAATTCAACCTTATGGTTGGCCTAGCATATAAATGGTAATTACAATATGATGATGGATGACATTGCCCGACTACGGGAAAAAATGAACACTACATTTATTGAAGATAAAGCAGGATTAGAACGTTTTCGGCAAGATTTTATTGGTAAAAAGGGCTGTATTGCCCATCTATTTGAAACCTTCAAGCAGCTCCCTATTGCAGCAAAAAAAGCAATAGGTCCAGCATTAAATGGGTTAAAAAATGAAGCAGAGAAGAAATTTAAAAGTGCAGCAAGCGCACTAGAAGTGGTTCCTCCACCAGCTATACAGCAACCAGTTGATGTAACTCTTCCTGCTTTTGGTGCGGCAATAGGTAGTCTACATCCTTTAACCATTGTTCAAAACAAGATTATCTCTATATTCCAGCGTATGGGCTTTAATCTCGCAGAGGGATCAGAAATTGTAGGGGACTGGCACAACTTTGGTGCATTAAACTTCCCTGAAAACCACCCGGCCCGTGATCTGCAGGACACATTCTTTTTACAACTTAATCCAGCTCAGTTGTTGCGTACCCACACCACTTCTGTACAGATTTCAACCTGTACGGCCCAAAGCCCTCCTATCCGATCTATTGCAGTGGGACGTGTCTTTAGAAACGAGGCTATTTCTGCACGATCCCATTGTTTTTTTCATCAAGTGGATGGCATGTACATAGACACAGCTGTGACCTTTAGCGACCTAAAGGGTACCATCTATCATTTTGTAGAAGCAATGTTTGGTGAGGCTACTAAGCTACGTTTTAGGGCCTCTTATTTCCCTTTTACAGAGCCCAGTGCAGAGGTAGATATACATTGTAGATTGTGCCAAGGCAAGGGATGTACGGTATGTAAATACGCTGGTTGGGTAGAAATATTGGGTGCAGGTATGATCGATCCGAATGTTTTGACCAATTGCCAAGTCGATCCGGAACAATATAGTGGCTTTGCCTTTGGAATGGGGATAGAACGGATCACCATGCTCCTCTACCAAATTGATGATTTACGCTTATTTTCTGAAAACCACCTTGCTTTTTTGCGTCAGTTTAGAGGCTGTTTGGGCTTTAGTGACGCCGCTGTTTTTGCAAAATAGTGATCTTGGCTTTTTATAGGGTTCTGTCGCATTTGTTTGAAAAAAGCATTAAATTTGAGTTTTTATTTGAAACTTAGTATCGATGTTCGCTATTACTCCAAGATTAGTACCCTATTTTAAAGGATTTTGTTCATCAGCAGAGTTAATCCTTCTATTTGTGTATATGAAATGTCGTTTTTCTTTAAGCTATAGAGACTTAGAAGAGATGATGCGTATGAGAGGCGAAAAGATTGATCATTCTACTTTACAAAGGTGGGTCATTAAGTTCATTCCTCTCATAGATCAAGAAGTAAGAAACAGAAAACGACCAGTTGGTAGTAGCTGGAGAATGGATGAAACTTACGTCAAACTAAATGGTAAGTGGATTTATTTATATAGAGCAGTAGATCGTTAGGAGATACAGTTGATTTTTTTCTAAGTGAACGTAGAGACAAGTCTGCAGCTCTTTCTTTTTTTCGTAAGGCTATCAAAGATAATAACACTCCATCCAAAGTGGTAGTTGACAAAAGCGGTAGTAATAAAGCTGCACTTGATGTGTTAAATACAGAACTAGATCAAGATCAGAAGATTCAAATATTTCAAAACAAATACTTAAATAATAGAGTTGAACAAGATCATAGATTCATTAAAAAACGGATCAAACCCATGCTAGGGTTTAAAAGTTTCCATGCTGCTGCAATTACTATAAAAGGGATAGAAAATATTAGAATCATTCAAAAAGGACAATTAATCGGAGCTAAAAGACAAGCATCTACTTTTGAGAAACTTGTGCTAACTTATGGCCGCATAATATCCAATTTGAAGACATGGGGGAGAACTATACAAAATCAAATACAGATGCGACAGAACGCCAATTGTATATATATTATGTATCTTTAATACATATCTGATAATCAATAATAAAAAAACTATCTAATCCAAAACTCACGTTATAATACAAACGTACGACTGACGTATGATGTAAAATTAAATGTAAATGTGAGAGATACTATTGTATTAGAAAATAAAAAAGATTATATTTGTGTAAAAAGTGTTTTTAATTTAAGTTTTTTTAATTCTTGTGCTGACATAAAATGTCCACAAAGTTAGGTATACTTCTTTAAAAGAATTATCAATAAACATTTATATAAAAATAATATACCAAAAATTATATTAAATAAGGAAGTAAAAAAAGCAATAAAATAAAAATAAAAAATATATGATTAATAAATTATTATCTTATTAAATAATTTTATATTATGCAAATAATATAAAATTTTGATACTCATTTTATTTTCCTAAGGTGGTATAATAAACCCAAAGTTAAAATGCGTCGTTTCAACATATAGTTAGTAAAACTATAGTATTAAATAATCTACTATTATATGTGATAAACATAAATAAATAGGAAATAAACGATGTATCTAAAGTATTTATCTCCTAAACTCAATCTATGTATTTGCAGTACAGGATGTCTTCACTATTATAGATAAGCCTGAATATAAATTTTTACAAGTATAAATAATAAAATAATAAAAGCTATAAGCTTAATAAATTTATTAAGCTTATTATGACTAAATATTAAAAACTATGTCTAACATTAATATTAAAAAATTTTTATACTTTTTATTTTATTGCAATATAATGCTTGTAACCGCATGTAACTCTAACGGATCAGTATTAGGTATGAATGATTGTAAAGATACGTTCTGTTCCACCCCTAAATGTAATTCTGTTACTACTTCGTTAGAAGCACTTTCTATTTCTGGTATTTACTCATCTATTCCCTTAGATTCTAGAATTAGTTTTGACAATTTTGATAAAATTTGTTCAGGTTATGAATCTCAAAATAAAAATTATTCTAATCTTTTATGTAAATCCCAAGTTTCAAATAAAATGAAGTATACAAGCGAGAATGATCAAATTTATCATAATAAAATTTATAATGATTATATGGTTAGCCAGGAATATAAAGCATACACATATGATATAGAAAAATCAAAGGAATCTATTCTTGCTTTTATAAGTTCTGTTAAAGATATTGAAAATGATACTAAAAAAGTGGAAGAAAAACTCAAAATATGTACAAATTTTTTGATTAGTTCTATTACATCATTAACTTCTTGTATGATACAGATTAATAGCCACAATAGATTATTGGACTGTAATATGTTTACTATTGATAATGGTTTTGATGAAGTAACGCTTGCACGTGAATTAAGTAGTTTATTGTCATATTTGGGTTCTAATGAAGCATTATTGGTGGATAGATGTAACTCTCAAAGGTCAAAAGAGTTTAATAAAATGATGAAATCATGTGACAGTAAAATTGATTCATTTCATGAATGTTTAAAAAACATACTAAGTTCACCTAATAATTTGATTAAAGATACATTTAAAGATAATGTTACCAATCCGGAATCATCGTGTGTCAGTTTACATACTGATTCCTGTGTGACTTCCCGAAGCAGTTCCCTTGACAGTTCTTCAAGCACGAGGACTACATATATTTCTGCTGGGTCACTAAGGTCAGAGTATAAAAATCGTAAGGAGTTTATCAACTTTGTAAGCCAAAACTATACAAAAGTTATAGATATAGTGAGTTCTATGGTTAAAGCAATCGATATATATAAAAAAATTGCTGAGAATTTAAAAACTGATCAAGATAAAAAGGACCATTTAGTACGCTTTAACTATTCATTAAAAAATTTTTCTGAACAGTACACTAGTATAAAAAATACTATTAGATCTGAAAATATTCATGTCTATGATGAATGTTTATATAAAATATTAGCTAATACAAGATTACTAAAATGTGGTGATTTATTTTATACAACAATATGTGATATAAAAAACAGATTTGCACAGCATATAGATGACGGTTTTGTTGATAATATATCATTCATTAAAAATATAAATATTGATATCGGTAAATTTTGCGATACTTTTAAAAGATGCAATAAATATAGTTTTAATAAAATAAGAGTATAAATTATTCTTTAGGTTTGTTAAATTCTATTTCCAAATTTGAGTCTTTCTTTATAAGCATACGCGTCAATTTAAGGATTAATATCTATTTTTTTTATCATATTTAGAGTTAATATTCTTTTTTTTCTATACTTGTCTTTCAGGCAAAATATTAACCAGTTTAAGAGTAATTTTTAAAAAAAATGTTGTAAATCATCTAACCTGTTATTTACGATTTATTTACGATCCCAAATAGGTCTGTCCATTTAACTGTGTAAAATATTTTTATGTGTTTTAAATTCTATGTTCAAATTTAATTAAAAAATGTGCTATAGCCTCACTCCAATTATGAATAGGCATGGTCCACTTTCTGCTCATGTAGTTAATAGTTAAATATAAGGTTTTAAAACC